>NZ_POYX01000130.1:0-8310 GCF_002913865.1 Campylobacter concisus
GCATATAAATTCCGGTTGAAACGACTATGCTAAGAAGAGCGTTTTTAAACTTTAAATGCACCAAAATAGCCGTAAAAACCGCCACTATCTCGCTTAAGCCATATGGAAACTCGCTAAATTTCGTATCTTTTAGCCCGTAGCAGACCAAAACGACCATTATCATCATACCCATATGCTTCTCGATAGCGTCTAAATAAGGATTTGGCTTATAGTTTCTTAACGCATAAAATGGCGTCACTCTCGTTATAAAAGTAGCCAAGGCACTTAAAAGCACCGCCACAAAAAGCACCATCTCGCTTGAGCTTACACTTATCAAATTTTATCCTTAAACAAAAGCAAAAATACAAAACAAAGCGCCATCGAGCCAACAAGCACAAATTTAGCTGGAAACAGGCTCACTCCAAGCACGCCAAAAAAGACCGCCGCAAAGAGCACGCGGTAGTTTTTATCATTTTTAAACATCTCGATGACGACCACTATAAAAAGCGAGGTCAAACTAAACTCAAGCCCCTTTGTATCGGCCTTTATAAGATCGCCAAGTATCGCTCCAAGCAGCGTCCCAGCCGCCCAGTAAGACCAAGATAAGAGATTTAGCCAGGTAAAGACAAAACTTCGCTCACTTGCATCCTTTAGCCCTAAATTTTTAAATATCGCAAAGGTCTCATCTGTTAGCAAAGCGATGTTTAAAAGCCTAAATTTGATCCCGCCATACTCTTTTAAAAGTGAAATTCCATAAAAAGTGTGGCGCAAATTTACAAGGTAGCTCACGATAAAGACCTCAACATAGCTCGTGCCAACGCTAAAGAGCGAGAGCATCATAAACTGCGCTGCTCCACCGTATGCTAGCGTGCTAAGTGCCACAGCGATAAATGCGCTCACTCCCATGCTTTTTGCCAGCACGCCAAAGGCGACACCAAGCGGAAAATAGCCCATAAAGATAGGAATGGATAGTTTAAAAACGTAGTTAAATGTCAAATTTTTACCTTAATAAAAGCCAAAATGTTAGCAAAAATTTGAAAATTTAGGATAAAGGCTAGAAATTCTAGCCTTGTAGGGTAAAATTTGAGATTAAAATTTGATGATCTCGCCGTCATTTGGGATAGTGATCTTGCTCTCTATACCTTCTTTTTTAACAAATTCACGAAGATCCTTACGGCTTACACTTGTGTGATTTACGGCGTCCATATGCACTGCAATGATAGTCGCGCCATTAAGCACTTTTGCGGCATGAGCTACGTCGGCTTTACCCATTATGATACCGTTGTCAGGAAATGCTAGCACGCGAGCGTCTCCCGTATTCATCACGACTACACTAGGATTAAATTTGTTTAGAGCCTTATTTACGTCCGCAGTCCAAAGCGTATCGCCCATGACATAAAGCGTCTTGTGCCCCTTTGCTTCAAACACTACGCCCATCGCATCGCCCAAAATAGCACCAAGCTGCTTGTTTTCATACATCTCTACCGTGCCGTGAGCGCCGCCTGCTTTATATAGTTTCACTCCTTTAAATTCAGCCGATTCGTCTAGCACTCTTACGTCTTTAAAGCCTTGCTTTTTGATTAGCGCCGCATCATCGTTATGCTGAGCAAAGATAACGATATCTTTAGGTAAAATTTCAGCCGCGACCTCATCCCAGTGATCAGGATGCGTGTGCGTAACGATGATCGCATCGACGCCCTTATACACATCTTTTGCATCCATAGGAAGTTCTATCAAAGGATTTCTAAGGTGTGAGTTTAGCGTCCCCTCAAAGCCAGGATATTTACCCTTTGGTGCAAGATACGGGTCGAGCAAAAAGTTCACTCCCGCATAGTTTATCTTTGCGGTAGCGTTTCTGATATGCTGAAAGCTGTCTTGTGCGTTTGCCACGCCAAAGCCCAAAAATAGAGCGACTAAAAATAAAATTTTGTTTATTTTCATTATTTCTCCTTGTAAAATTTACTAACTAAAAATACCAAAAAAGGCTAAGAATATATTTAAAAGAGTTAAATTTAAAGAATAGATTTTGTTCTTATAAATTTAATGACCTTTTCGCATTTTAAAACTAAATTTTATAAAATAACAACAAAATTTATAAAGAAAATTTCTATGAAAAAGATAGTTTTACTAATATTTTTAACACTAAATTTAATAGCTCTAATGACAAATCCAAATATCAAAATCCCTCAAGCAAATAGCTGCAACATCGAGGATAACTGCATCAACTTTAGCCGCAAATATAGCGATGATGAGTATAAAAGGCTATTTGGAGTTTATAAAAGTGAGTGCGAGGTTAAAAATTTAGACGCATGCATCTATCTGGCTGAGTTTTATAAAAATGGGCTTGGCGTAAAAAAAGACGTGACAAAATCACTAGAAATTCTTAACAAAGCTTGCGATGAAAATAACAAATTTGCCTGTCACAACCTTGGTGTTGAGTATCAAGAGATGAAAGATCACAAAATGGCTTTAGAAGCTTTTAAAAAAGGCTGCGATCTAGCTTTTATACAAAGCTGTTTTAACGTCGCAGTTTTATATAATAACGGCGGCGGCGTAAAAAGAGATTATAAAAAGGCAAGCAAAATTTACAAAGAAGTTTGTGAGCAAAATTTCTATGAAGGATGCTACAATCTAGCAGTTTTATACCACAACACGCCAGGCGTAAAGCGCGACTACAAAGAAGCGATAAAGCTTTACAAAAAGGCTTGTGATAGCGACTTTAGCATCTCTTGCTACAACCTAGCGAGCTTATATCAAGAGCAAAAAGAGTATGAAAAGGCTAGCAAGCTCTATTTTAAAGCTTGCAAGCTTGACTTTGCCGATGCTTGTAATAACCTAGCCAGCCTTTACGACGACGCACTTGGCGTAGAAAAAGATGATGAAGTGGCGTTTAGGTATTACAACAAAGCGTGCAGGCTAGATAGCGCAAGTGGGTGCAAACATCTCGCATATTTTTATTACCATGGCATAGGGACAAAAAAGGATAAAAAGCTGTCAAAAAAAGAGCTTAACAAAGCTTGCAAACTAGGTCTTAAAGAGGCTTGCGAGATAGTTAGAGATTTTCACTAAAGAGCGTTTATGAAAAAGCTAATTTTTTCTTTATCTCTCTTTTTGCTTCTAAATGCAGAAAATTTAGACGAGATATGCCAAAGCGATGGCGATATAAGAGCAAATTTAACGAGCTGTTACAAGGCTGCTACAAAAATTTATAACTCATCAAGCGATGATAAAGAGTTTAAAAAGCTACAAGAGATATTTTTACTAGCTTGCAAAAATGATATGAAAGAGGGTTGCTACAGCGCTGCGCTCATCTATATAAATGGCTACAACGACGTTAGTAGCGAGCTTAATCAAACTATCATATTAAATAGATACGCTAGATTTCTTAACTACGCGCTTTTAGATAACGGCAAAAAAGAGGATAAAACGACTGCCAAAAGCTACTTTCAAAGATCATGCGAGCTAGGCTTTAAAAAGGGCTGCGATATGAGAAATTTGCTAAATTCTCTTGGGTATTAAATTTCACATCCTAAACGATAATGAGAATATATTTACTATAAATTTAGACATTTTTATCTAAACT
Source organism: Campylobacter concisus (assembly GCF_002913865.1). Lineage (GTDB taxonomy): Bacteria > Campylobacterota > Campylobacteria > Campylobacterales > Campylobacteraceae > Campylobacter_A > Campylobacter_A concisus_AM. The sequence goes on from NZ_POYX01000130.1 coordinate 3,563, forward strand.
TATTTAAATTTTTAAAAAGGCAGGCAATGAAAAAGATCGTTTTACTTTTATCTTCTGCAGCTCTTTTGTGGAGTGCAAATTTAGACCAAAAAGCGCTTGAGACAAAGTGCGAAAAGGCTGACGCCACAAGCTGCTACGAGCTTGGAGCTATCTATCAAGAGAGCAAAGCCTACCAAAAAGCGGGCGAGTTTTACAAAAAAGCTTGCGAGCTAAAACACGCAAGTGCCTGCAGTAGCGTGGGCGTACTCTACGACATGGACTACATAAAAGATGTAAATAACAAAAATGCAGCCAAATTTTACCAAAAGGGCTGCGAGCTAAACGACGGCTTTGGCTGCGCAAGGCTCGGCTTTGTCCATACGCTAGATAAAAACTATCAAAAGTCAAAAGAGCTCTTTTTAAGGGCATGCGAGCTAAAAGATGGCGACGGATACTACGGCCTTGCGCTTTTATACTATGACGGAAATGGCGTAAAGCAAGACGCCAAAAAGGCAAAAGAGCTCTTTGAAAAGAGCTGCGACCTAGACGCTCCAGCAGGCTGCAATAGCCTTGGCATGATGCTTTATAGCGGAAAATACGTAGAAAAAGATCAAAAAAGAGCTAGCAAACTCTTCATAAAAGCTTGCGAAATGGACTTTGGCGATGGTTGCCACAACCTTGGGGTTATTTATTTTGAAGCAAAAGGAGATAAAAATTTAGCTAAAAAATACTTTGGCAAGTCTTGCGAGCTAGGCAACGACGAAGACTGCCAAATTTACAATGGCTTATAAATTTAATGTACCTGCCCTTTTGGACCCTTGCCCTTTGGGGTTTTATGTGAAAAGTAAAAAACATCAAGCGTAAAAGCAACGAGTATAAGTCCAACAATAGCCAAAGTCGCGTCCATATCACCTACCTTTTAAGTCCATTTACTATCTCTAACATCGAATCACTCGTAGTTATCGCCTTTGAGTTTGCCTCGTATGCACGCTGACCTGTGATAAGGTCAGTCATCTCTTCAACTAGCTGCACGTTACTCATCTCGACAAAGCCTTGTCTAATGGTGCCAAGTCCGTCAAGGCCTGCTACACCTACCACCACATCGCCGCTAGCGCTTGTTTGAAGGTAATTATTATCCCCCATCGAGTGAAGACCGGCTGGATTTATGAAATTTGCTAGCTCGATCTGACCTATCTGAGCCATGTCTGTTTCGCCAGCTTGAAGCACTGAAACGGTGCCGTCAGTGCCTATTGAAATTTGTGTCGCATTTGCAGGGACTGTGATCTGCGGGATGAGCTGGTAGCCGTCGCTATTTACGATCGTGCCGTTTGCGTCAAGCTTAAATGCGCCGTTTCTAGTGTAAGCCGTCGTGCCATCTGGGAGTTGAATTTGAAAAAAGCCGTTGCCAGCTATGACCATATCTAGGTTGTTGCTAGTCTCTTTAAAATAGCCCTGAGAGAAAATTTTATTTATCGCTGTTGGGCGCACGCCAAGACCTACTTCGATGCCTGTCGGGCTTGTGGTAGTCTGGCTTGTTGCCGTGCCTGCGTACTCCATGACTTGATACATAAGATCAGCAAATTCAGCTCTATTTTTCTTATATCCATAGGTATTTACGTTTGCGATGTTGTGTGAGGTTACGTCTATCTGCGTCTGCTCGGCGATCATGCCAGTGGCCGCAGTGTAAAGTGATCTCATCATAGTTTTATCCTTTTATTAAGCTTTTAGGGCTAGTTTTTGAACAGCATCTTGGTTAAGGTCAGTCATGTGGCTTGTCATAACCTTTTGATACATATCAACTAAGCGCTGGGTTTCTATTAGACCCACCATTTCTAAGACTGGATTTACATTTGACATCTGAGCGTAGCCTTGCATCAAGCTATCAGCCTCGTCAAGCTCGGTTATGTCGTCAAAATTTCTACTCTCAAAGAGATTATCGCCGACCTTTTTTAGATCCCTTATCTCTCTTGGCTGAGCGATGTAAAATTTAGAAAATTGATTGTTATTTGAGTATAAATTTCCATTTTTATCAACAGTTAGCACCTCGCCTTGTGGCACTTGGATGCCTCTTTGGCCTGGATTTTGCGCTTCATAGCCACTTGGTAGCACCTTGTAGCCTTCTTTTGTGACGATGTAGCCGTCCGCGTCAATGCTAAAAGAGCCATTTTTGCTTAGTTTTACACCATTTGGAGTATCGACTAAGAAAAAAGCATCGTCTCTTTTTATCGCAAAGTCAAGCGTGTTTGAGCTGTATTTAAAGCCGCCAGCGCTAAAGTCGGTGTATTCTTCGCTCACTTGTGGCACACGATCAAGTGTTCTATTTAGAAATTTAGCTCCGTCTTTTGTGTGATTTTTAAGCGGAAGCTCATCTTGTGTCTCTTTAAAAATTCTCGCAAAGTCGCCAATGACTACGTCATTTCGCTTGTAGCCGATCGTATTTACATTTGCAAGGTTGTTTGAGATGACATTTAGTCTGTTAAACTGCGTTACCATACCAGCAGTGGCTTGATAATAACCATTTTGCATAAAATTTCCTAATCAAAATTTGATTTTTATAGCTATTAAGCAATCATCGTTCCAACTTTCTTTTTATAGACGTTTAAAAAATTTTGGGTATAATCCACTTTCTTTTAACCAATACTTAAATCACAATGATACGATTTGAAAGGAATTTTATGAGCGCCGCAAAAGACTCTTTTTCTCAAATAGAAGAGCTTTTTGTTGAAAATGCAAAAGGCTTTTTGACATACGAAAAATTAGTAAAATTATTAGACAAAGCTCCGACGGCTACAATAGTAAAAAAGATAGAACAACTAGCAAAAACAAACAAGGTCCAGCTCATCACATCTGCTGAAGCTGCAAAGCTTAGAAATTTAGCTGATGCTAAAAAACGTCAAGAAAATGCTCAAAAAAGTGACCAAGATATCGACGAGGATCTCGATCTTTCAGGCGAGAGCGACCTTTTAGAGTGGTCAAGATCAGATAGTCCAGTAAGGATGTATCTAAGAGAGATGGGTCAGATCGCGCTTCTTACAAAAGAAGAAGAGGTGGAGATCAGCAAGAGGATCGAGCTTGGCGAAGATATCATCATCGATGCATTTTGCTCGGTGCCGTTTTTGATCGATTTCATACTTGATTACAAAGAGCCGCTCATCAATAGAGAACGCCGTGTAAAAGAGCTTTTTAAAAGCTTTGAAGACGAGAGCGAAAATGAAAATGAAGAGAGCGAAGAGGATATAGACGAAGAGGATGAGGAGAACGAAGAGAACGAAACTCCTAAAAAATCAGCCAAAAACGACAAGCGTGCAGAAAAAGTTATAGAGAGCTTCAAAGCCCTTGAAAAGGCTAAAAAAGAGTGGCTAAAGACTGCAAACAAGCAAGATAAAGTTGAAAGCGACGACACAGCTTCAAAGATGACGCTTGCGTTTAAAAAGAAAATTTTAAAAGAGAAGCTGATGGATCTTGGTCCAACAAGTAAGCTAATCAGCGAGATCGTAAAATCAATGGAGACAGCACTAAAAAGCGATGATGAATTTGACAGAGAGCTAAAACGCTTGGAGTATCGCTTACCGATGTTTAGCGACGAGCTAAAGAAAAATCACAAAAGCATCTTAAAAGATATCATCAAGCTTAGCAAAGAAGAGATCGCAGCTCGCGTGCCAGAGGCTACGATGGTATCGACCTACGTCGAGATCAAAAAGCTTTTTACGACAAAAGAGGCGAGCAAACAAGGCTTTGACCTTGAGCCAGCAAGACTAAAAGAAATTTTGGAGCAGATCAAACGTGGAAAGAAAATTTCAGACGAAGCAAAAGCTAGAATGGCTAAGTCAAACCTCCGTCTTGTCGTAAGTATCGCAAAACGCTACACAAACAGGGGCTTGCCGTTTTTAGATCTCATCCAAGAGGGCAACATCGGTCTTATGAAAGCGGTTGATAAATTTGAATATAGAAAAGGATATAAATTTTCAACCTACGCCACATGGTGGATCCGCCAGGCTATCTCGCGCGCGATCGCCGATCAGGCAAGGACGATTAGGATACCTATCCACATGATAGAGACGATCAATCGTATCAACAAAATCAACCGCAAATACCTCCAAGAAGAGGGAAAAGAGCCTGACGTAAGCGTCATCGCAAAAGAGGTCGGACTAAGCGTTGATAAGGTAAAACAGGTGATCAAGATTACAAAAGAGCCTATTAGCCTTGAAGCTCCTATCGCAAACGAAGAGGACGGTAAATTTGGAGATTTTGTTGAAGACAAAACTTCGCTATCACCGATAGATCAAATTTTAAAAAGTGACCTTAGAGAGCAGATCGACGATGTGCTTTCACAGCTAAATGAGCGTGAAAAGGCAGTTATTTCGATGAGATTTGGCTTGCTTGAAGACGAGAGCGACCGCACACTTGAAGAGATCGGCAAGGCACTAAACGTCACTCGTGAGCGCGTCCGCCAGATAGAAAGCTCGGCTATTAAAAAACTAAAACACCCAAAAGTTGGTAGAAAACTCAAAAACTACATCGAGGGCTAACAAGCCCTGCCCTTTTGGGCGTCCGCATCTAAATTCTTTAAATTTCTGAAATTTACTTTCTAGTCTATAATTAAGTTATTTTCGCAACAAAAGCACCAAAAAAGACAAGCAAAAATTTAATGTTTTTGTATGGCATTTTTGCCCTATTTTTGTGTATATACTATTGTTTAGACAGCTTTCTTTGGGAAATTTATAGCGGCTATACCCTTTAAAAGACTTTCTCTTTGAAAAATTTATAGC
>NZ_POYX01000131.1:0-32435 GCF_002913865.1 Campylobacter concisus
AGATAAAATAAACTTTATAAAAAAAATTTACTATGTTAAAATAAGAAAAACTTCTAAAAAGAAAGGAGAATTTCTTATGCAACAGACCCTAAACTCTCGTCGCAGCTTCATCACAGCTGCAGGACTGTTTTTCGCTACGACTGTGCTAAAGGCAGCACCAAAGGACTTTGGCGGTAGTGGCGTTCGCTACGGCATGGCGATAGATCTAACAAGATGTGTTGGCTGTCAGTCATGTACTATGAGCTGTATGTTGGAAAACGACGTTCAGCCAGGTGCTTTTAGAACCATCGTCTCTGAGTACGAGGCAAAAGATAAAAGCGGTAAAATGGCGGTCATTGCGTCACTTCCAAGACTTTGCAACCACTGCAACAAGCCAGCCTGTATCGACGTTTGTCCAACTGGCGCAAGCTACCAAAGAAGCAACGGCATCGTAAAGATCGACACAAAAGAGTGTATAGGCTGTGCGCTTTGTGTGGAGGCCTGTCCATATCACGCAAGATATCTTAGCTTGCATACCTACAAGGCCGATAAATGCACCTTCTGCGACCACAGACTAAGAGTGGGACTTCAGCCAGCATGCGTAGAGAGCTGTGTGGGTGGTAGCCGTATAATAGGCGATCTTAACGATCCTAACTCAAATATCAGAAAATTTCTAGCCACACATGAGACTATGGTCATAGATAGCCCTAAAAATACAAATCCACAGGTGTTCTACCACGGCGTTAGCGAAATTTTGGCTAAAAACGATAAGAAACTCGAGCTTGAAAACGGATATCAAAAGGTTATCAGCTGGAGCGAAGAGATAGCGCAGTAAAGGAAATAAGCAATGCAAAGAAGAGAATTTTTAAAAAGATCAGCCGTACTCTCAACACTAACCGCAAGCGCTGTGCTAGCAGACGGCGAAAAAGACGACTACAAACCGCAGTCAAACTCACTAGAGCCTGAATTTAGCGTAAAAGACGGCAAAATTTCACTTAACGACGGACATAGCGTTGTCTTTTCAATGTGCCACGGCTGTACGACAAAGTGTGGCATAAGACTTCACGTAGATGATAAAAACGACAAAGTTTTAAGATGTAGCGGAAACCCATACCACCCACTATCAAACGTACACTGGGCAAATTTTGATACATCGATAAACGACGCTTTGCTTGCCACAACACTAAGCGGCGAAGATGAAAAGCGTGCCACAGTTTGCGCTAGAGGGGCGATCTTGCCTGAGATGATAGACTCGCCTGCAAGGATACTAACACCACTAAAAAGAGTTGGCAAAAGGGGCGAGGGCAAGTGGAAGAGCATAAGCTTTGAGCAGCTAGTAGAAGAGGTAGTAGAGGGCGGAGATCTCTTTGGTGAGGGGCACGTGGACGGACTAAGAGCGATATATAGCGACGAGCTAATCGACAGCGAAAACCCAGAGTATGGCACCAAGCGCAATCAATTTTTAAGCTTTTATCTATACGACGGACGCTCTGACATCGTTGATCGCTTTGTCAAAAAGTCATTTGGCACTATAAATCACTACTCACACGGCGGAATTTGCGGTGGTGGCTTTAGGGTCGGTGGTAAGATCACGCACAACGCAAAGGGCTTTGCACACACAAAACCAGACTATGAAAACTCTAAATTTGTTATCTACTGGGGCACTTCGCCGTCAAATGGTGGCAACCCTTTCCAAAAACAGGCAAAAATGCTCTCTTACGCAAGAGGCACTAGAGATGACTTTAGTTATGCAGTGGTAGACCCAAGCGTTACAAATGCTGTAAAATACGCCTCTTCAGACAAAGGCCGCTGGATAGCGATAAAGCCAGGCACCGACTCAGCTCTAGCCATGGCGATGATACGCTGGATCATAGAAAATGAAAAATACGCTACAAACTACCTTATCCAGCCAAATTTAGACCAAGCAAAGCTAGCAGGTGAGATACACTGGTGCAACGCCACGCATCTAGTCATCACCGAAAAAGACCACAAAGACTACGGCAAATTTGCACTTATCAATAACGAGTGGCAAGTCTGCTCGCAAGATGGCAAGATACAAAGCTACAAGGTAAATGAACCAGCCAAGCTCTACTACAAAGGCAAAATTTTAATAGACGGCAAAAAAGTCGAGGTAAAAAGCTCAATGCAGCTTTTAAAAGAGTCAGCTTATAAGCACAGCTTAGAGGAGTACTCAAAAATTTGTGGCGTAAGCATTGAAGATATCATCTGGCTTTGTGAAAATTTCACCAAAAATGGCAGACAGGTGAGCACAAACGTGCATGGCGGAATGATGCATACGCAAGCTGGTATGACTACTTTTGCGATCCTTTGTCTAAATACGCTAATGGGCACTTACGGCTACAAAGGCGGCAACGTCAATGCAAGTGCCGGCACACACGAGTTTTTAAAGGGCAGATATGACCTTGAGAGCTTTGAGGGCGCTTATAAGCCAAATGGTCTAAATTTATCAAGATCAGGCAAATACTACGAAACAAGCTCTGAGTATAAGCGCAAAGTAGCAGCTGGCGGCAGCGGCTATCCATCGACTCAGCCATGGTATCCTATCTCTATGCCACTTGTAAATGAAACGCTCACGAGCCACAAGGCTGGCTATCCATACAAAGTAAAAGTTTTCATAAACTACATGACAAACGTACTTTACGGCCAAGCAGGACTTGAAAGAGCGGTCTTAGACGCACTAAAAGATAGTAAAAATTTACCACTTTTCGTGGGTATCGACGCCTTCATGAACGAGACAAACGCCTATGCTGACTACATCGTGCCAGACGGGGTAAATTTAGAAAACTGGGCGCTTCCAAACTCTCTTTGGGGAACGATCGCTAAAACTTCAGTCGTGCGCTATCCAGCCGTTAGCTCAAAGCAGGCAAAGGATAAAAACGGCGGCGTGATCGACGTTGAAGCGTTTTATATAGCCGTAGCAAAGAGGCTTGGGCTAAAAGGCTTTGGCAAAAATGCCTTCAAAGACAAAGACGGAAATTTCATGGACCTTGACGTAAAAGAGCAGTATTACGCAGCTGCACTAGCAAATTTAGCCTTTGACGGCGAGGGTGTGAAAGATATAAGCGACGAGGACAAAAAGCTTAGTAAGATATCAAGAGTGATGACAAAGCTTGATCCTTATCTAAAAGACGAAGAGAGACCAAAAGTAGCGCACGTGCTAGCAAAAGGCGGTAGATATGATAGCTACGAGAGCGCGTACAAGGGCGATAAAGCAACCGTAAAAGTGCCAGCACCTACGCCAGCCTCTATCTACTATGAGCCACTTGGCGGACACAGACACTCGGTAACAGGCGAATATATGCCAGGAGTGCCAAGTCTAATGTTGCCAGTAGCAAGTGACGGCACGCCGCTTGAGAAATTTTTCCCACGCTCTGAGTGGAAATACACAGTTAGCTCAAGAAAGTCAAATATCCAGCACTTCTACACCTTTATTAGCCCAAGGCTAAGAGCCGTTCATCCTAGCAACTTCGTAAGGATAGCACCAGATGTAGCGAGCGAGCAGGGCATTCGCTCAGGCGATAAGGTCAAAGTGACTACGCCTTATGGAGCGCAGGTTGGCGAGGCATTTGTAACAGACGGTGTTGCTAGCGGAGTTATCAGCATAGAGCATGGATTTGGCCATGATGAGTTTGGTATAAGAACGCACACCGTCGATGGAAAGCCAGCTTTTGGGATAGCAAATTTAGAAAAAGGGGTCAATCACAACAAGCTTGGACTTCTTGATCCAAAAAGAAATGGCGAATTTAGCCTAAATGACTGGCTGGTGGGTACTTGCGCTAGACAAGCACTGCCAGCAAAGATAAGAAAGATAGGCTAGTTTGATATAAATTTGGTGAGCAGAGTAAATTTGCTTGCCATCTCTCCTTTACAAGCCCCGCAAAGTGCTTTAGCCCATCATCAAGCTGCTTTACCATGCGACCATTTGCGCCCTTTTGTCTGTAGAGTGATTATCCACGTCACAGGCTACTAGAAATTCGCACTCTTTTAGCTCTTTTAGTGCCTCTTCATCTAAAAAGTCACAAATTTGAGCTAGATCTTCCCTCAAGTAAAGCACCGTTTTTGTCATAAAATTTAAAGCCAAGAGCGCTTAGCATACCTATACCAGCATCATTTGTCGCACTTCCGCTAATACCACGGCTAAATTTGATAAATTTAGGCTAGTTCGCCAGATCCTCAGCCACTTTTGCTGCAAGTTTTAGCTTGTCACTAACAAAGTGTGTGTAAATTATCGAGGTGTTTAGGCTGGCATGCCCAAGGGCTTCTTGCACTAGTGTTAAGCTTTTTTGGTTACGACAAAGAGAAATTTAAAAATAGTAGGCTTAAATTTAAATATAAAAACTATAAAAGTTTAAGCACATATCCATTTTCGGCGGTTTCAAGCCTATATTTATGCATCTTATCAAGCTCTAAAACCACTCTAAAATAGCTATCGTGCCAGCCGATTATTACGTTTTTAAAAGTATCGTTTTCAAGCTTTAAATTTCTAGTTTTAAAGCTTCTTGGAGGTTTTGCAAAGTCAAGCACGATCTTATTTTTCTCGTAAGCAAAGTGCTTTAAATTTTTAGCTTTTGTGATGATATTTAGCTCTTTTTCATGTGCTAAAAAGCTCACAAATCCTAAGAATTTCACCTCTTTTTCGCTGCTTTTTATCTCTTGGATAGGCTTTGTAGCTGGCTCGATCTTAACTTCGACTACCTTTTGTTCAGGCTTAGCAAGCTCTTTTACTTTTTTTGTGCCAAGGTCGATCACCACGACGTTTGGAGTTGGCACATCTGAGCTTTTATTTCTATCTTTGTTTGAAATTTTAGTCTCATTTTTTCCTATTATCACTGGCGTGCTAACCTTTTGAGCTGGCACCTCTGCCATCGTGACAGAAACGTCTAGTTTTTTAGCTGCGACTGGTTCTGGATTTTTCATCTTGCTTAGGGCAAATTCATCGTTCCAGTCGATAGTTTTGTTTATATCGGTTAGTCTTTTTTCTTTTATGCTGCCGTCATTTGCTCTGTATCTTATGGTGACATCAAGCAAAAGCATCGCATCGCTTGGAAATTTAAACGAGAGCGAGTTGAAGCTGTCATATTTTTCTACGACATTTGTCGTAATAACGCTTGTGTTTAGCTCGCTAATAGGCATAAATGGGTTTTCTCTGGCGCATAAGCTCGCAGTCAAGATAGGTAAAACTAACCAAATTTTCTTCATCGTTCCTACTTTTTATTAGAGTCTGGCTCAAGGCCTTGTAGTTCAAAATAATCTTTTTGCAGACGTGCGTTTAGTTTTTTCAAAATTTCCACGTCTTCGCTAAGCCTCTCTTTTTTGCTCTGAAGGCTTAGCATCACATCAAGTGAGCGTTTGCCAAACATCATGTTGCCCACGTAAAAGGCAAACATAGCCACGCAAATGGTGGCTATGACGTAGCGCAGTGTCGGCCGAACAAATTTTACGATTTTATGAAATATGCCATCTTCTTTGCCATATTCATCTAAAATTTCGCTCAAATATTATCCCCTAAAAACTCACCCGCCTCAAGCTCGATCTCGAGCAAGCGGTTGTATTTCGCGTTGCGCTCGCTTCTTGAAGTGGCACCCGTCTTTATCTCGCCAGTGTTTAGTGCGACCGCAAAGTCAGCGATAAACGCATCTTCGCTCTCGCCGCTTCTATGGCTCATGATGCAGCGGTAGCCATTTCTTTGAGCAAGGCGGACAGTTTGCATAGTTTGCGTGACTGAGCCTATTTGATTTGGCTTGATAAGGATCGCATTTGCGATCTTTTTCTCGATGCCTTCGCGTAAAATTTTCTCATTTGTGACAAATAGATCGTCGCCAACTAGTTGTACCTTACTGCCAAGCCTTTTTGTAAGCTCAGCCCAGCCGCTCCAGTCATCCTCGCTAAGGCCATCTTCGATAGAAAATATCGGATATTTTTCACAAAGTTTTTCGTAGTAGCTAATGAGCTCGTCGCTGCTAAATTTCTTGCCTTCAAGCTCGTATTTGCCGTCTTTATAAAGCTCGCTTGAAGCGACGTCAAGGGCAAGTTTTATCTGGCTGCCTAGCTCATATCCAGCCTCTTTTACGGCTTGTGAGATAAGCTTTAGTGGCTCTTCGTTGTCTTTTAAATTTGGAGCAAAGCCGCCCTCGTCGCCGACAGCAGTGCTGTGTCCAGCTGCGTTTAGGATAGATTTTAGCTTGTGGTAAATTTCAGTTGCAGCTCTTAGTGCCTCGCTAAATGTGCTAAAGCCAAATGGCATGATCATAAATTCTTGAAAATCAACGCTGTTATTTGCGTGTGCGCCGCCATTTATGATGTTAAACATCGGCACTGGCAAGATGCTAGCGTTTGCACCGCCAAGGTAGCGGTATAGCGGGATATTTAGGCTCTTTGCAGCTGCGCGAGCTACTGCCATAGATACGCCAAGGACCGCATTTGCGCCTAAATTTGAGTAGTTGTGCGTGCCATCAAGCTCAAGCATCTCAGCATCGACTGCTTTTTGGTTATAAGCATCAAGTCCTATCACTGCTTCAGCGATCTTTTCATTTACGTTTGAAACAGCCTTTAAAACGCCCTTGCCAGCATATCTTTCGTCTTTGTCGCGAAGCTCGAGCGCCTCACGCTTGCCAGTGCTTGCGCCGCTTGGTACGATTGCGCTTGCCTCGGTGCCGTCGCTTAGTCTAACTGTCGCACGAACTGTTGGGTTGCCTCTACTATCTAAAACCTCGTGAGCTTCTACATCTTCAATAAATACCATTATTCATCTCCTGCTTCGTTTGTGTCGTCGTCTTCGTCTTTTGCGCCGCTGCTTATTAGGTGATCAATCCCCATTGAGCCTTTTATCGCCGCTACTATCTCATCAGAAATTTCTGGGTGCTCTTTTAGGTAGGCTTTGGCGTTTTCTCTGCCTTGACCCAGTTTTTCGGCCTTGTAGCTAAACCACGCACCTGATTTGTCGATGATGTCGAGTTTTACGCCATAGTCGATGATCTCGCCCTCTTTGCTCACACCCTCGCCAAACATGATGTCAAATTCAGCTACTTTAAATGGAGGTGCCACCTTGTTTTTAACGACTTTTGCTTTTGTGCGGTTGCCGATAGGCTCGTCGTTTTGTTTAAGTGTGGCTATCTTTCTTACATCGATCCTTACAGATGAGTAAAATTTAAGTGCATTACCGCCAGTTGTAGTCTCTGGCGTGCCATATCCCATCATACCGATCTTCATACGAATTTGGTTGATGAAGATAACAGTTGTCTTCATCTTGCTTAAAATTCCAGTTAGCTTTCTAAGCGCCTGGCTCATAAGCCTTGCTTGCAAACCAACGTGCTGATCGCCCATATCGCCGTCTATCTCGCTCTTTGGAGTAAGGGCGGCGACGCTATCAACTACGATAAGATCGATCGCACCGCTTCTTGCAAGTGTCTCAACGATCTCAAGTGCCTGCTCGCCAAAGTCTGGTTGAGAGACGTAGAGGTTGTCGGTATTTACACCTAAATTTGAAGCGTATTTTACGTCTAGTGCGTGCTCTGCATCGACAAACGCACAAATTCCGCCAGCTTTTTGCGCTTCAGCGATGATGTGAAGTGTGAGCGTAGTCTTACCAGAGCTCTCTGGTCCGTAGATCTCGATGATCCTGCCTTTTGGAACGCCGCCTATGCCAAGAGCTAGGTCAAGTCCTAGCGAGCCAGTCGGTATCGACTCGATAGCCTCAACCTCTTTGTCGCCAAGTCTTAAAAGCGTGCCTTTGCCAAAAGCTTTATCGATCTGCTTTAGCGCAAGCTCAAGCGCCTTTTTCTTGTCCGCTTCGCTCTCTGGGATAGCTATCTTTTTGTCACTATCTTTTTCTTTTGCCATTTTTTACCTTATAGTTGAAATTTGGCTTGATTTTATCTAAAAAGAGATGAATTTTACTTGATTTACTCGCAAATTATAATATTTTCGCCAAGCAGCGCAGCGCTATCAATAAGGGCAAAAAGCTGCTCTTTTTCAAACAAAAATCCATAAATTTGATCTTCATTTTTTAGTATCGCAAGCTTTAGTGGCTCTACAAGCGAGCTTGCGCAAAGTTTTAAAAAAGCTTCATCGATATGATTTTGTGAAATTTGGGGTTTGGTTTTGAAATTTTCATCTTTTATAAAAGAGATAAATTCCTCTTGCGAGGTAGATTTATTAAATTTAAAAATTAGTTTTTCTTTTAAGGCCTCAGCCAAAATTTCATCAAATTTAACTAGGTCGATATGATCTTTTACGCCTAAAATTCTGGCAAAATTTAGCAAGTTTTTATCATAATCAGCCACATTTTTCTCATGCTCGTTTTGTGCCTTTTTAGCCCTATAAATGGCGTAAAGACCGATAGCTATAAACAAAAGTGAAAGGGTAAAAACTTCGCTCAAAAACTCACTCATCATCATCCTTATAAAATGCAAACTTCAGTCTTAAGCTCTACGCCAAATTTCTCTAAAACTCTAGCTCTAGCCAAATTTATAAGGCTAGTGGCGTCCTCAAAGCTTGCGTGGTTAAAATTTATCAAAAAATTTGCGTGCTCTTCGCTAAATTTCGCTCCGCCGATCACGTATCCCTTTAGTCCAACTGCCTCAAGCATTGCCCCTGCAAAGTGCCCTTCAGGATTTACAAAGCAGCTGCCAAAGCTAGCGCCTTTTGGTTGATTTGCCCTTTTTGCACTTATAGCTTCAGATATGCTTGCATCAAAGCCACTTTGAAGCTCAAATTTAGCCCCTAAAATGGCCTCATCTATACCGCTGTGGCGGTAGCTAAAGCTTATCTCATCTTTGCTCACCCAGCCACGAGCCAGACGCACATGCGTGAGGTTGTCGCTTATGCTAAATTTAAGCAGTCCAGCGTTCATTTTTATAAGTCCGCCAAGTGTGCCTGGGATATTTTTTAAAAACTCAAGGCCAGCGATGTTGTTTTGTTTGCAGAAGTTATAAATTTTGGCTGATTTTGTCGCAGCACCTATCTCAAGACAAATTTTTTCATCACAAATTTCTAAATTTATATAGTCAAAGCTCTTGCCAAGCATTGCCATTTTTGGGGGATTTGGCGAGATAAGAAGGTTGTTGCCCCCGCCTATCATCACAGCGCCTAAAAAGTGAGGTGAGCTTAGATCTTCAAGGCTATCAACCTCGAAAATTTCATGCACGCCACCTATCCTAACCGAGGTAAATTTAGAAAAATCAACAAGCCTCGTCACTGGATAAATTCCGGTATAAAATCAAGCATACGGGTGGTAAATTCAACCATCATCGAGATCATCCAAGGCATTAAAAATATGATGACAACGACGACTAGCAAAATTTTTGGCACAAAGCTTAGCGTGGTTTCGTTGATCTGCGTGGTCGCTTGAAAGATGGAGATGATAAGACCTGCGATTAGTCCGCTTAGCAGCATCGGAAGGCTGATATAAAGGGCGATCTTAAAGGTTTCAACTCCAAGTGAGACAAGCGTACTTTGCATCAGCTAAACCTTACTTCGTTGTATTCAGTTGGGATGAGGTAGTCATTTACGTCGATAGCTTTTTCAAAAAAGCCTTTGTCATAGCCTATTTGATAGAGCTTATTTAGCGATTTTAACTGCGTTTCATTCATACTTATTGACTCGTCATTTGCGTATAAATTTAGATACGTTTTAAGCTCTTCTTTGCCAACTCTGATGAGATTTCGCTCCATTAGCATGTGAGATAAAAATGGCTTGTGTGAAGTAGCGATCCTAACGGCCTCGCTAAGCACTCTCTCGCACTCGATCGCGTCGGTTATCGGCAGGCTTCGTCTAAGCGCCATGCCACCAAGTGGAAGCGGTAAATTTTCGCCATTTAGCTCGCTCCAGATGTCCCAAATTTCGCGCTCCACGCAGAGCTGGTCTGAGAAATTTAAGATACTTTCATGTATAAGCACGCCAGCATCGACCTCGCCGCTAAGCACGGCATTTTCGATCTCTAAGAAATTTTTATAAACGATCCTTGCCTCTGGGTAGGCTATGCGAAATAGCAGGGCGTTTGTCGTGTTTTTGCCAGAGAGTGCGACCTTGAAATTTCTCTTTAGCTGCTTATCTTTTAGCTTGATAAGCTTTGGGCCATATCCGTTGCCAAAGCTCACCGCACAGCGTAAAAGTGCAAATTCATCGCAAATTTTAGGATAGAGCGCAAAGCTGATCGCTGTGGCCTCATAAGTGCCTTTTAGCGCCTCTTCGTTTAGTGTCTCTATATCAAGCGCCTTTGATGTAAAGGCTAAATTCTTACTGCTAACCCAGCCAAATTTGACCGCAGCATACATGAAAATATCGTCAGCATCAGGCGAGTGGGCGACGTTTATGGTTTTTAGATTGTGCAAAGATGATCCTTTTTTTGATTACGCCATTTTAATGAAATTTATTTAAAATAAAGTTTTAAGGGCGGTTTTGAAACGATTTTACTAGCTTTGCCTCTTTGAAATTTAGCACGTATTTCACGTCTATGGCGTCTTTAGCCCCTTTTCTTCGAGCTTGGAGCGTCGAGTAAAATGGATGCTTAAGTTCAAGCATCTTAATCAGTTTTTGATCGCTATCTTCTTTTTTTATATTTTCAACGATTATTGTCGTTATAAATTTGCCCTCAAACTCGTAAAACGGCCAGACAATCACGCCTGCATCGCTTGTCTTAAAGTCCGTAATCTTAGATTTTTTAGGGATATTTAGCATGGAGATGATCTTTTTGCGCGAGTTGTCCGCGTTTTGCACGGAGATCACCTTTACAAGCAGGTCTTTTTTGACTCCGATGCCATTTTGACTAAAGCGATAAACGCCGTCTTCAAAGATGCCAACTTTTTCAAAGGCGTTAGCGTAGTTTGCGGCGATGCAAGCAGTCAGTAAAAGCGACAGAATCGTTAAAATTTTTATAAATTTCATCTTCTCTCCTAAAATTTAACTCTCTTTAGCCTATCTGAAGCGAAATTTTTCCTGCCAAATTTAGCCTCACTTTTGCCGTTTAGCTCGACTAGATCGCCTGTAAAGCCACAAATATCATTTTTAACAAGATAGCTTCCCACGCCGTAAATATCAACTGGGGTTTTAAATTTCTCAAATTCGCTCATTTTTTGCGGATTAAAACCTGAGCTAACGACGATTTTAACGTGCTTAAAGCCAGCCTTGTCAAGCGCCTCTCTTAGGGCAAATATAAGCTCCTTGCAAACGCCGTGTGGGTCAAATTTGCTCGTATCCTTGCCTTCAAAATACTTATCTATCAAATTTTTACTAGTATCCACTCTAACCGCGCCAAGCCTCTCTTTTAGGGCATTTACTGCCTTTAAAGCGTCTGTTATCACATCGTTGTTGTAATCAACCAAGGCCGTAATCTGCTCGTTCTCAAAGGTTTTAGCATAAATTTGGCAAGCCCTCACCACGTCTCCGCCGCACATTTGAATGAGCGCATGAGGCATGGTGCCGCCACCTTTTAACCCGGTAAGCTCGCCCTGAGCGTCTGTGGCGACCTTTTTGATGCCACCTACAAATGATGCGTATCCGTCGCCTGGCTGCGTGCAGATGTCGTCTTGTCTATCAGCCATACTAAAGACATCCTTGCCATTTGCCGCTTTTATCACGTCTCTGGAGTTTGTCGCCACGCAGCTTCTTCTAGTTAGTGTCGCGTCGATCACGTTTTCTAAAAAGCCGAAATTTTCATACTTGCCGCTTATCTTTAAAACTGGCTCGTTTGCGTTTATGATATCTCCATCATCAAGTGCGTAAATTTCAAGCTCGCTTGGATTTTTGGCAAATTTATTGATTATCGCTAAAACCTCGTCGATGCCACAAAGTACGATATCATCACGCCTTTGAAAAAACTGCATCGTCACGTGCTGATCTGGCAGGTTTTGCTTAATTATCTCATTTACTTTTAGAAAGTATTTCGCCGTGAAATAGCCCTCGCCGATCCTTGGATCTAGCCTAAAAGTCTTATCTGTTAGCCTCTCTATCTTGCCTTGCATCTTTAGCTCAAGTTCGTTCATGTCCATCCTTTTGTTTTTGCGAGATTATACCATTTTGGCGAAAGAGTAAAATTGTAAAAATATATTTTAAGAATGTATAAGAGTATGTTTTATAAAATCTTGAAATTTTATTTTTAAAGGAAAAAGTATGAAAAAAATTTTGCTTTTAATGGTTGCAGTCTTTGCATTTTGCAATGAAAATTTGCTAGTAAGTGCAGGCGGTGGATATAAAAAGATAGTCGAGGCGGTCGCGCAAAATCTTAAAAAAGACGGAGTAAATATTGACACCTCTTTTGCAAACATCAAAGCGATCATGGCACAGGCAAAAGAGGGCAAAACTGACGTGATCGTAGGCGATGAGGACTTTTTAAAGAAGTCTGATCTAAAGATCACTGAATATGTAAATTTAGGCTCTGGCGCCTTGGTGCTAGCTACTAAAAAGGGCGTAAAAATAGAAAAAGTTGATGAGCTAAAAACGCTTTCAAAAATAGCTATGCCAGACGCGGCAAAGACAGTTTATGGCAAGAGAGCGAGTGAGTTTATGCAAAAAGCAAATTTAGAGGGCGCGCTAAAGGATAAAATTTTAGCAGTTGCAGGCGTGCCACAGGTCGTTACCTATATATTAAACGGCGAAGTTGATGCTGGCTTTATCAACCAAACTGAGCTAAACGCGCACAAGGATGAATTTGGTAGTTTTATCTTGATAGATAAGGCGCTTTATGCACCAGCAAACATCGTAGCTGCAAAGCTTGAAGGATGCGAGAAAAAGGCTGATTGCGAGAAATTTATAGACGAGCTAAAAAGCGAGAGATCAAAAGAAATTTACGCTAAATTTGGCATAAGATAGGGCGAAATTTGCAAGAGCTCACTTGGCTTTTTGATCCGCTACTTTTAAGCATAAAGGTCGTTTTTTGCCAAGGGCTTTTGCTCGCTATTTTTGGGCTAGCTCTTGCTTATTTTCTAGCTTTTAGCAGCTCTAAATTTAGAGCAGTTGCCGAGATGATAGTCACCTTTCACTCATATTTCCACCCATTGCGACTGGATTTTTACTGCTTTATCTACTTGGTAAAAATGGCATCATCGGCAGAGCTTTAAATTTAGAGATCGTCTTTAGCTTTAAAGCCCTTGTTATAGCAGCTTTCATAGCCTCATTGCCACTTTTTGTAAAGCCCGTAGCCTCAGCGCTTAGCTCACTTTCAAAAAGCCTTAGTGAGGCGGCATACAGCCTTGGTAAAAATAAATTTCAAACAGCGGTTTTGGTGCTTTTCCCAAGCATCGCAAAAAGCGTGGCAGCAGCCTTTATCCTAGCGCTCTCGCGAGGACTTGGCGAGGTTGGCATAACGCTCATTTTAGGCGGCAATATCATAGGCAAAACAGACACCATCTCACTTGCTATCTACAACGCAGTCTATGACGGCAGAAGCGATCAGGCACTCGCCTTAAGCCTTGTTTTAGTTGTGCTTAGTTTTATCTTATTTTTTATTATAAATTTGCTAGAAAAAAGTAGGATTTAGCACAAAATTTATGCCAGCTAAAAATTAAATTTATTTAAATTTCGCTACAATTAGGGGCTTATATAAAAATTTAGGAGAATTTTCTATGAAAAAAGAAGATATAAAAGAGCTTATCGAATTTTTTAATGGTATGGAGATGAATCATATCAAGATAAAAAGTGGTGATTTTGAGGTCGAGGTAGAGAAATTTGCTGATTATTGCGCGCCTGCAAAGCCAGTGACACAAGCAGCAGCTCCAGCGCCAACACCTGTCAATGTTGTCGTTAGCTCAGAGGTAAAACCAGCTGCAAATTCGCCAAAAGATAGCATAAAATCTCCTATGGTAGGTACTTTCTACGCTGCTCCAAGCCCAGGCGCTGCACCATTTGTAAAAGTAGGTCAAAGAGTGAGAAAAGGCGATGTAGTGGGCATCATCGAAGCTATGAAGATCATGAACGAGATCGAGGCTGAATTTGACTGCCAGATCACCGAGATGCTAGTCTCTGACGGACAGCCAGTTGAGTTTGGATTGCCGTTATTTGGCGTGGAGAAAAATTAATGGAATTAAAAAGAATTTTAATCGCAAACCGCGGTGAGATCGCTCTTCGTGCTTTGCGAACGATAAAGGAGATGGGTAAAGAAGCCGTTGTAGTTTATTCAACCGCTGACAAAGACGCGCTTTACGTAAAATACGCCGACGTGGCCATTTGCATCGGTAAAGAGCGCTCAAGCGACAGCTACCTAAACATCCCAGCTATCATAAGCGCAGCTGAGATCAGCGAAGCAGACGCTATCTTCCCAGGTTATGGCTTTTTAAGTGAAAATCAAAATTTTGTTGAAATTTGCTCACACCACAAGATCAAATTCATTGGACCAAGCGTTGCTGCGATGGCTTTAATGAGCGATAAGAGCAAGGCAAAACAGGTCATGCAAAGAGCTGGCGTGCCAGTCATCCCTGGCTCAGACGGCGCTGTGGCTGATACAAAAGCTGCAAAAGAGCTAGCCAAAAAGATAGGCTACCCCGTCATACTAAAAGCTGCGGCAGGCGGCGGCGGACGCGGTATGCGCGTGGTTGAAAAAGAGGCTGATTTAGAAAAAGCATTTTGGTCTGCTGAGAGCGAGGCGATGAGTGCATTTGGCGATGGCACGATGTATATGGAAAAATATATCCTAAATCCACGCCACATCGAGGTTCAAATCATCGGCGATAGCCACGGCAACGTGCTTCACATAGGCGAGCGCGACTGCTCTATGCAGCGCCGTCACCAAAAGCTGATCGAAGAGAGCCCAGCTATCTTGCTTGATGAAAAAACAAGAGAGAGGCTACATGAAACTGCCATAAAAGCAGCAAAAGCGATCGGCTACGAGGGAGCAGGTACGTTTGAGTTTTTGGTCGATAAAAATTTAGACTTTTACTTCATCGAGATGAACACAAGGCTCCAAGTCGAGCATACTGTAAGCGAAATGGTAAGTGGGCTTGATATCATCGAGCTTATGATAAAAGTGGCTGAGGGCGAAAAGCTACCGTCACAAAAGAGCATCGAGCTAAAAGGCCATGCGATCGAGTGCAGGATCACAGCTGAGGATCCAAACACCTTTACACCATGCCCTGGCAAGATCACAAAATATGTCTGCCCAGGCGGCCGCAACGTGAGAATGGATAGCCACATCTACCAAGACTACTCTATACCGCCGTATTACGATAGTATGATCGGCAAGCTCGTTGTTTGGGACACTGATAGAAACAGAGCGATCCACAAGATGAAAGTTGCTCTTGATCAGCTCATAATAAGTGGCATCAAAACAACAAAAGACTTTCACATCGCCATGATGGAAAACAAAGACTTTTTAAGCAACAACTACGATACAAACTATCTTTCAAGACATTAAAACTAAATTTTAAACCATTGCCTTTTTGGCTTTGGTTTAAAATTTCTTATTTTATATAAGCCAAATTTTTATTAGTTGAGCTATTTTAAATTTAAGAGAAATTTAGCCAGATTGTAACTACAAAATGCAATAAATACTAAAAATTTATCTAAATTTATTAGTAGCAACTAAGTTTTGTGATATTCATACCATTTTTAAAATATGGCGGGTAGGGCATAATCACTGTAAATGGTACCGCTTTTTGCTTTGGTAAATTTTGAGCTACGTCAAATTTATATGCCACAGTGTTTGGTCTCTCATCCTCATCGCCTCCAAAAACCCATGAGAAAAATGAGATCCCGCTTGGTTTAAATAGCGCCTCGCCACCGAGGTCATTTTTATTTAGCGGCTGATTTATGAGCTTAATTGTAAGGGTGCATTTGCTAATGGTAAATTTACCGACATTTCTTACTTGACCCCGAAATACAATGCTTTCATTTCTTAACACTCGCTCGCTCTTTACGCCTTCGACTATGCCTTTTTTGGTGTATTTATCAAGAACTAGCATCAAAAAAATGGCAAGCGTGGTTGAGACCAAAATGTTTGTAAAAAGTAGCGATAAAAATAATTTTCGCTCGGCTCTAAGCGAGAGCACAAGAAATAAAATAGAAAGTAGTGCGATCGCAAAAAGCACGATGATATGAACGATAGTAAAGTAGTTTGAACTCATCAAAAACACTCCGCTTTTTTGGTGATATTGTAGTCAATGAAGGCAAAGTCATTGACAAATTCTCTTATCTGCTTGCTCTGCTTTGGCAAAAGCGCTTCATTTAAAATGATCCTTTTTTTAGCAAATGGGTTTAGTGAATTTAGAAAATTTCTCGCGCTTTGCTTTGAGCCAAGGTAGAAGCCAAGCTCGATTTTGCAAACGTTTAATGTGTAGTTTGAATTATTTGTGATGTTAAAATCAACCATCAACGCATCGACATATTGAAGCTGTTTTGTGTTTATTTTGCTTATGCTAACTGGTCTTAGATTTTCATTTATATATTTGTTTGCGTAGTAGTTGCCTGCAAAAAGTCCGAAAAAACCAGCTAGGATAAACAAAAATCCTATCTGCCACCATGATTTTATCGCGACGAAAATTCCTAAAAGCACGATAAATATAAAGGCTAAAAACACCCAGCCATAGGCTAGAAAGTCGATAAGTTTCGCATTTTGCAGTATGAAAAGTATGTTATGCTTGATGCTATTTAACATCTCGCGATCTTTTTTCTTCGATACCGCTCATGCCAAAACGTCTTGCAAGCTCGTTTTTGACGGCATCTGGATGTATGTTGTGGGCTGAAAGTGCGACAAGCGCGTGAAAGCAAAGATCGGCTGCTTCATAGATGAGGTCATCTTTTGCTTTTTGCACGTCTTGGCCTAAATTTTTAGCAAAGCTAAGATCCTTTGCGGACATGATAAATTCGCTCGCCTCTTCGCCAACTTTTTTTAGAATTTGATTTTCGCCCTTTTTAAAGAGGCTGGCTACGTATGAAGTTTGCGGATCAGCATTTAGCTTTCTATCTTCTATAACGTGATAAAGCTCGTCAATGACGCCGTAACTTGGCTTTTTAACCTCGCTTTTTTCATCTGAAATTTCTAAATTTTCTAAATTTATCTCGTTAAAAAAGCAAGACCTTGCCCCAGTGTGACAAGCAGCGCCTCCCTTTTGAACGACTTTTAAAAGCAAAGTGTCGTTGTCGCAGTCTAAAAATGCAGCCTTGATCTCTTGCGTGTTGCCACTCTCTTCGCCTTTTTTCCAAATTCTATTTTTAGTGCGTGAAAAGTAGTGAGCGTAGCGGCTAGATAGAGTTAAGCTTAGTGCTTCTTCATTCATATAAGCAAGCATCAAAACCTCGTTTGTAGCGTGATCGCAAACCACCACTGGGAGCAATCCACCAACCTTTTGCCAGTCTATACTTTTTGCTACGCTATTCATTTTTACCTTTCGCTAACCGAGCTAGCTTTTGCCCTATCTTTTGCATCTAGCCAGATATTTGGCACAGCTCCACCAGGTGTTAAGAAAATTTTGGCATCTTTGTTCTCTTTAAGAGCGTCGTTAAATCTATTTTGTGTCTCGATCTGTTTTAAATTTAATAAATTTTGATCAACACTTTTTGCGATCTCTTTGTTTGCATACGCAGTCGCATCAGCCTCGATCTTGATAGCATCTGCCTTACCTTTTGCCTCGATGATAGCAGCTTTTGCACTACCTTCTGCAAGGGCAGCTTGTTTTAGAGCCTCTTGATTTGCCCGCTCGACCTCGTATTTTGTCCTCTCGGCCTCTTGTTTAGCGATCTGGACGCGCTCGATCTGCTCTTTTACCTTTGAAGGCAAGATGATCTCACGAAGCTGCACAGTTAGAAGCTCGACTGGCTTGTTTGGCTGAGAGTCGATGTCTTTTCTTATGCCCTCATCTATCTGCCTTGCTAGGTCATTTCTCTTAGTTGGTAGCTCTTCGGCTGTGTATTTACCAGCGATGCTGCGAACCACGTCGCGCACGACAGGATCAACGATCTTGCTCTCCCAGCTAAGGCCCCAAGATGCGATAGTTTGTGGTGCATTTTCTGGATTTAGGCGGTATTGCACGGTGATATCGATGCTAACTGGTAAATTTCTAGCGTCCAAAACTGAGATCGAGTTTTTGCGTAAAATTCCAGCTCCCTGATAAGACTTTTGCAAGCTTTCGCCCATATCTTCGCCTGAAGTGTAGTTGATGATCCTAACTCTAGTATCAACTACGATGATGTTTTGGATAAATGGCAAAAAGAAGTGAAATCCTGGTTGCAAAGGATTTGGCTCATATTTACCCGCTGTGGCTTTGATGCCGACCTCGCCTGAGTGTATCACTTTAAATGGCTGAGTGATAGCAAGGATCGCGATAATGGCGATTATTATGTAGGCTAGCGCACCAAATTTGCCAAAGCCGCTTGGTATATTTGGCATTTTAAAATCCTTTTTAAAAGGTGGCTCTTTGTCGTTATTTTGACCTGAGCCCCTGTTGTCATTACCTGGCTTTTTTTTGTTGAAATAATCATTTAAATCAGCGGGCATTTCGTTCCTTTAAATCTTAAATATATGTTAAAAATGATTCGTATTTTTTGTTTAGACCATAAACTACGTCAAAGTAAGCTTTTTGTAGTCTCTTTGTCACTTCGCCTCTAGCACCGTTGCCGATGATACGGTTATCTATGCTGTTTATCGGAGTTACTTCAGCTGCAGTACCAGTGAAAAATGCTTCGTCAGCTGTGTATGCTTGATCCCTTGTGATGCGCTCTCTTCTTACTTCGATGTCAAGGTCGTGAGCTAGTCTTATGACTGTATCTTGAGTGATGCTAAGTAGGCTGTTGTCGTTTGGTGGAGTGATCAATGCGCCATTTTCAACGATGAAGAAGCACTCGCCTGGACCTTCAGCCACAAAGCCCTCGCTATCAAGAAGTAGCGCCTCGTCGTATCCAGCCTCTTTTGCTTCGTAGTTTGCCATTTGTGAGCTTAGATAGTTTGAGCTAGCCTTTGCTCTGTTCATTTGAGCAGCAGGGGCTAGTTTAGCAAAGCTTGAAATTTTAACTCTGATGCCTTTTTCTAAGCCTTCATCGCCAAGATATGCGCCCCACTCCCATGAAGCGATAGCAGTTTGAACTGGTGCTTTTGTGTGCGCTACGCCCATTACGCCGTATCCTAAAAAGATAAGTGGGCGGATATAGACGTTGCTGTTATATTTATTTGCGCGAAGTAGCTCGATCTGTGCTTTTTCAAGCTCTTCTTCAGTGTAAGGCACGTTTAAAACTGTCATTTTTGCTGATCTTAAAAGTCTTTTTGTGTGGTCTTTTAGTCTAAAAATAGCTAGACCTTTTTTTGTTTTATAAGCTCTTGTGCCCTCAAATACAGCGTTAGCGTAGTGCAAAGAGTGAGTTAGAACGTGTACTTTCGCATCGTCCCATTTTACTAGTTTTCCATCCATCCAGATGAATTCTGAAGCGTTCATAATTAAACCTTTCTTTTTTAGAAATTTGATCCGAGTTTATCTAAAATTGCTTTAAATTTACATTTCTAAGCCCAAAATGTCCGTAAATTTTAGGCTAAAGTTACTTATCTAAAAGCTCTTTTATCGTCTTTGCCATCTCGTCGATCGACGA
Source organism: Campylobacter concisus (assembly GCF_002913865.1). Classification (GTDB taxonomy): domain Bacteria; phylum Campylobacterota; class Campylobacteria; order Campylobacterales; family Campylobacteraceae; genus Campylobacter_A; species Campylobacter_A concisus_AM. Next base: position 19,504 of record NZ_POYX01000131.1, read on the forward strand.
TGCTGCGTTTAAATTTATCAGATATTTGCCGCTTACCACAAAGGCTGGCACACCGCTGATGCTAGCTACATCATAAGAGGCAAACCACTCGTTTAAAAGCTCTTTTGCACGCTCTGAGCTTAGCGCTTTTTCATACTCGTCTTTGCTCACGTGAGCCGCATTTAGCGCTAGATCTATAAATCTTTGCTTATCTTTGCCGTCATTAAAGTCATCTTTTTCATCGTGTCTTGCTTTATATATCGCAAATTTAGCTTGCTTAAATTTAGATTCATCGCTTAGCAGATCAGTCCCATTTGCCTCATCTATCGATATAAGAGCGGCGAAAATTTTACTTGTAGTCTCGCCAAGCTTGCCTTTGGTGCTTAGGTGATATGGGATAAATTTGACCCCGTCAAGCTTTGACATCAGCTTTCTTGTGATCGTTCGGTCAAATTTATAGCAGTGAGGGCAGTCGTAGCTAAAGACCTTGACGACTGAGTTTTTAGGCACGTTAAGCGGTTTTGCTAGAGTTTGATACTCCACACCTTCAGTCAGTGCCGATAAATTTAGCGCAAAAAACGCACTTAAAATTAGCATTTTTATAAGCTTCATCTTTGCTCCTTATTATTTTTTGTCATTTACCATTGTGGCTTTACATTTTTGATATTTTCATAGTCAGTACCATTTACTAGGCGCTTTCTACTCGCATTAAATTCACCACTTATTAAGCTTCTTGATGCGTTATATTCGAGTGGTTGTGTGCCTACGATGTCGGCAAAAGTGTGAATGATGTCATCACTCATAAATTTATAATCTTTTGCCACTTCAAGCTTTTGCCAAATTTGTGGATATTTTGCTTTAAATTTATCAGTACCTATAAAAATGAGTGGAATTTCTAAAACAAAGCGGTTTATCATGCCATGGCCTCTTATGCCATCTATCTCAAAAAGAGCTTCGCCATGGTCAGAAAGATAGACTATCAAAGCTTCATCGTCTTTAAAAATTTTATAAATTTCATTTATCACGTAGTCATTATAAAGTACGCTATTTAGATACCATGCAAAGCTCTCTTTTTGCCCATGATTCATTTTGTTTTGCAGATCATTAGCTGTAAATTTTGAAAAATCTTTTGGATACCTTAGGTCGTATTTAAAGTGATTTCCCATTAGGTGAATGATATAAAAATTTGACTCTCCAAGACTTTGTTTTATCTTTGAAATTTCAGGCAAAAGTATGCCATCTGTCTCTCTACCAGTATAGTTTGTAGCTGATGCAAATTTTTGTGTAAAAAATGTGATATCACTTCTATCTGCAACACTTTTTTGTGTTGTAGAATATCCGCCGATATTGCTTTGATTACTTATCCATGCTGTTTTGTATCCTACTAGACTAAACATATCAACGATGTTTAAACTCTTGCTCCAAGGCTCTTTGCTTTCATAGTTTGAGAAATTTAAAACCTTTGAAAGAGAACCATTTGTATATGTGTCAGGGGCGGTAGTATCTGTATAGATTATGGCATTGCCACTTTGTTTTAAAGTCATTAAATTTGGTGTAGTTGGCAAGCCAAATCCATAAACGCTCATCTCGTTTCTTTGCAAGCTTTCACCGATCACAAAGACTGCATTTGCTACTTTTTGCTCAGCTTTTATGTTTTGATTTGCTGCTTTAGATACGTCGTAATCTTTTAAAATTTGCTTATTGCTAGCTAAAAAATTATCATCTAAAAGATATTTTTTTAAAACAAAAGCATAGTTTATCAGGATGTGTTCTGAGAGCTTGCTTATAGCTCTATCAGCTTTATTAGACGATATTCTCATTGCTGATTTTGTAAAGAATACAGCTGCAAAGGCTATATAAATTACCGAAAGGACAATGATAGTTTTTCGGCTAAATTCTTTTGTGCTAGATCTTTTATATCTTGTCATAAAATAAAAGATGATGCATAAAAGTATAGCAACTACTAGATATTTAGCTTCAAAAAATGTCTGAAAAAACTCACCGGCTTCATCTGGATTTGTGTGTAGCACACTATCTATTATCGCTATATTTATATCTGTTTTTAAACTTGTTAAAGTGAAAAAATTTATAAAACATAGAATAAAAATTATTAGTGCATAAACCAGATAAACCCCTTTAAATAGCCCACGACTTAGCAAGTAAAGAATATGTGTGATAACTAAATTTAATAAAAATATAGTAGTTAAGCTTCTTGCCATATGCATAAGAGCTATGCGGTCGGTGCCTTCAAAAAAGTAAATTTTATAGACATTTGCAACAAACATCACAATTGTTGTAATCACAAATATATTTATAAATGGACTTTTTATAATGGTATTAAAAAATTTGGTCATTTTTTACCTTACTTCACCAGATCAGCTAGTACTTTTGCGGCGTGGTCTTTGGCTTTTACGCTTTTATAAATTTTAACTATCTTGCCGTCTTTGCCGATCACAAAGGTGCTTCTAACGATGCCAAGATACTCTTTGCCGTAGTTTTTCTTGACCTGCCAAACACCATAAAGCTTTGAAATTTCTTTATCCTCGTCGCTTAAGAGGATGTGCTTTAAATTTTGCTTTGCGATAAAGCCCACATGCGACTTCACACTATCTGGGCTAACGCCGATGATAACGGTGTCATTTTTGATAAACTGATCGTAGTTTGCGCTAAATTCGCAAGCCTCAGTCGTGCAGCCAGGCGTGTTGTCCTTTGGGTAGAAATAAAGCACCACGTTTTTGCCTATAAAGTCCTTTAGTGCAACCTTTACGCCGTCTTGATTTAGCGCTTCAAACTCTGGCGCCTTGTCGCCAACTTCAAGCGTTATCTTCCTCTCAATGTCTGCTTTGCTAAATTCGCTCATTTTATCCCCTTTCTTTTGTCCTCTACGCTCTCGCCAGCTACGCCGATATTGCCAGCGTCGTGAGTTTCGATAAAGATCATAACCGCCTCTTTTTTCTTGCCAAGCACTCTTACAAGCGTCTCGGTTACTTCTTTAAAAACTTGATCTTTTTGCTCTTTTGTAGGCTCTGGGCCTGCTATTTTGATATTAACATAAGGCATTTTTGCTCCTTTTTTAAGATGCAAAATATTAGCCAAAATGAGTGAAATTTCAGATTAAAGCCGTTATTTAAGAATTTGGCATTAAAATAAGCAAACTTCCAAAAGGAGCGAAAATGGACTATAACAGGCAAAATAAGGGCTTTGTTTGCTTTATGTATGGCTTTGGACGAAGCAGGGCGGTTTATGCAGTTTTGATGATAGTAATGGCACTTTTAGCTGGCTTTTTAACACTTACTTCAAGCGCTCAAGCTGACGTTTCAAATTTGCAAATAGCCCTTGGCATCATACTTTGTGGCCTTTTGCTGATCCTTGTAAATCCTAAAATTTTCATCATCAAGCTAATTGGCTACTTAATCGCCTTAGCTGGCGTTATGATCGCCCTTCACAACGCAAATTTGCTCGGAGCGGACTTTAACTTATATTTTTATGCAAGCCTTATTTTTGGGGCATTTATGATGCTTATGCTTCTTAGCTGGTTTGTCTATAATGCAAGAAGCAGCGAAATAAATGAAATTTAGTTCGCCACTCCCATTAGCACGCTTGTGTAGGTGTTTTGCTTAGGCTCTGAGCTTGTTGCATCGTTTGTATCTATGCGGCTAGCCTCAAGCCCAGCTTTTATAAGTGCCTCTTTTACCGCATTTGCACGCTCATTTGCAAGCTCTACTAGCTTTGCTTTATCGACTTCGATGCCCTTTAGCGCCTCTTCTCTTAAGGCTTTTTCGCTTCTATCTTTTAAATTTGGCACAAACTCATTTAAAACCGCGATGTAGTCTTTGCCGCTTGAAGCGATGATTTGATTGATCTTTTGATCTAGTTTTTTGTTTTTATAAAAGCTCTCATCGAGTTTTGAGTATGTTGGCGTTATGCTAAGCTTCATTTTAGGTTTTGAGCCAGTTAGCTTTATGAAATCAGCTATCTTAGGCGCTTCTGAGCTTATAAGCTCGCTACTTCCAGCAAGAAAATCAATAGAGCTAAGATCTTTGTTGCCAAGTCCTAGGGCGTTGCCTAAAAATCTAAATGGAGCTAGCGTGATGTCGGCAAAGAGCTTTTTCACTGCAGCCCAGATGACGCCGCCATATTTAAAGTCAGGATCGTCTAAATTTCCCTCAACTGGCAGATCGATGTTTATTTGATTATTTTGATCGCTAAGTATCGAGATAGCAAGCGAAAGTGGTAAATTTACAGCGTCTTTTGACTCAACCTTTTCTCCAAGTGTAAGTGAGTCAAAATTTATGAAATTTGAGCCATTTAGTTTTGAGTCGGCGACGCTATAGTTTAGGTTTAAATTTAGCTTGCCTTTTTTGATCTTATAGCCAACAAACTGCCCACTATATGGCGTTATATCAGTTAGATCGATATCTTTAAAGTCAAGCTTTATGTCGGTATTTTGCTTTAGCTCAAACGGAAAGAGTTTTGCAGTGATCTGCGCAAAGCCATTTTTGCCAACCACGCCTTGAAACTCGCCTGAGCTTGGGCGCTTTTTATCGATGTCTGTTAGCTTGCCATTTAGCTTTGAGATCGTTGTGGCAAATGGCATAAATAGCGATGCGTCCGAGAAATCAACCTCGCCATTTTTTAAAGAGAAGTTTTTCACGCTAAATTTTAGCTCGTCATCTTTTTTGCTGGCTGCCTTTTTGCTCTCAGGTTTTGCCTCGGTTTTAGCCTTGTTTTTATCCTCTTTTACGATCTGAGATAGGTTAAATTTACGCTCTTTACTTAGATGAGCCTTGATAAATGGAGAATTTAAGCTCACTCCACTTATGGCAAGGTCATTTTTGGCAAATGAAATTTTTTCAAGATCAAGGCTTTTAAAAGCGATTAGTTTTTCGGTTTTTTTGCCATTTAATCTTATATCTTTGATGCTAACTTTTGCGTCTGCTTTGATATCTTTTGCATAGTGAAGCTGGGCATCTGCGCTCATCTGACCACTAGCTAGATCGGCCTCTAAAAAGGGCTTTGCATAGGCAAAATACTTTGGTAAATTTGTATCATTTAGCTTGATTTTTGCACTCACGTTAAGTGGCTCGATCTTTATATTCGAATCAACATCTAAATTTAGCTTTTGTGAGCTTTTCATCGCCACTTTTGCATCAAATGGCTTGCTAAAATCGCTACTTAAATTTGCTACTTTTACAAAAAGATTATCAAATTTATGAGCGATCTTTTCGCCCTCAAAAAGATGCGTCAAAGCGATATCTGCGTTATTTACACTTATATTTTTTACATCAAATTTAAACTCATTTTCTTTGCTTTTTGAAGCGCTTTTATTTTCAACCTTTTTCTCCACTTTTTTAGTGTGTTTTGCCGCTTTTGCAGGTTTTGCGCTCTGCTCGCCAAATCCTAGCTCACTTACAGCACTTAGACCATTGTCGTTTAGTTCTGAAGTAAATTTAGGCTTATTAACATCGACACTAGCGATATTTAGAGCCATTTTTAAAAGATCAAAGCTTATGCTCTTTATCGCCACATCAGAGACGCTTGCTATATCTTTATTTTTTGCTTTAAGCTCTATGTTTTTTATGCTTAGCTCATCAAGGCTAGCAAGGCTCTTGTTGCCATCCATTGTAAAGCTTGTATTTGTCACGCCAGCACTTGCTACATTTGCATTTGCACTTTTGCTAAGTGGCGCGTTGATGCCATTTAGTGCTATTTTTTCAAGCGTTAGGGCGGTTTTGTTATTTACTAAATTTAGATTTAAATTTGAAGCATTTATATCTTTTAAATTTGCCAAATTTCTATCTGCTTCATCTATTTTTAAAGCGTTTGCGCCTATGCTTTTTAGCTTGGCTGTGGCGTTTAGCTCGCTCTTTTCATTTAAATTTGCAAGTAGCGAAATCTCATTTAAATTTAGTGATTTTACGCTCGCAGCGATAGCACTTTTAAAAGAGATGTCGTTTAAATTTACAGCGCTTAAATTTAGCGCAGCCTCCGTTTTATCCGCTATCTTGCTATCAAGATCAAATTTTGGAAGCTCTAGCTCGCCAAAGCTAAGCTCATTTGCGCCTTCATCAAGGCTTAGTCCTTTTACATTTAAAAAGCTATCTTTTAAATTTATCTTTGTAGCGTTCTCGTCGGCATTTAAAGCGTAGTTTATCTTTAAGTTGATAATGGCATTTTTGAGATTTAACGTGTCATTGTCGATGAAGCTTATCGCAACTGGCTTTATGCTAAAGTCTTTTATGCTGACGTTACCCTCTATTTTTAGCGGATTTAGCTTGATATCGCCATTTAGATCGATCTTGTGCGCCAGGCTTGAGTTTGAGTCAAATATGTGACTACCTGCGCTATTTTTCTTCGTATTTAGCGAGCTTAGCTCGTAGTTTATATCATCAAAGCTTACATTAAATGGCTTTGTTAAATTTTGATCACTATATGAAAATGAGCCTTTGATGATTTTTGCGTTATTTAGCGCGAAATTTATCGAGCTAGTGCTGTTATCTTCGCTAGTTGCGTTATCATCGCTTATAAAATTGCTAAAGTTAAAATTTGCCTTTTTATCTCTTGCGATCTTTACTTTTGGCTCATCTAGCCTAAAAATGTCTATCTCAACTAGCTTTTTAAAGATAGAAAATGGCTTTAGCTTAAGGTCGATCTGCTTCGTGCTAAAAAGCGGTGAAGTAGTGTTTAGCTCGGCATTTGTAGCGTTTAGCTCAAAGGTAAAGGGATTAAATTTAGCATCACTTACAAAAAGCGTTGCGTTGTAGTCTTTTAGGTATTTTGGCGCGATATTTTTGATAGCATAAGGCAAACCAAAAAAGCCAAGAAGTGTGTAAATAAGCAAAAGTGAAACTACGCAGATGCCAGTGATCAGGGCTATTTTTTTCTTTTTATCCATTGTGAAATTTACCTTTTTGTCAGCTAAAATGAGCCCTGATTTTACTTTAAAAAAGGTTAAAAGATAGTTAGAAATTTCAAATTTTCTATACATTGAATTTACATTTATCTTAATAATACTTTTATGCATTTCGTATTACCATTCGTCAAATATTTTTTAAACAAAGGAGCGAGTGATGAAGAGATTTTTGGCTTTATTGTTTTTGTTGTTTTCTGCCTTTGCTTACGCAAATGAAAATGCCGTTGTAGTCGCTATCGAGGAGCAAACACCTCGCATAAATCCACTCTACGACGAGGATCACGATCCTACGCTTTCGCTGGTTTTCTCTGGTCTTACTAGTCACGATGAAAATAGCCATGTAGTGCCAGAGCTTGCGAAGTCTTGGCAGGTAAGTGAAGATGGCTTGGAGTATATTTTTGAGCTAAGAGATGATGCGTTTTGGCATGACGGGGTGAAATTTAGCGCAAAGGACGTTAAATTTACCATCGAAGCAGCTCAAGATAAGAAGCTAAACGCGCCTGCTATCTCAAACTACGAGGTGGTAAAAAGCGTTGAAATTTTAGGCGATTATAAAGTTAAGATCACGCTTAGTGAGCCTTTTCCGCCGTTTCTTGACGCACTTAGCTTTGGCGTTTTGCCTGAGCACATTTTAAAAGGCAAAGATATCGCAACTGATAAATTTAATGACGCCCCTATCGGCACTGGCGCATACAAGCTTGTAAAATGGAAAAAAGATGAGAGCTTGGAATTTGCGGCAAATGATAAATTCTATAAAGGCGAGCCAAAGATAAAAAAGGTATTTTTCAAGATCGTCGGCGATGAAAATTTAAGACTTGTTGGGCTAAAAAGCGGTGAGATCGACGTTGCGCTCATCTCTCCAACAGGGGTAAATTTCATAAAAGATGATAAAAAATTAAGCTTGCTTAAATTTAAAAGTGCGGATTACAGGGCTTTGATGTTTAACCTTGAAGATCCTATCTTTCAAGATAAAAATGTAAGAATAGCCCTAAACTACGCCGTAAATAAAGATGAGATCGTTAAAAATTTATTTCACGGATATGCAAGCGTAGCGAATAACCCGATAGAAAAAAGCTTTGCAAATGACAGCGAGTTTAAATTTAGCTACGATCCGCAAAAGGCTAGGGAGCTACTTGAAAAGAGCGGCTTTAAGAAAAACAAGGCTGGCTTTTTTGAAAAGGACGGCAAGGAGCTTGGCTTTGACATCTACGCTTTTAATAACGACATCTTAAGGGTCAATCTAGCCAAAATTTTAAGCAGTGAGTTTGAGAAATTTGGCGTGAGAGCCAAAGCCTACGCAAAGCCAAAAACAGCCTTTAGCATAAGCAAGGTAGATAGCTTTGTAATCGGCTGGGGAAGCCCATTTGATCCAGACTTTCACACATATAGAATTTTTGGCGGATTTGCCGATGTGAGCGTAAATGAAAATGGCTGGAACTTTAGCCACTACAAGGACGCAAACGTCGATAACGCCCTAAAAAACGCAAGATATACAAAGGATGTGGAGCTTAGGAAAAAGCACTATAAAGAATTTCTAAAAGCACTTCATGAAAACCCACCTTACATTTTTATAGCCTATCTTGACTATCCGCTCGTTTTTAACAACAAAATTTCAGGCATCAAGACGCAAATTTTAGGACATCATGGGGCTGGATTTTTGTGGAACATAAGAGAGTGGCAAGTAAAATAGTGGATAAAAGCTTTGTTTAGAGCCATTTTTAAAACAGCGATCTCAAGCCTTGGGTTGCTGTTTTTTATCTCGTTTTTTCTATTTTTGCTCATATACTTTTTGCCAGGAAATGTCACTGACGCTATGTTTTCAAGGAGTGAGGCGATAAATTTAGCCATAAAAGAGCAAATTTTAAGAAATTTAGGGCTAAAAGATGGCTTTTTTGTGCAGTATTTTAGGTGGCTAGCTCACTTTGTGACAGGCGACTTTGGCACTAGTTTTGTAAGCGGGGCGAGCGTATCGCTACTCATTAAGGAGAGGCTTTTAAACTCACTCATTTTATTTTTTGCTTCGTTTTTTTTGATAGCTCTTTTGTCTTTTTTCTTAGGGCTTTTAAGTGCCATTTATAAAAACAAATTTGCTGACATTTTTATAAATTTTAGCTCCTTTTTGCTGGCTTCATTGCCGCATTTTTACGTAGCACTCGTGCTAATAGCGATCTTTAGTGTCTATCTAAACGTGCTACCAAGCTCTGGCGCAAACGAGCTAGGCTCTAGCGGCGTTGGGGTGAAATTTATCATCTTGCCAACGCTCGCCATTATCTTGCCTCACCTTGGCGCAAACGTGAAATTTGTAAGAGATAGGCTAAATCAAAGCCTAAACGCGGGCTTCATCCAGACGGCTCACGCTAGAGGTTTAGGTCGGGGCAAAATTTATCTCTTTGCGATAAAGCACGCAAGCACCGATATAGTCTATTATTTCGCCACACTTGTGGCTGGCATTTTTGCTGGCTCATACGTCATTGAGAGCATTTTTTCATTTCCAGGCATTGGCAAGCTTAGCCTTGATGCGGTGATCGCCAAGGACTATCCAGTCGCACTTGCAACCATTTTGCTAACGGCTGTTTTTGTCGTTTTTGCAAATTTACTGGCTAAAATTTTCGCTATCTTGGCAGATAAGAGAAATTTATGAGAAAAGTCATATTTTTCCTAGCCTGTTTTGTCTTTTTAGCGCTTGTCACATTTGCCTTTGTCGCGCCATTTTTTTCTAAATTTGAGCCAAATTTCACTGACTTTATGGCGGTAAATTTAGCCCCAAGTAGCGAGCATATCTTTGGCACTGACATCCTAGGCAGGGACAATCTCATAAGAGTGGCCTACGCGCTTAAAAACTCGCTTCTTATCTTGCTTTTAGCTGGCTTTTTAACGACCTTGTTTTCGCTCATTTATGCCTATTTTGGCACGAGCAAGAGCAGGGTTTGCGAGAGCCTTTTTGACAAGGGGCTTGATGCTTTTTTAAGCATACCAAACATCGTTTTTATCATGCTTTTTAGCTCATTTAGTAGCGGAGATCTTTTGATAACATCTTTTATCATCGCCATTTGCTCCTTTATGCAGGGTGCAAAAGTTTTTATGCAAAATTTAAGACTTAATAAAAAGTGTGACTACGCCGAGCAAGCCGTGATAAATGGGGCTGGTAAATTTAGCCTGATATGCTTTGAAATTTTGCCAAATTTAAAGCACCTAATAGTTAGTATCTTTGGTATAAATGCGATAAATGCTGTCGTCATGGAGGCAACGCTTGGTTTTTTTGGCGTGGGAAGTGACGCTAATAAAATAAGCCTTGGCATCATGCTAAATGAGAGCAAAGAGGCACTTTTTCTGGGCTCTTGGTGGATGGTGCTTTTCCCTGGCGTGACGCTCTTTTTGCTCATCCTCGCAACCTCGATCATCACGTCAAATTCAAAAAATGGCAACATAAAAATATGATAGAGATTAAAAATTTAAACGTTTTTTATAAGGATAAGAAGCTTTTGCGCGAGCTTGATTTTGGCATGAGTGAGGGTAAATTTATAGGTATCACGGGTGCAAGTGGCAGTGGCAAATCGCTCTTTGCAAAGAGTTTAATAAGGCTTTTTGATGATGATTTTAGAGTGAGAGCGGATAAATTTAGCATTTATAAAAAAGATATCTTAAAACTTAACCAAAATAAGCTAAAAGAGCACCGAAAAAAGGTCGCTGCGCTCGTTTTTCAAAACTCAGTTGCAAGCCTTCATCCGCTCTTAAACGTGGGCGATCATTTTAACGCCTATCTTGGCGGCGATAATAAAACAAATAAAGAGCTTGCATTTGCTTATTTTAGGGAGTTTGGGCTGGGTAATGCAAATCTCATCTGGCACAAATACTCATACGAGCTAAGTGGTGGCGAGGCGAGCCGTGTGCAGATCGCTCTTGCGCTTTGCCTGAAGCCAAAAATTTTAATCTGCGACGAGATAACAAGCGGGCTTGATAGCATTAGCGGTAGCCACGTGGCGGGCATCTTAGAGAGCCTAAAGGGCAAGATGAGTGTCATCTTTATCTCGCACGATGAGGCGCTGACAAAATATCTTAGTGATGAAATTTGGCAGATGAGAGATGGGCGGCTAAATTTAAAGGAAAATGCGTGAAAATAAGGCTCAAAAACGTCTCAAAAAGTTTAAGTTTTAAGGAGCATTTTAACGCTAGAGCTGAAGTGCTGCACCTTTTAGAGGGGATAAATTTCGAGCTTGACGATGGCGAAAATTTAGCCATTTTGGGTCAAAGTGGCAGTGGCAAAAGCACGCTTGCAAAGCTCATATCATTTAGCGAGCCAAAAAGCGGGGGCAAAATTTATATAAACGATGAAGAGATCACGGACAAAAATGAGCTCAAAAAAGATATCAGATATATCTTGCAAAACCAAAAACAAGCCCTAAATCCAGCGCTAAAAGTAAAAACAGCCATCGCTCATGTGAGGTCATATCTTAAGCTTAGCTTTAGTGAAAATGAGCTTAAAGAGCTAATGGGAAATTTAAATTTAAAAGATGAAATTTTAGGCAAATATCCATCACAACTAAGTGGCGGTGAGGCGACAAGGGTCGGGATACTGCTAGCGCTTCTTTCAAAGCCAAAAATTTTAATCTGCGACGAGATAACAAGCGGGCTTGACAATGAAACGAAGCAAAAGATCATAAATTTGCTTTTAAGTTTGGATAAAAATATCAGCATTATTTTTATCACGCACGATATCATAAGCGCGATGAAGATAGCGCAAAAGGTGCTAATAATCGAATCTGGCAAGCAAGTGGCGTGGGGTAAATTTGATGATCTTACAAGCCAAAATGTCCTTAAAAAATACCTTGACGCAGCTAAATTTTATGAGGGCAAACTTTGATATAATGCAAGCAAAAAAGGTCAAATTTGCTAGTTCATATCTGCTGCTCGGTCGATAGCCACTACTTTTTACAGCGCTTACAAAAAGACTATCCAAACGAGCGAATAGTAGGCTATTTTTACGATCCAAACATACATCCATATAGTGAGTTTTTACTGCGTTTTGAGGACGTGAAGCGAAGCTGTGAGAAGCTAGGCATCGAGCTAATATGTGGCGAGTATGACTACGAAGAGTGGCTTGGAGGCACAAAGGGGCTTGAAGATGAGCCAGAAAAGGGCAAAAGGTGCGAGTACTGCTTTGACTTTCGTATGAAAGACTCCGCTAAAAAGGCACTTGAGCTAGGACTTAGTAAGATCACGACAACGCTTTTAATGAGCCCAAAAAAGGACTTTTCTCAGCTTAAAAAGGCGCTTGATGAGGCGGTGGCTGGCTCAAATTTAGAAGCCGTTGCGGTTGATTATAGAAAAAATGGTGGCACAAGCGAGCAGTTTATCCTCGCTAAAAAAGACAAGCTCTATCACCAAAACTACTGCGGCTGCGTCTTTGCGCTAAAAAAACAGCGTGACTCGCAAAATTTGCCCCAAAGTGAGCTTATGAGTGAGCTACACGCAAGGGCGCTTTATGGTAGCATTGAGGCTAGACTTGAGCTTTACAAAAAGGTGCGCCTTTGCGAGGCAAAGGGGGAGAAATTTCATCTTTTTAGAAGGCGATTTTTAAACTACAGGCTTTTGCGTGCTAGTGTTAAATTTGAAGCAGTTGTGGTGCCAAGCTACTTTGTGCTCTACTCTGGCTTTAAAAGAGAGAGCTTAAAGCTTAACGTAGAGCGTGACTGCGAGATGGATGATGAGCTAAAAGAGGGTGCGATATTTATGAGCATAGAGCGCTTTAATAAATTTACAAATAGCAAATTTAAAAGCGTTAATGAGCTTTGTAAAAGGCCGCTTGAGCTTGGCGCTGAGATGAAATTTCGCCGTGATATAAGCGGGGAGTTTTCGCAAAATCCTATCATCATCTTAGACGATGTCAAAAAGGGCAGCTACGAAATTTACGCAAAGGCTGTTTTTTACAACGACAGCGAAGAAATTTTGGTTTTAGAGAGCTAAATTTAGACCCATTAAGGCTAAATTTCAGAGATTTTAAAAGAGGCTAATAATTTTTTTCTTAGTATAAATTTGTTAC
>NZ_POYX01000132.1:0-494 GCF_002913865.1 Campylobacter concisus
CCAGGAATTTTCAAATAAGCGCCCCTCGAGCATTTGCTCGCCTATGTGCTAGAGCTTTGCGGAGCGATAGCGACATTGCAAAGCGTAAAACTCGCGGACGAAAATTGCGCTAGCAATTTGAGCGCTGCTGAAGCGTCCGAAATTTTTAGTCAGATTTTTTCAAAAAAATCGATTTGCAACCATCTTTGTTATTATTGTATATCTTGTTATATATTGTAGGGGGGTCGCTAGAGCCGTTGTAGTAGGGGCTACAGAAGTCATAAGGGGACATAATTACGCAGATAAGGGGACATAATTACGCAGATAAGGGGACATAATTACGCAGATAAGGGGACATAATTACGCAAAAAATAAGGGGACTATTGACTTAATTTGTCCCCTTATGATACAATGCCAAATCTACTCAAAAAGGTAGGCAATGAACGAAGTAGTAAAATATGCCAACGAGCTAAATAAAATGGGCTTTGCAAGCCTAAACCCTAACGAGCAAAATA
>NZ_POYX01000133.1:0-26176 GCF_002913865.1 Campylobacter concisus
TTTGTCAAATTTTATATAAAAAGCAGGAGATCACTCCCCTGCTTTGAGATTATTTAGAAAATTTTGGCTCAGAAAATGCTGTAAGTTTTGGTGCTTCATCGCCTTGATATTTTCTGATATTTACAAGAGCTGTGTGGCTGATGTTGCCGTTTGCTAGCTTACTTGTTGGGATATCTATGGTTAGCACGTTTGCAGAGCCGTTTTTGCAGATGCCGCTGTCAAAGCCGTCATACCAAGCACCCTCAGCTAATTTTACGACGCCCTCTTTGATGTTTTTAGTCACATACGCACCTGCTAGCACCTCGCCACGAGCGTTAAATACACACACCAAATCGCCTGTTTTTACGCCAAGCTCTTTTGCGTCATTTTCGTTTATCCACACTGGCTCGCGGTTAGCGATAGCATACTTCTCGCGAAGTGAAGTTTGGCTTAGCTGTGAGTGCAAGCGGTCAGTTGGGTGAGAGCTTATCATGTGGTATTTTGCAGGTTTATCTTTCATGCCTAGCCATTCGATCGGCTCAAACCAAGTTGGGTGTGCTTTGCAGTCGTCATAGCCCATTTTCTCGATCGTATCTGAGTAAATTTCGATAAGACCGCTAGGCGTTCCAAGAGCGTTTAACACAGGATCTTCTCTAAACTCACCAAGCCTTACCCAATTATCACTATCTTGAGATGAGGCAAATGTGACTGGTTTGTTTTCATTCCAAAACTCTTCAAATGGCTTCATATCGCTTGCAAGCTCTGGCACAGCCTTGACCTGAGCGTAGGCTGCGTCATAGTACTCTTTGATCCAGTCAAACTCATCTTTGCCGTTATCTGTATAGGCAACGACTAAATTTTTAGCATAAGCCTTGCAAAGATCAGTGAAAATTTGATAGTCATCTTTTGCTTCGCGGTATTTTTCAACGACTTGCTTCATCGGTACGATGTTCATATTTGAGTAGTCACCTGTCATCGTAATGTCGTTTCTCTCATACTCTGTAGTGACTGGAAAGACGATATCAGCCATCTTTGCTGTTGGTGTCCAGTAGGCTTCGTGAACGACTACAGTTCTTGGCTTTCTCCACGCTTTTAAATTTGTATTAGTATCTTGGTGATGTACTAGTGGGTTGCCGCCGACCCAGTAGATAAAGTCGATGTCTGGGTAGGTGATCTTTTTGCCATCGTGATCTATCACTTTGCCAGGGTGAAGCAACGCATCAGCGATACGAGCTACTGGAAAAGCGTAGTCAGTTGCTTTTTGTAGCCAACTCTGGCCTGTGCCTACTACTGCAGCTGCTTTTGCGACGAAGCGACCGTGTTTGTCAAATTCGCCCGTATCAGTGCCGATAAACTCGCCTTTTTCGTTAAATTTACCCACACTTGCGCTATTTACACCGCCGATGACTGCGCCCTTGCATGTTGGTGCGCCGCCGTTTGAGTAGTGGTAGCTTAAGCCAAATCCTCCGCCAGGAAGTCCGATCTGACCGATCATAGCTGCAAGTGTCACCATTGCCCAGTGTGGTTGCTCGCCGTGGTGAGCACGCTGCATACCCCAGCCACTCATTAGCATTGTGCGGTTGCTTACAAATGTATCAGCTAGCTCTTTTAAAGTATCTTTGTCGATGCCACAAATTTTGCTCGCCCACTCTAAATTTTTAGGAGTGTTGTCTGTCTTGCCAAGTAGATATGGGAGGAATTTATCAAAGCCATAAGTGTAGTTTTCGATAAATTCTTTATCGTATTTGCCACTTTCATATAGGTAGTGCATCATGCCTAGCATCATCGCTGTGTCAGTGTTTGGCACTGGAGCGATCCACTGAGCTTTGTCAAAGTATTGTGCTGTTTCAGATCTGATAGGATCGATCACGATCACTTTGATATCTTTTTTATTTTTTAGCTCTTCAAAGTATTTAAAGCCCTGCTCATCAGTCGCTGTCCAAGCTATGCGAAGTGTCGCAAGTGGGTTTGCGCCCCAGATGACTACAACTTTTGAGTTTTCTAGCACGACTGGCCAGCTAGTTTGCTGCTCATAAACCTCGATGCTACCTACAACGTGAGGCATGATGATCTGACTAGCACCTGTTGAATAATCCCCTAATGAGCCAACAAAACCGCCACTAAGGTTCATAAATCTATGAAGTAAAATTCTTGAGTTATGTACGTTGCCGCTTGATTTCCAGCCGTAGCTACCTGCAAAAACGCTTTGTAAGCCCTTTTGCGCTCTTGTTTTTTTAAGCTCTTTGGCAACTAGCTTGATCGCGTCCTCATAAGGCACCTCGACCCACTCATCTACGCCGCGAAGCTCTGGTTTTGGGCTATCTGGATTTTCAAGGTAGCTCTTTCTTACCATTGTGTGTTTGATACGACTTTTATAGATCATATCTGGTGTGTAGTGCTGAAGTGGGTTGTAAATTTCACTTGTTTTTTGGATAGGCTCTGACTTTACAGCGATGCCGTTTTTAGTTGTCACTTTTAGCATGCCCCAGTGAGCAGCTGTAAGAGTTTCGCCATTTTTTAAAACGCCCTTTTTAACCTCATCAGCAAACAAATTTGAAGCTGTTACGCCTGAAAGCAAAGGTGTAGCCGCAAGTGCTGTTGCACCTTTTTTTAGAAAATCTCGCCTGTTCTCGTTCATCGTGTTCTCCTTTTTTTACGTTCTTTAGCGGCTTGGCAAAGCCAAACCTAAGAACCAACTCTAAAGACTAAGATCGCAAGAGTGCGATCTAAATTTTGGTTTCTCCCAGAGCAAACATCATCGCTCGCATCGCTAGCGATATGCTCCGCTCACTCTCTCCCGCACGGATACCAAGCAGTTGGTATCCTCTAAAGGTGGTCGTTCACCCACCTAAAGTTACTTGTCCGACTACACGGACTAAATTTTGGTTTTCTCTCTTCAGCCAAAAAGTGAGCGGTGTAAATTCCGCCCACCAGCAACCATGCTTAGACTGAAAATTTTGGCTCTTTAAAGGCGCTAAGCTCTGGAGCTTCACCTTTAAATTTCTTGATATTTACAAGCGTCGTATGCGAGATATTTGCATTTGAGAGCTTGCTAGCTGGGATGTCGTTTGTTAAAACATTTATGCAGCCATTTTTACAAACACCCTTCTCATCTGGATCGTACCATGCACCCTCGCAAAGCCTTGCTACGTTGTAGCTCACATCATCGCTCACCACAGCGCCTGCTAAAATTTCACCTCTCTTATTATATACACGCACGATGTCGCCTGTTTTTATGCCAAGTTTTTTAGCATTTTTTGTATTTATCACGATCGGCTCACGATCAGCCACAGCATAAGTATCTCTAAGCGACGTTACGCCTAGCTGAGAGTGCAAGCGCACGCTTGGGTGTGGGTTTAGCAGGTGAATGCTGGCTGATTTTTTCTTCGCGCCCAGCCACTCAGCAGGCTCCATCCACATAGCATGGCCCTTGCAGTCGTCATAGTTCATATTTGCTATCGTCTCTGAGTAAATTTCTATAAGGCCACTTGGTGTGCCAAGAGCGTTTAGGATAGGATCTTCTCTAAACTCAGCGTGTCTTACCCAAGCCTCGTTCTCTGCGGTCGAGTCAAATTTAGTTGGCTCGTTTTTCTCCCACCACTCGCTAAAATTAGGCATTTTTACGCCAAGAGCTTTGTTTTCATTGATGACTTTAGCGGCACTATCGTAGTATGACTTGATGAAATCAAGCGGCTCTTTCGCCCCATCAGTGTAAATTTCAGCCACACCATCAGCATAGGCCTTGCTTAGATCAGAGAAAATTTGATAGTCGTCTTTTGCCTCGTTTTGTTTGGCTACGACTTGTTTCATCGGCATGATATATTGATTAGAGTAATCGCCAACCATAGTGATATCATCTCTTTCATAAAGCGTCGTCACTGGAAATACAATATCAGCCATCTTTGCTGTCGGTGTCCAGTAAATTTCATTTACGACAACCGTTCTTGGCTTTTGCCATGCACGTTTTAGTTTATTTAAATTTTGCTGGTGACCAAATGGATTGCCCCCTGCCCAGTAGATGAAGTCGATGTCTGGATAGGTGATCTTCTTGCCGTTATGATCTATCGTCTTGCCAGGGTTTAAAAGCACGTCAGCTATGCGAGCCACTGGAAAAGAGGCTGCTTGCATCTCTTCTATCTCGGCTTTTAGTCTCTCATCAGCCACATCTTTTGCATAACCTTTAAATTTGCCATCTTTGATGACGCCGATATCTGCTGGGTTGATACCGCCAACGACCGTTGCCGTGCTAGTTGGCACGCCGCCACCGCTATAGTGATAGCTAAAACCAAAGCCTCCGCCTGGTAGGCCTATCTGACCTAGCATAGCAGCTAAAGTGACTAGCATCCAGTAAGGCTGCTCGCCGTGGTGAGCACGCTGCATAGCCCAGCCGCCCATTATCATCGTGCGGTTTTTGTACATTTCAACAGCAAGCTCTTTTATCACCTTTTCGCTGACGCCACAAATTTTGCTCGCCCATTTTGGTGTTTTTGGCTTGCCATCTTTTTTACCAAGCAGATACGGCAAGAATTTATCAAAGCCAACTGTGTAGCTCTCTAAAAACTCTTTGTCGTAGTTTTTACTCTTATATAGATGATACGCCATGCCAAGCATCATAGCTGTGTCAGTATTTGGCACTGGAGCGATCCATTTTGCCTTGCCGTCAAAGTAATTACCCGTTAGGCTCTTGATAGGGTCAATTATAATGATCTCTTTATCGCTATTTTTTAGATCTTCTAGGTATTTGTATCCTAGCTCATCAGTCGCCGTCCAGCCAACTCTTAGCGTAGCTACTGGGTCACTTCCCCAGATCACCACTACCTTTGAATTTTCAAGTACCACTGGCCATGTAGTTTGCTGCTCATAGACCTCTATGCCACCCATAACGTGAGGCATGATGACCTGCCCTGCACCTGTCGAGTAGTCGCCAAGACCACCGACAAAGCCACCAGTTAGGTTCATAAATCTAGCCAAAAGCGTGGTCGAGCTGTTGAAATTTCCGCTTGATTTCCATGCTGGAGACTTCGCATAAACGCTAGCAAGGCCTCTTTGAGCTCTTGTCTTTTTTAGCTCTCTTGCAACTAGCTTGATCGCGTCCTCATACTTTACCTGCACCCACTCATCTTGACCGCGAAGCTCTGGCTTTGGGCTATCTGGGTTTTCAAGATAGCTCTTTCTCACCATAGGATGCTTGATGCGGCACTTGTAGATCATGTCAGCTGTGTAGCCCCTTAATGGGTTTGGTATGCTGCTTAAAACGCTAAGTGGCTTTGAGCCAGTCACAATGCCGTCTTTTACGCTAACATCCATCATACCCCAATACGCCGAGGTTCTAACGCTGCCATTTTGTACTAAGCTTGGTTTTACACTGCCATTCCCACTAAAAGCGCAACCGCCTAGAAATGGTGTAGCAGCTAAAGCCAAACTACCTTTTAGAAATTTTCGTCTTTGCATTAATAAATACCTTTTTTACTTCGCTTTATTACTTCTCACTTGAGCTAAGCCCAAGCTGCGACAAACCCCATCGGTTTGATCCCGCACTAAAGACTAAGATCGCAATCCAGCGATCCATTTTTATGTTCTTTAGTGGTTTGGCAAAGCCAAACCTAAGAACCAATACTAAAGCCTAAGATCGCAACCTCTGCGATCTAAATTTTGGTTTTTCTCCCTAAGCAGCTACCCATCGCTCGCATCGCTAGCGATATGCCCCGCTCACTCTCTCCCGCACGGATACCAAACAGTTGGTATCCTCTAAAGGCGGTCGTTCACCAACTCTAAAGACCAAGATCGCAAGTCTGCGATCTAAATTTTGGTTTTCTCCCTAAGTAAAACCATTAAATTTCAACCCTTTACCTTGCTAAATTTGATTAAATTTAGCCCTACTAGGTTTTACTTATTTGCCTAAATTTACGTCAGATGAGTGTTTTTGTAGGTATTCGATAACTAGCCACTCGTCTTTTTTCTCTATTGCGGTTCTGCCGATCATTGATTTTAGAAGTGACGGCCACTGATTTGCGTTAAAGTGCGTAGTTTGAGGCAACGCATGGCAAACACCACAGCTCTCTTTATACATCTTATCAGCTTTTGCAAACATCGCATTTACGTCAGTGCTAAAGCCATCTTTTTGAACAAAAACTGTCGTTTCTACCTCGTTCCATTTGCCGTTTTTGCCCTCTTTTATCACTTTGATGTCAAAAGGTGCAGTTTTAGCAAATGCTACTGAGATGATCCTCGCTCCATCAGCAAAATAAACTACGTTGCTAACGGCTGGGTTTTGATAGCCTTTTACTTTGATCTGCGCTCTGTCGCCACTTGTTTGCAAAATTTCAACTGCGTTGGTTGGTAGCAGCCTGCCTATGCTCTTAGCTGAGTTTGCGTCAGCATATACGTCCTTTACGACATCTGTGTAGTTCATACCTGCACCAAATGCCGCACAAGCCACGATGGCTGATAGAATAATTTTTTTCATATTTCTCCCTTTAAAAATGAATTTCTCTAAATTCTAGAGGCTTTTAGATTAATTACATATTAAAAGTAAAAATATACTTTAAGAATAATACAGAAAAATTTATTTAAAAATGAGTAGAAACACGCCAGATACAATAAGACATAGGGCTAAAATTTCTTTTAAATTTAGCCTCTCACCAAGAAAGATAACAGCCAAAATGATAGCTAGCACAACGCTAAATTTATCAACCAGTGCCACTTGATAGACCTTGCCCGCTTGCATCGCTTTAAAATACATAAGCCAAGATAGCCCAGTAGCCATGCCACTTAGTATGAGAAAGAGCCAGTTTTTGGGACTTAGTGAGCTTAGTGGTTGCCATTTTTTAGCCACGCTTAGAAGCAAAATAAGCATAAAAATGACAACGACCGTTCTTATAAATGTCGCAAAATCGCTGTCGATGTCCTTTACACCAAGCTTTGCAAAGATCGCGGTAAGTGCAGCAAATATAGCCGAAAGAGCTGCGTAGATAAACCACTCTGGCATCTTTTTCCTCTTAAATTTAAAGGGGCAAATTTGCTTCGCCCCAAGCTAAATTTATCCCTCGTAGTCGCCAAGCATATCAAGCGTAGGAGCAAAAAAGAGAGCTCCAGTCACTGGCGTACTAAAGTCAAGCAGCCTATCTGAGTTGCCTTTTGGCTCGCCGATAAACATCTTTTTAAGCATAAGTTCAACCGTTGAAAATGTGCTCGCATAAGCGATGAAGTAAGTGCCTGTTTTGCTACCTTCAGTAAATGGCATATTGCCACGCACGACCTTTTTATCGTCGCCTACATTTGCAGCAGCTGAGTGTGAATTTGTAGGTTTTACGCTCTCGTCCATCTCGATGTCATACTCTTTTGAGCGACCTATAACCTTTTCTTGCTCACTCACGCTTGTGGCGTTCCACTCTTGCATTTTATGGAAGTATTTTTGCACGAAAACGTAGCTACCGCCTTTAAATTTAGCATCCTCTTTGCCAACTTTTGCAAAAAGGTCTCTATCTTCGCCATCAGGATTTTCAGTACCATCGACAAAGCCAATTATCGCCCTGCCGTCGTGATACTTAAAGCCTTGAGTCTCATCTGTAAGCTCTGCAAATTTAAACAAAACTTCTTTGATATTTTGCGCCATGTCAAAACAGTCAGCCGCGTTTAGTGCACGGATATGGATGTGTATATCGCCCTTTGTGCTAACAGCCTCGTGCTTGTCACCTTTGATAGCTTTAAAATTTACAAGCTCTTTTGGCAATTCTTTTGAAATTTCAAGCTTTTTCCAAGCATCATGACCCACGCCAAGGACGCAATTTACGTTTTCATTTGCGCCAAATCTAACTTTGGCAGTTTTATTTAAATTTACAACCAAAGCACAAAGCTTAGCAAAGCCCTCTTTACATGCCTTTTTGTCGCCTTTTAAGACCCATGTTTGAAAGACTGTGTTGTTACCAGGTGTTTGTGTGACCTCTTGTGAATTTACACTCATTTTTTCTCCTTTAAATTTAATTTTTATGCGATATTTTCTAAATTTAGTTGCTCGTTTATCTGCTCGTCACTATCGTCAAAGACAAACTCGACCTTATTTGCACCAAAGCTCTTAGCTATCGCCTCAAGCGTGTCGCGAGCTGATTTGTGGATTTTGCTTTGAAGCTGCGAGATAAGGCGAACGCTCATCTTTTTAACCTCATTTCTCGCCTCTTCTATGAGCCTATTTTTATCTTCTTCAGTAAAAGTGCTACCAAAAAAGCCATTTAGCGAGTCAGGCAGCAAAAATGGTATAAATTTGCCGTTTTTCTCATCGTAAAATTTCATATCGGCGATTGAAAATTTATACTTACATGGGGGCATTTTTATCTTGTAGCTAGAGTTTGCGATCTGCATGATCTCAAGTTTTGGACTGGTTAGATCGTAGATGAAATTTATCTCAAACTCAAATATCATCGAAAGCTTCTTTTCACTCACTAGCCACCTTAGGTACTCTTTGCCGAAATTTCCAAACGCATGATCTGTCTTTGTGACGATCTCTTTGCTATATACTTGAAAAACAGATAGTTCGCCGATGCTTTTTAGCTGCGAAATTTCAGTGCTGACTGAGACATTTTCGCTATCGTCTTTTGCTTTTTTTAGCGCCTTGTTCGACCTATAAAATGCAAATGCCAAAATAGCTAGCAAGATAGCTAATATCAAATTTGCGTATTCGCTCATATTTTCTCCTTTAAAGCCCGCATTTTATCCTAAATTTGTAAAGCAAAAGAAATTTATCACTCTGGCAAGGTGATAGGGCTCTTATAAGGCATGTGAGCTCCAACTATCTTTGTAGTCTCGTCCTCCAAGCCATCAAGCACCTTTTCTCTTGTTTTAGCAGCTTGGGCTGGATCTACATCATAAGTTATAGATATGCTTGGCTCGACCTCTTGCACTGCTAGGACGTGAAGAAGATCAGCTATAAAGATGATCTTGTCGTTATCTGTCTCAAAGCTTATCATGTTGTGCCCTGGAGTGTGGCCATAGGCTGGGATAGCTCTGATCTTTAGCGCCCCGTCAAATAGTGGCTTTTTATGGTCAAAAAAGCTCTTATCATCTTTATAAAGCGATAAAATTTCTTTTGTCCTCTCGTCTTTGCCCTTCATCCAGTAGTCCCACTCCTTTTCATCTATAAAAAGCTTGGCGTTTTTAAATGTCTTTTTGCCGCCATCTATGAGCCCACCTATGTGATCAGGATGAGCGTGCGTGATGATAACGTAGGTTAGATCCTCTGGCTTTATATTGCCAAAAGTTTGCAGATCATACTTTAAAACCTCCAAGCTATCTTCATAGCCGCTATCTATGAGCGCCGTGTAGTCATCGCACTTTGCAAACATTACGTTGTGTTTGTTTGGTAAATTTTTAGTATTTGCCACAAGCTCTTTTTGCGCCTCATCTTTGGCTATTAGCTTATCTACTGGCGCATCAGTCGTCTTTAGTGAAAATACATAAAGCTTGCATCCACCCATAGCTCCTATCCATACTTGATCATTTTGTTTGCCAACCACCTCATCATCGGTACAAAAAGCTAAAGTGCAAAACAACGCAAGGCTCAATAAACTCTTTTTCATATCTCATTCTTGAATAAATTTGCGAAATTTTAGTCCTGTAAATTTAATGAAAAATAATAATCCTTTAAAAAAATATATAAATAATAGTTTTAAAAATAAAGATAAGAAAAATTATATTTAAATAACTAATTTTAGATCAACTCTTTTATAAAAATATCTCGCTAAATGTAAAACTAGCGTAAATAACGTATATTTTTGTAAATTTAGCCTACGATTTTTCATTAAATTATTATTATTTTAATTAATAATTTATTTTAAGAATTTTAGAATTGGTTTAAATTTTATGTAAAGGACGAGATATGAAAAGATCCGTTTCAAGCAAAAAGTGCATCCTTTTAAGCGTTGCTTGCTGCACTCTTTTGCTTGCTAATCAACTAAGTGCCAGTGAGCAAAACAGAGGTAAATTTGGCGATATAAAAAGCTGGCAAAGCGATGAGTACAAAGCCGACTGGGGTTTAGTGAATATGAACGCAGCCGTTGCGTATGCCCTTGGAGCAACTGGCAAAGGAGTAACGCTTGGCGTTATGGACTCTGGTGTGCTACTTAGCCATCCAGAATTTAGTGATGGCAGAGTAAGTGCGCTAAAAGTTTCTGGTAGCTACTATAAAGATGGTCAAAGATACCCCGATACTGAGTATGGCAACTCACCTCTTCTTAAAAAAGGTAGCGGAGATAAAAATAAAAAAGACTTTGGTGACTTTAAAAAAGATGAGGAATTTAGCATAGATGGCGACTGGATAGCTGGAGTAAACGACTCTCACGGCACTCACGTAGCTGGCAGCATAGCTGCTTCAAGAGATGGTGTGGGCATGCACGGCGTAGCATTTGATGCAAGACTTATAATGGGCAATACTGGTGGCACTGACGGTATGACATATGGTCCAAATCAAGACTACAACTTCTTTTTAAAATCCTACGAGGGACTAGCAAAGAGTGGAGCTAGAGCGATAAATAACAGCTGGGGTTCAAATCGCAAATTTTACAAAGCCTATGAAGGTGCTACTGGATATGATGGTGGCAACAACCTAGACATAAAAGATCTTGATGCTGCCTATAAAAGCTACTATCCATTTGTAGTAAATGGCAAAAATTTCTTAGATGCAGCCTATGAGGTCGCTACAAGATATGGTGTCATCCAAATTTTTACTGCTGGCAACAGAGACGGGATGAAAGAGTCATATACAAGAGCGATGCTCCCATACTTTAGACCTGATGCTGAGAAGTACTGGCTAAATGTCACTGGTCAGTTAGAGGGCGACACGCAGCGCTACAACACACCTGGTCACTCAAAATGGTGGAGCGTGGCAGCACCTGCAAAACCTATATACTCAACCGTCGTTGATCTAAAAACTGGCAAAGCAGACTACGGCACAAAAGGCGGTACTTCAATGGCAGCTCCACACGTCACTGGCGCGCTTGGTGTCATCATGCAAAGATACCCATATATGAATAACGCCCAGATAAGAGAGGTGCTACTAACTACTGCAAGGCAGATTCATGATGATTTCAAAGAGCCAGCTGATACTAGAAAAATTTCAGGCTTTACTGCTGCGCTTGGGGTGCCTGATGAGCGCTGGGGCTGGGGCGTAGTGGATCTATATAAGGCGATGTTTGGACCAGGTCAGCTTCTAGGAGTATTTGATGTAAATTTAAATAGTGATGATATCTACTCAAACAACATAAGCGATGTGGCTATCAAATTTAGAAAAACAGAAGATGATGCAGAGGCTAAAATCTGGGCTGAGCGCAAGGCTGAGCTAGAGAAAATAACAAATTTAACACCAGAGCAAAAAGCTGAACTTGAGATAGGTAATGCTAGAGAAAGAGCAAGAGAGCTAAGAGCAAGCGATGGCTATGAAGGCACTCTTATAAAAAGAGGTCAAGGCACACTAAGCCTAGCAGGAGATAACTCTTACACTGGCAAAACTATAATAAAAGGCGGCAAGATCACAGCTCTTAACCAATCTTTAAAATCAAGCGATGTGATAGTAGAAAATGGCGGCACACTAGAAATTGTAAAACAAATGAGCGTACCAAAGGTTAGTAGAAATAAATTTACCTTACAACTATCATTAGCAGAAGTGACCAAAAAAAGCTCAAATGACGTAGTAAAAGCCACTATCAAATCAGGCGGTAGCTACATCGTCTCAAACGGCGCTTCAAATTTAGATCTAAACTTTGAGAAAAACTCGTTTATAAATATAAGTGAGCCAAGCTTAGAGATCATGCAAAGGCTCTATAACGACGCCACAAAATCAAAAACATTTACAGCAACTGGAAATTTCAAAGGCTACGAAGATACCCTTTCAAAAGAGTATGCATTTTTTGATCTTGGCAAAAACTATAGTGATGACAAGCTAGAACTTACTCTTAAAAAGTCAAAAAATACAATGACAAGCATCGCAGCTAATGACAACCAAAAGAAAGTGGCACAACTAATAGAGAACACAGCTAGCCAGCCAGCGCTGCTCCCTTCGCCATTTAGAAGCAGACCAGCAGTCATCACAAGCGATCTTTATAGATACTTCATCTACACTACACCAAAAGAGGCAAAACAAACGCTAAAAACATTTGCAAATGAGGCAAATTTAGCTCAGCACAATGCATTTTTACTAGAAAACATCATGCTTAAAAATGCAGTTATCAATCACGAATCTGACCCATTTGGCATAAGAGCGAGCGACGCAAATGGTATGAAATTTTGGTCAAATACCATGTTTGATGCTATGAAATTTAATGACATCAAAGCAAACTCTATGACACAGCTTTTTGGATTTGACGGCAGTGTAAATGACTCATTTGTACTTGGTGGCGTTCTTGGCGCTAGCACAGAAAAGGTAAAAGAAGACGGCGACGACGCTTATAAGACAAAAGGCAAAAGCATCGGCATCTATACAAAAAGCGAGATCGCTAGCACAAAACTGGACCTTGGAGTCTTATACACAGATGCTAAGCGCAAAACGCAAAATGGTGCGACAATAGCTAGCTTTTACTCAAACGATCATATAAAAAGCAAAGAAAAAGCGCTTAATGCTTATGCAAATTTAGCCCTAACTAGCTTTAATACAGAAAATTTCTCGCTAAATCCTTATGTGGGTGCAAGCTATCTACGCATGAAAACTGATAGCACAAGCCAAAATGTAGGAATTTTCAAAATGGATGTTGATGAAAAAACTAGAAATTTAGGCATTTTTAGCCTTGGTCTAAACCCTAGCGTACCATTTAGCCTAGGTAGCACCAAGATGAAATTTGAAGCTGATCTAGCATACAACAGACTAGTTGGTGACACAAAACCAACTATCGGTGTAAATGTCGCAAATGCTGGATATCTAGAGCTAGAAGGCAAAGAGGTTAAAAACCTTGGCACAGCTAGCCTTGGCATAAAAGCAAATGTCTATAAAAATGTAAATTTAGGCCTTTCTTACACTGGAGCTTTTGCTAAAGATGTAAGATCAAACAGCGTAAATGCTAAATTTGAGATATTGTTTTAGTTGGTTAAATGCTCGCTACTTTAAAAGGTAGCGAGCTTGTAAATTTAAAAGAGTTGAGTGAAAGAAAAGCCGTTTTTATTAAGCGTATCTTTGATCTTTTCTTGATGCTCAAGACCCTTTGTCTCAAGCGTGATCGTGATGCTTGCATCGCCGTAGTCAAGCTTAGTAGAGAAGCGGTCGTAGTCGATCTTGACGATGTTTGCATTTGCTGATTTAAGACTATCAGTTAGGCTCATGAGCGCTCCTGGCTTATCTACAAGTGTGATTTGCAAGGTCATCTTGCGGTGAGACTTGATAAGACCCTTTTCGATGATGATAGAAAGCACCTGAACATCGATATTTCCACCACTTAGTACCACGCCTATCTTTGCACCTTTTTTAAATTTGATCTTATCATGCATAAGTGCTGCCACGCCAGCTGCGCCAGCTCCCTCAACCACGATCTTTTGCGTCTCCAAGAGGAACAAAATCGCAGTTGCGATCTCCTCATCATCAACCTGCACAAACTCATCCACGCACTCAACGATATTTTTAAGCGTTATCTCACTAGCATCACGCACAGCGATGCCATCAGCTATAGTGCGAACTGATTTTGAGTTTATGCTTTTTTTAGCGCCGTAGCTATTAAACATAGCTGGAGCGCCCTTTGCACCGACGCAAACGACCTTTGTTTTTGGATTTACTTGTTTTATACAGCTTGCCACACCGCTAGCTAAACCGCCGCCGCCAACTGGCACTACAACCATATCAAGGTCGCTTATCTCATCAAGCATCTCAAGACCCACAGTGCCCTGCCCTGCCATGACGTACTCATCGTTAAATGGATGAACAAAGGTCATATCTTTTTCTTTGGCGTAATTTACTGCAAATTCATACGCCTCATCAAAGTTATCACCTTTTAAAATGACTTCAGCGCCAAGATCCTTTGTGCCAGCTACCTTTAGAAGCGGGGTTGATTCTGGCATTACGATGCAAGCATGCACGCCAAATTCTTTTGCGCTTATCGCCACACCTTGAGCGTGATTACCAGCGCTTGCAGCCACGACGCCACGCTTTCTCTCCTCGTCACTTAGGCTAGCTATTTTATTGTAAGCGCCTCTTATCTTGTAAGCTCCGGTTCGCTGTAAATTTTCCTCTTTCAAATAGACATTTGCGCCCAAAATTTTACTAAGTTTTGCACTTAGCGCAAACGGAGTTTTATTTACAAAGTGACCGATCGTTATCTTTGCTTGGATTATTTTGTTTAATGAAACCATTTTTAACTTTCCTTTTAAAATTTATCTTTTGCCTCTAGTAGCACGCCACACTCGATGTGATGAGTGTTGGCAAACTGATCAAAGAGCGCAAATTTTATCACTTTATGGCTTTTAGTAAGCTCATTTAAATTTTCTTTTAGCGTCTCTGGGTTGCACGAGATGTAGATGATGTTTTTGAAATTTCTAATGAAATTTATGACGCTTTCACTTAGTCCTGCGCGAGGCGGATCGACAAGGACGTGCGAGAAGTTAAAGTCGCTTAATTTTATATCTTTTAGCCTATTAAATTCCCTTATGCCAGCAAATGCGCCCATTAGCTCATCAGCGTCCATGCGTAAAAATTTGATATTTTCTGCCCCATTTAGCTCGCAGTTTTTAAGGGCATTTGCGATCGAGCTTTTTGAAATTTCAGTGGCAAGGACATTTTTAAATTTAAACGAAAGTGGGATAGTAAAATTTCCATGTCCGCAGTAAAGCTCCAGTAGGTCATCGCCACTTTGCACGCACTCTTTCGCCCACTCTATCATCTTTTCATTTACCGCTTTATTTGGCTGGATAAAGGCATTTTCACTTAGGCTAAATTTATAAATTTGCCCTCCGACATTTAGCTCATCAACTAAATTTAGCTCACCACTTAGCAGCTTTTGACCGCGAGATCTAGCTAAGATCATCACATCAAGCTTGCTAGCTAGAATTTTCATCGCCGCTTCAAACTCGCCATCAAGCTTTTTATGATAAAGAAGCGTGACTAAGGTGCCACTTTTACAGGCAATAAACTCCACTCCAAAGAGCTTTGTGCGTAAAATTTCATCATTTTGTAAATTTTCAAGTAGCCTTGACATGAGATGTGAAATTTGCTCGCAAACCTTTGGACACTCATCTATGAAGACCCTTTTGCCTTTCTCGCTTGAGTGCATCGTGTAGCTAAGCTTGCTGCCCTCGTGCCAGATACCAAACTCAGCTCTCGTGCGGTAGTGCTTTGGACTTGAGCTAAAAACATCAAATTTGCCATCATAAAATGGGGAGAAATTTTGCTTAATAAGATCAGTTTTAAATGAAATTTGCTCACTATAAGGGGTAAAAAGAGTGCATGATCCGCACTCTTTTAGGTATTTGCAGTCCAAATTTATGCCGCTTTCTCTTCGACTTTTTTACCTACAAATCTAACCAAAGCCCAGATCGCTAAAAATCCGCAAGGAAGTGCGATCCAAACGCTAAGACCAAGTGCCACTGGCAAGTAGCCAACAAGCACACAAACCGCGCAAACGCTAAGTGCATAGATCATCTGTGTTGAGACGTGATCGATGTGGCTACATCCTGCACCCATTGATGAAAGTATCGTAGTATCTGAGATCGGCGAGCAGTGATCACCAAAGATAGCGCCCGTTAGAACGCTTGAGATATTTACTATCATATAAGCATGCATCGCATCACCATCTAAGCCGTAGTTTTTGCCAACTGCATAAGCTAGCGGGATAGCAAGAGGCATCAAAATGCCCATCGTGCCATAGCTGGTGCCAGTTGAGAAGCTGATAAATGAGCCAAGGATGAAAACAGCCACTGGCAGGATAAATTTAGGCGTTGAGTCACTTAATAGATCAACCAAATATCTTGAAGTGCCAAGCTCTTTGATAACCGCACTAAGGCTCCATGCAAGAAGCAAGATAACAACTGTGATGATCATAGTTTTCCAGCCCTTTACCCATGTGCTAATGGCCTCTTTTACATCAAAAATTTTGCGCCAAACGCCCATGACGATAGCCACGATACTAGCTAGCAATGCTGCTTGAAATAGCGATGTAGCAGAGTCTGCTGCACCAAAAGTATCTTTAAATGTTGAAAACGAAAGTGGATTTGCAAGTGCATTTTTAAGAGTATCGCCCTCAAGCGCAGCAAGACCGCTAAAATAAAAGCTAGTAAATGCGCCGATAACTAGCACAAGAAGCGGCACGATAGCATTTGAAGCGCTTAGTTTTACACCCTCTTTTGGCTCAAGAGTCTTATCTTCAAGGTCTTGAATTTGTGTTTTGCCTGAGTGAAGCTCACCCTTTCTAGCGCGTCTCTCAGCTGCTAGCATAGGTCCGTACTCGCGTTGCATCAAGGCAGTGCAAACGATGAAAAATAAGATAAAAAGGTTGTAAAATCTATATGGAATGGTCTCGATAAATATAGAATAAGCGTTTATGCCAGTCTCGCCGATTAGCTCGTAGCCCTTTTCGATGAGCGAAACCTCAAGTCCGACCCATGTCGAGATGATAGCGATACCAGCGATCGGAGCTGCGGTAGCGTCGATGATGAAGGCTAGCTTTTCGCGGCTTATTTTAAATTTATCGCTTATTGGTCTCATGATAGGGCCAACGATTAGGGCATTTGCATAGTCATCGAAAAATACAAAGATGCCCATAAGCCATGTTGAAATTTGAGCTGAGACGCCAGTTTTTGCCTTTTTGCTAAGCCAAAGAGCAACCGCCTTTGTGCCGCCCATCTTTGTGATAAGTGCGACCACGCCACCTATACAAAGCACTTGAAGCAAGATGCCTGCATCAGTGCTATCAGCCATCGACTCAACCACTCTTGAAACGATGCCTGTAAAGCCTTTGATGATGCCCATAAATACATTTTCATTAACGATATTTATAAGAAAAGTTCCACTAAAAACACCGATAAATAGCGACAAGATGACATCTTTTGTGATAAAAGCAAGCGCTATGGCAACAACTGGTGGTATAAGCGTGAAAACGCCGTAAATTTGTGCGTTTCTTTTGGCGACTTCTGGATCAACACCAAAAAGCGCGGCACTAAAAAATAGTAACAATAAAATTTGTCTCACATAAACTCCTTAAAATTTTTCTATCGCAAGTCCAGCCCAAGTCTGCGTATTTGCCATGACTTCGACCCTGTTTATATTGACACTTCCAGGCATATTTAGGCAGTTAAGCAAAATGGTCGCGATATCCTCAGATGTGATGAAATTTGTATTTTCATAAAGACTATCAGCCTTTGCCTTATCGCCCTTAAATCTAACCTCGCTAAATTCAGTCTTGCAAAGCCCTGGCTCGATGTTTGTCACCCTGATATTAGTGCCAACTAGATCGTTTCTTAAATTTAGACTAAACTGCTTTACAAAGGCCTTTGTAGCGCCATAAACGTTGCTACCAGGATATGGCCACGAGCCAGCTGTTGAGCCTAGGTTAAAGATATAGCCCTTTTCTTGCTTGTAAAGTAGCGGCAAAACGGCCTTTGTCGAGTAGATAAGACCCTTTACGTTTGTATCTATCATCGTCTCAAAGTCCTCAACCTTCGCATCTATCGTCTTTTCTTGCCCTAAGGCAAGTCCAGCGTTATTTACAAGCACTTCGATGTCTTTAAATTTATCAGGTAGGCTATCAACTGCGTCAAAAACAGCCTTTTTGTCGCGTATGTCAGCTACGATGATGTGCGTATCGCCAAGCTCACTTGCTAGCTTTTTTAGCCTATCTTCGCGCCTTGCAAGAGCTACTATATTGTAGCCCTCTTGTGAGAGTCTTCTAGCGATCGCCTCGCCAAAGCCAGATGTCGCACCTGTCACAAAAGCTGTCTTTTTCATATCTCTTCCTAATTAAAATTTGGCTTTAACTCAAGCTCTTCTAAAAATTTAATATTTTTTTCGTTTTTATCTTTAATCGCATAATCAAGCGCATTAAATCCAGCATCATCAGTGGCGTTCATATCAGCGCCGTTATCTATTAAAAGCTTTAAAATTTCTGGTGTCGCGTGAGCCGCTGCATGCATAAAAACGCTTCTGTTTGTATGCTCTAAACCGCACGTATCCTCTACTTGCATCATGCCTAAATTTATCATATTCATCTTAGACTGCTCGTCGATATAGCTCTCGTTTGCATTTGCCCCACTCTTTAGCAAAAGCTCACAAAGAGGCGTATCTTCAAACTGAACAGCGTAAAAAAGCGCACTTTTGCCAAAGAAATTTTTATGATTTACATCGGCTTTATTTTTAAGCAAAATTTTTACATTTTCTAAATTTTTAAGAGCAAAAAAGAGCGGCGTCTCATCGCCTAAATTTAGATCCGCCCCGCGCCTTATGATCTCTTCTATCATGTCGCCACTTTTGTCATTTAGCAGTGCGATATCAAGTAAATTTGTAAGCTCAGCGGTGCTGTAATTTTTAGAATAAAGCAAATTTGCAAGCTCATCTTGGTTTAGCTTTTGAGCCATCATCTTTTGCTCAGAAGTTAGAGCCTTAGCCTTATTTACCTTTTTGCCGACACTAAAGCTTAAAAACTCATTTATCACGCTAGTTGCGTAGTAGGCAGCACTTGCACTATCAACGCCTAAAGCCTCATAAAATTTAACTAGCGGAGTTTGTGCGTTTTTATAAGCTTCGCTGAATTTTTTGTATTTTAAAAAGTTAAACAAGCTCTCATTCGCCCAGTATCTAAAGTACTCCATCTGAGCGTCTTTTTGGGCTTCTGCGACCTCTGGCTTTTCAAGCTCTTTTGCATAGATATCAGGAGCAAATGAAGCCTTTAGCAAGATCCATCTAAATTTATTTAAATTTTCTCTATAAACGCCCTCGCCAACGCAGCTTTGAGACTCGCTTCTAACAGCCACACTCGCATCAAAAAGTTCTTTTACCTCTTTTAAATTTAAAAGCGAGCCATCACAATAAAATAGCCCCTCATTCGCGTAAGCAAGCTCGTTTGGAGTAGTTTTAAAGATCTCTTTTTTAGCAAGGTCACTGCACTCTAATGCGTGTAAATTTACAAAAAGAAAACTGCTAAAAAAGAGAAAAAAAGCTACTTTTTTCATCAAAGCTCCTTAAAATTTCGCGATATTGTAACAAATTTATATACTAAACTCGCTTATTTCATTAAAATTTAGGTATTTATAAATTTGATCTTTGTTTAAACTAAGACTATCTCTTACTATCTTTTTATACTCGCTAACCATTGGCAAACGCCCTAGTAGCGCGCATACAGCGGCTAGCTCGGCACTTCCTAGATAGACCTTTGCGCCCATGCCCATTCTGTTGTCAAAATTTCTAGTCGAGGTCGAAAAAACGACGGCGTTGTCGTTCACCCTTGCTTGATTACCCATGCAAAGCGAGCAGCCTGGCACCTCAGTCCTAGCATTTAGCCTCTTAAATATCTCATAAACGCCCTCATCTTCAAGTGTCTTTTTATCCATTTTTGTTGGCGGTGCGATCCAAAGCCTAGTAGTGAGCTTGCTCTCACGCTCCAAAATTCTAGCTAGCGCCCTGTAATGGCCGATATTTGTCATACAGCTACCCACAAAAACCTCGTCGATGTTATGCGCTCTTTTGCTATCAGCTAAAATTTCACTTAGCGTCGCCACGTCGTCTGGGTCGTTTGGACAGGCGAGGATCGGCTCATCTATCTGCGATAGATCAATCTCCAAAATTTCAGCGTAGCTTGCGTCTTTGTCGGCTCTTAAGAGAGTTGGGTTTTCCAGCCATTTTTGCATCTTTTCTTTTCGTCTAAGCAGCGTTTCATGGCTCTCATAGCCTGCTTTTATCATTGCCTCTATTAGCGCAACGTTTGAGCGAACATACTCCGCGACGCTTTCAACGCTTAAATTTACCACGCAAGCTGCCGCCGAGCGCTCAGCCGAAGCGTCACTTAGCTCAAATGCCTGCTCCACTTTTAGGCTCTCTAACCCCTCGATCTCTAAAATTTTGCCCGCAAAAATGTTCTTTTTATTCTTCTTTTCAACGCTTAAAAGCCCTTTTTTGATCGCAAAATAAGGTATAGCATTGACTAGATCTCTAAGCGTCACGCCCTCTTTTAGCTCGCCTTTAAATTTGATCAAAACTGACTCTGGCATATTTAGTGGCATCATTCCAAGCACCGCTGCAAACGCCACTAGGCCACTGCCTGCTGGGAAACTAATGCCAATAGGAAATCTCGTGTGACTATCGCCGCCCGTGCCAACGCTGTCAGGCAAGACCATGCGGTTTAGCCACGAGTGGATGACGCCGTCACCTGGTTTTAGGCTCACACCACCACGAAGCGTCATAAATTTAGGCAAGTTCTTTTGCATCTCAAGGTCGCTTGGCTTTGGATAAGCAGCCGTGTGGCAAAAGCTTTGCAAGACAAAATCCGCCCCAAAACTAAGGCTAGCAAGCTCTTTTATCTCGTCTCTAGTCATGGGCCCTGTGGTATCCTGCGAGCCAACAGTCAAAATTTCAGGCTCCACGTAGGCCCCAGCTCTCACGCCAGCCTTGCCACAAGCCTTGCCAACCATCTTTTCAGCGAGCGTATAGCCACCGCCTAGCTCTTTTGGCTGATCTGGCTTTATGAAAATTTGCTCCTCGCCAAGCCCCAAGACCTCCCTAGCCTTTTTAGTCACCTGCCTACCTATCATCAACGGTATCCTGCCACCTGCTCTTATCTCGTCGCTTAGCGTGTTTGGGCTAAGTTTAAAATTTGCCACAAGCTTTTTTTCATTGCCTGCAAGCTTGTAAATTTCGCCTTTAAATGGCCAAATTTCTATCTCATCGCCCATTTCTAGCTCATTTACGTTTGCAACTATCGGCAATGCGCCGCTATCTTCTGCTGTGTTAAAAAATATCGGAGCTATGGTCGTGCCGATCACGATGCCGCCTGTTTTTTTGTTTGGCACGCCCCCTATCTCATCGCCAAGGTGCCACTGGATAGAGTTTATACCGCTCTTTCTGCTGCTGCCAGTGCCAACCACGTCGCCAACATACGCCACGCTCTTACCGCGACTTTTTAGCTCTTTTAGGATTTCTAAACCCTCAGGCATCTTTTTAACCAGCATCGCCTTTGCGTGAAGCGGTATATCAGCCCTTGTGTAGGCCTCGCTTGCAGGACTTAGATCATCTGTATTTGTCTCGCCAGGTACTTTAAAAACCACTGCCTTTATGCACTCATCAAGTGGCTTTTTATGCGTAAACCACTCCGCGTTTGCCCAAGAAGCAAGCACCTCTTTTGCAAATTTATTGCTATTTGATAGCTTTGCGATCTCGTCAAAGTGTTCATGCACCAAAATGATGTTTTTTAGCTCATTTGCCGCAGCATGTGCGATAGTTTCGTCACTATTTTTTAGCGCTCGCACCAAAATTTCTACGTTGTATCCGCCAAGCATCTTGCCTAAAATTTTAATGGCACGAACCGCATCAAGGCCGTCTATTTTGAGCCCGTCTATCACCTCGCCAAGAAATTCTGCCTTTATCTTTGCCGCATCATCAACGCCAGGATTTATGCGATTTGTGAGCAAATTTATAAGAAATTTTAGCTCGTTTTGCGCCTTTTCATCGCCGCTAGAGCTGCCAGCAAGTCTCATTAGCTCGCAAATTTCGCTTGTTTGCTTGGCGTTTAGCGCAAGCGGTGGCACGCCCTCTTTTTCTCGCTCACTCACGTGTTTTTCGTAGTCGGTAAAAAAGCTCATAAATTTCCTTTGTGATTTTGCTCGTTTTTAGTCTAAAATCGCTGATTTTGCTTGCATTTTATCAAAAAGCAAAACAATCTAAAGTAAAATTTGCCCAAAATTTCAAATTTCAAGGAGTAAATGTGTCAAAAGCCTACCTAAAATCACCCATTGGAATTTTAGAAATCGTTGCTAGCGAAAATGGAATTTGTGAGATAAATTTTGTAGATAAATTTGAAAAAGTTGCGGTAAAAGATGAAAATTTAAAGCTGTGTTTAAATGAACTGGAGGCTTATTTTAAGGGCGAGCTTAAAAAATTTAGCGTTAGACTTGATATAAAAACGACCAAATTTAGAGCTAAAATTTATGACGTTTTGCAAAAAGTGCCATACGGCGAAACGACCACATATGCAGCTCTAGCACTTGCTGCAGGCCACAAAAACGCTTACCGAGCAGCAGGCTCTGCAAATGCCAAAAATCCACTGCCTATCATCGTCCCTTGCCACAGAGTGCTCTCTCACAGCGGGCTTGGTGGCTACTCAGGCGGCGAGGGCCTACCAACTAAAATTTGGCTACTAGAGCACGAAGCAAAACATAAATAAGCCAAAAGCAATATAAATTTTGCTTAAAAGTGCCTCTTAAACCGACGAGCCAACCTCTTTAAATTTATCAACAAAATGCGATATCTCGTCGATGACTTTTTGCCTTATTATTGGATAGTTTTTATTTAAAGGACTGATCTTAGGCAGTATCTCGCCTATTTGTGTTCCGCTTTGGCTAACAAAGCCACTCTTTAACGACGAGCTTATAAACCTTCTTGCGCCAGCCTCATCTAAATTTAAAGAAGTGATAAGCTCGTCCGCCTCTTTTTTCATCACACCTTTTGCAAATTTAAAAAACTCTTCTATCACGCTGGCTCGGTCTTTAAATTTATCCAAGTCGCTTTGGTTTATAAAATCAACTATCAACCCCTCTTTTGAGCGGTTTTCCAAGCTCGAGCGGATGATGCGACGCACCTCATCAGTAAGGGCTGCTTTATCTTTTATCTTTTTATTATGCTCAAATATCAAACCCAAAATATAGTCTAAATTTATCTCCTGAGACTTTAGTAGATCAATCTCAAATACTACATCATCCCAGTTTATCCTCTCTTTTTCCTTCTCTTCGCCAGCCTTTTCTTTTCTTAGCCACTCTCTTATATCATT
Source organism: Campylobacter concisus (assembly GCF_002913865.1). Taxonomy (GTDB): domain Bacteria; phylum Campylobacterota; class Campylobacteria; order Campylobacterales; family Campylobacteraceae; genus Campylobacter_A; species Campylobacter_A concisus_AM. The sequence continues at coordinate 22,911 of NZ_POYX01000133.1, forward strand.
ATATGTCCCACGGTAGTCTTGCAAAGCCCTTGCATTTGGCACTTTTATGCTTTGCATCTCTTTGATTTGTTCATCACTTAAGCCAAATTTATCCCTAAACTCACAAACTGCTTTTTCATCGTCTAAATTTACCTCTTGCAAAGCCCTTAAAGCCACAAATTCATCATAGTTTTGCAAAGCATTTTCCACCCTTAGATACTCTCCAAAAAGCTTTACAAATTCTTTCTTATCCTTTTGCGTCTCTATCTTAGTAGGATCAGGGAATTTCGCCTCTAGCTCGCTTACTACATCTACAAAGCCCCTTCTTGCCTCGCCAGATACCGCATCTGTAAAGCCATCCATATACTCTTTATAGCTTTTTTCGAGTATGACGCTTTTGGTGCTTCCTTTACCAAAAAGAGTTATAGCATCTTCTGTCGCTTTTTCTAGGTCTCTAAAAGTCACGATGTTGCCAAAAGTTTTTGTAGCACCATAAATTCTATTTGTCCTAGAGTATGCTTGTATGAGCCCGTGATAGCGTAAATTTTTATCCACAAAGAGCGTGTTTAGACAAGGTGCGTCAAATCCTGTCAAAAACATGCCAACAACTAGGAGTAGATCGATCTCTTGCTTCTTTGTGCGCTCGCTTAGATCTCGGTAGTAGTCTTGAAACGACCCACCATCAACGCTAAAATTTGTCTTAAAGTAGGCATTGTAGTCTTTTATCGCGCTGTTTAAAAACTCTTTTGAGCTAACGTCCATCGACTCTGGCTCAAAGCCCTCATCAGCTATCTCGCCAACCATATCTTGCTCTTCGTTTTGTGAAAAAGAAAATATTGTCGCTATCTTTAAAGCTCGCTCTTTGTTACTTTGTAAATTTTTAAACGCTTCATAATAAAGCTTTGCTGCATCTACCGAGCTTACTGCAAACATAGCGTTAAAGCCCTTGCCACTTGCATTTAAGCGGTGAGTTTTTTGATGAAATTTCTCTAGCACATACTCTGAAATTTCTTTGATACGCTCAGGGTGCAAAAATGCACTTTTATTCTCAGCCGCACTTAGCTTTAGCTCGTTTTTTTCTGTCTCTATGCTCTTAAATTTAGGCACGACGTTGTTATAATCAACCTTAAATTTAAGCACCTTTTCATCTCTTATGGCATCGACTATCACATATTCATGAAGCGAGCTTCCAAAGACACTTTGCGTAGTCTCTGCTCCGATGGCATTTTGAGGAAATATCGGCGTTCCAGTAAAGCCAAACTGATAAAATTTCTTAAATTTCTCTTTTAAATTTTTCTGCGCTTCGCCAAACTGAGACCTGTGGCACTCGTCAAATATAAAAACAACCTCTTTTTGATATATGCTTAGATCATCTTCGTTTTTCATCAGATTGTTTAGCTTTTGTATGGTTGTTACGATGATCTTTCCGTCATCTTTTTGAGTGTTTCGCTTTAGCTCTGCTGAGCTAGCTGAGCCATTTACGCTATCTTTTGAAAATTTTTGATACTCCTTCATAGTCTGATAGTCAAGGTCTTTTCTATCCACCACAAAAAAGACTTTATCTATAAATTTAAGCTGCGTAGCAAGCCTAGCTGCTTTAAAGCTAGTTAGCGTCTTGCCAGATCCTGTCGTATGCCATATAAAGCCGCCACCCTCTGGCTTTGCGTAGCATTTGGCATTATGCGAGCTATTTATCTTCCAAAGTATGCGCTCAGTCGCTGCTATCTGATAAGGACGCATTATAAGCAAGGTGTTATTTGTGTCAAAGATGCAGTATTTGCTTAGTATGTTAAGAAGTGTATTTTTCGCCAAAAATGTAGCTGTAAAGTCCTTTATATCTTTTATGGCTTCGTTTTTTGAATTCGCCCAGTTTATAGTAAAGTCAAAGCTGGTTTTATCCCGTTTGGTTGTGTTTGCAAAGTATCTTGTATCTGTGCCATTTGAGATGATAAAAATTTGCAAGTATTTAAAGAGAGAATTTGATGAGTTAAAGCTCTCTTTGGAGTAGCGGTGAATTTGATTAAAGGCTTCTCTTATCGCCACGCCTCGCTTTTTAAGCTCTATTTGCACAAGCGGCAAGCCATTAACAAGTATAGTGACATCATATCTGTTGTGCGATGAGCCAGTTTGCTCAAACTGATTTATCACCTGCAAGCTGTTTTTAGCGATATCTTTCTTATCGATAAGGTAGATATTTTGTATATGCCCATCTTCAAAAACAAAATCATATATGTGATCATCTTGTATCTTGCGTGTCTTTTCTATAATGCCATCATTTGGCTTATCGATATACTCTTCAACTAGCCTTTTCCACTCTGACGAGCTAAATTTAACGTTATTTAGCCTCTCTAGCTGCTCTTTTAAATTTAGTAAAAGTGCCGTTTGAGAGTTTATATCTTTTTTATACTCATAGCCTTGTTTTACAAGGTCGGCTATAAGTTCATCCTCCATATCCGCTTCGCTTTGGTAGCTTGAAGACTGAGGCAGTCTCTCGTATTTATCTAAAACGATGAAATTTTCTGACTCAAGTATTGTTTTACTCTCTATCATTTTTACACCTTTATGCTGTCATTTTTGGTTTGAAATTTAAAAGTAGCTCTCTGTAATGCTCATACTGCTTGCGCCTTAGCTCTATCTCTCGTGGTAAGCCCTCAGTTATAGAATTTACAAGCGTATCAAATTTATCCAATATCTCAACAACCTTTTGCTGTGTTTGAAGTGATGGGACGGGGATTTTAAATTTTTTTACAATATTGTCTGATATCGATGGATAACTAGCACCTTGCTGAAATTTATCCACATAATCATAAAAAATTGAAGTGCATAAAACATAATAAACCCAAGAGGATAATGCTATTTTTTCATCAACACGTAAAACACAATAGCCAGTGCTACAAATTTGTCCGTCCAAATACTTAGGTATCATAGCAATTCTTTTTTGCATAGGTCTAGTTGTTGCAAAAATAATATCATTAAATTTTACTATCTGCTGAGCACGGCTCGGATGTTTTTCTTTTGAGATATTAGACAAATTTCCAATTTGATGATTTTGCATATCAACAGAAGTTAAGTCTATGTAATTATAAATTTTGTCATTATTAGACCATTTTATATTCGAAACATTCAAAATCATTTCTCCAAGCATTTTTAGCTCACACCCCCCCCCATTTTTATCAAGCTCGTCAAAGCTTAAAAGAAAGTCGCGGTAAAATTCATACTGCTTTTTCCTAGCTGTAAGCTCTGCTGTAAGAAGCGTGAAAGAGTCCAAGATACGGACTATTTCACGC
>NZ_POYX01000134.1:0-35082 GCF_002913865.1 Campylobacter concisus
GTATAAAATGGCACGCAATTTTTAGGAGATCCCAAAATGCAAGGATGTGTGCTATGAAAATATCTACAAAGATAATTCTCACTTTTGTTTTCTCAGTTTTGCTTGTCAGCTGTTTGCTCATCTTTTTAAATAGCAAATTTTCAAGCGATCTAACTCAGTTTTTCACCCATAAGTCCTACGACGAGCTGGTAAATGCCAGAAAAGAAAATTTAAAAGATGACGTCGAGACGATCAATCAAATGATGCGTGAAATTTATAATGGCGGCAAAGAAAAAGGGCTAAGCGACGATGAGATAAAACAAGAAATTTTTAGAGTCGTCTCAAAGCTAAAATTCTTTAGCGACAAGACCGGCTATATCTTCATTTATGACTATGACGGCGTTGTTTTGATGCACCCTGAAAAGCCATCGCTTGTTGGTAAAAATTTAATCGGACTAAAAGATCCAAAAGGGCTACTTCTTATAAAAGAGCTCATCGAAAAGGCTAAACAAGGTGGCGGATTTGTCACATTTGGCTGGGCGAAAAAAGAGGGGCAGGAGCCAGTGGAGAAGCTTGGCTACGCTGCAAATTTTGAGCCATATAAATGGATGCTAGGAAGTGGCGTATATGTCGATGACTTAGCGGACGAGACAGAAAAGACAAAGGCCGTGCTAAATGAGCAAAACAGCCAAAATACAAGAACATTTATCATCGCTTGCGCCCTGATTACGGTTGTTTTGATAGCTATCGTGTTATTTATCTTAAGTAGGGCGATCATCAGACCTATAAAAAATATCGTTGCAAATTTAACTGCGATGTCAGATGAGATAAAAAGTGGCAGAGGCGATCTTACTAAAAAGCTTGAAGTTAGTGGCAAAGATGAAATTTCAAACATCAAAAGCTCTATAAATGACCTAACAAGCGAGCTAAGATCTGTGATAGAGAGCGTTAAAGGCTTGGCGCATGAGAACTCTTCTATTGCCGAGCAACTCTCTTCAACATCAGCTCAAACTACAAATTTAACCAACAAATCTTCGCTAATCGTCACAGATACGACAAATATGGCAAAAAATATGTCAGAAGAGATAAAGAGCTCATTTGAAGAGGCTAAGAAGAGCAAAGAAAATCTTGAAAGAACCTGTCTATATATAAATGAAGTTTCAAACGATGTTTTGGGACTTAGCAAAAATGTCGATGAGGCTGCAAATAGCGAAATTTCACTAGCTAGCTCGATGAAAAGCCTAGCTGATCAAGCTAAAAATGTAAAAGATGTCTTAAATATCATCGATGACATCGCTGATCAGACAAATTTACTTGCTCTAAATGCCGCCATAGAAGCAGCGCGTGCAGGAGAGCATGGACGTGGCTTTGCAGTCGTGGCTGATGAGGTTAGACAGCTAGCTGAACGCACGCAAAATAGCCTAAGCGAGATAAATGCAACTATAAATTTAATCGTTGAAGCGATCTCAAACTCAAGCCATACCATCGGCGATAATGCTAAAAAAGCTGGTGAGCTTTGCAAAAAATCAGCCCAGATAAATGAAAAAATAGAAAATATGAACCAGCTAATGAACGAGACTGTTAGCTTAAATGAGACCTCTACGAGGGATTATATAGAGACTGGAAATAAGGTCGAAGAGCTGATAAAAGGCATCGTAAATATCGATGAAATTTCAAAACAAAACTCAAAAAGCATGGATGAAATCTCACTTGCAGCTGCTCATCTTTCAAAGATGACTGATAATCTAAACACTAGCCTTTCAAAATTTAGAACCTGATAAATTTAGCCAAATATTTGGCTAAATTTAACTTTCTTTTTTAAATTTATCGCTTAAGTAGTGAGCTGATTTTTTACTTTAAGCTTACGATCATGATGTAAATTTATGAAATAGTTTTTATTTTGTGTTATTTAAGTCGGCATTTTGGCTTAAGAGATGAGATGACGTATGCAAGAGTATGATATTTTAGATGTTTTATCAAACAAAAAGGTCCTTTGCTTAGAGGATGAAGAGGCGATTTTGCGAAATATCTGTACCTCGTTGGAGCTCTTTTTCGCAGAAGTTAAAGGCGTCACAGACGGCTTTGATGCGCTTGAGCTTGCTATGAGTGGGGCGTATGACGTGCTAGTGCTTGATATCAGCGTGCCAAATATCGATGGTCTTGAGATCGCTAAAAAAGTAAGAGCTATCAATCAAAAAATCCCTATCGTGATCTTATCAAGCCACGTCGAGCAAGAGTATCTGTGGCGAGCCGTTGAGCTAAAGATCACAAGATATCTTGCAAAACCATACGATAAAAAATCTTTTGTTAAAGCGCTTGAAGATGTGGCTTTTGAGCTAGTTGGGCGCACACCAACTATCAGGCTAAATGACGAGCTTGAGTATGATTTTGGCAAAAAAGCGCTTTATGTAAATGGCGAAATTTCTCATCTAAGCAAGAGTGAGAGCAAGCTTTTGGAGTATTTTTTAAACAACAAAAACAAAACTATCACTTATGAACAAATTTTTGACTACATCTGGGACTACGAGCAACCGACAAAAGAGGCGATAAAGACGATCGTAAAAGAGCTTAGAAGAAAGCTTGGCAAAGATGTGATCAAAAATTTATACGGCGTGGGCTATCTTTGTGAGATATAAATTTCAGCTAATTGTCGGTGCTTTTATCTTTGTCTATCTGCTAGTTTCGGCACTTGTTTTAAATTTCTACAACGATCTTGCGATGAAGGACGCCAAAAAAGAGGCGTATTATGTTTTAGAGGGCATAAATTCTGTAAGAGAGTACATCGCTGGAGTTCAGCGCCCACTAATCGAGCAGTTAAAAGAGCAGGGCATCTTAAAAGAGGACTTTTTTGACGAGAGACTTCTATCGTCATCATATATAAGCCGTGAAATTTACAATATCCAAAAGAAAAAATATAACCTTGAATTTGACTACAAGCTAGTTGCCATCGCACCGCTAAACAAAGCTCACCAGCCAAATGAATTTGAAGCTGGCGTCTTGCATGGCTTTAAAGAGAATAAATTTCAAGAATTTGTAAAGATAATAAAAGATGAAAATGGCTCACAGCTCTTTGTGGGTCTGCCTATAAAAAACCAAAGTCCAAGCTGTCTAGCCTGTCATAGCAGTTCAAATGCCCCACAACAAATGCTAGAAAAATACGGCATGGAGGGCATAGAGATCCCAGATGTGAACGAAACGGTTGCGATGATCTCTTTTAAGATCCCAATTCGCGCCATTTTTACCTACCATTTGCAAGAGGTCATCGTCATAATGAGCGCCATAACGCTTATATTTGGGCTATTTTTACTACTTGTTTATAAGATGCATAAGCGTGGCGAAGAGAGCAAAAGGCAGACTGAGCAGCTAATGATACATCAAAGCCGCCTAGCCTCTATGGGCGAGATGATAGGCAATATCTCGCACCAGTGGAAGCAGCCACTAGCTCAGATAAGCTCAGCTTTGATAAATTTAGAGCTTTATCAAGAGAGAAAAAAGCTTGATGAGGCGAAAATTTATGAATTTATAGAAGAGACAAGCAAGCAGATAAATTTCATGTCAGAAACCGTTGATGACTTTAAAAATTTCTTTAGTCCAAATACCTTGAGAAAAGAGTTTAAGGTGCTTGAAGTGATAAATCAAACGATAAAAATTTTAAACGCAACGCTTAAAAAGTATCAGATCGAAGTGCAGCTTGACGTGAGAGAAAATTTTGAGGTATTTGCAAATTTTAATGAGATAATCCAAATTTTAATAAACATCATAAACAACGCCAAAGACGCATTTAAACAAAGCTACACAAAGCCAAGAGTGATAAAGATAAGCGCCTTTTTAAAAGATGATCGCAAGAATTTATGCGTGCAAAATAACGCAGGAGCGATAAAAAATTCATTTTTAAAGGTCATATTTGAGCCACACTTTAGCACAAAAGAGAGCGGTAGCGGGCTTGGGCTATATATGAGCCGCCTTATCGCTCGCAAAAATAACGCCCTAATCTTTGCTAAAAATGTGGATGAAAACCACGTTGCATTTACAATTAGTTTCGAAAATTTATAATTTGTTAAATTTCCCCCTTTTCTACCCTTTTTTGGTGTTAAGATTATCAGTATGAAATCATTTTGATTTTAGGATAAAAATTCAAAGGAGGAGACGTGAGAAACTTACACAAAGCCTTAGCAGGCTTACTCATGGGTGTTAGTATCTTTGCTTCACAAGCCTGTTGCGAAGAGCATAATATGCAGATGTCCGATAAAGCACGTGATGTTATCGCAAATCCTAAAGGCACACTGCAAAGTAGAGGTGTTGTCTCCTTGCAAGACTACGTCGTAGAAGAGCAAGAGATGTATAACTGGCTATTTAAAAACCACCCTATTTTTACAAAGTATGGTGGCAAAACCGTCGGCAAAATGGTCGTTCACGACCGTGGTTTAGAGTGGCTTGCCGAGGGACATGGCTTTGATATGTCAAAGCTTAGTAAAAGAGATGGCGGTAAGGGCTATAGCTCTATGATGTATAGAATTCCAGCCACCTCATCACTTCAGTTTCCTAATAAATTTGTAGGACCAGAAAAGTGCGGTGAGTGTCACCCAGCTCAGTATGAGGTCTGGAGCAGATCTCGCCACGCAACTACTATGCGCTTCCCTGGCGAGCACCCAGAGGTCAATAACAACCTAACTGAGCCAGTATTTGACAAAGATACCGCTTCTATCCTTCCAAAAGGTATCACTCCAGACGTCATCTACGCAACCGTTGGTCACTTAAGAACTAAGATGGGATACGTCGATGCATGGCTACTTCGTGGTACTTACTACGTTGAGGGCGGTTTGCTAAGAGATGGCACAGGTCAGATCGTAGCTGGCGGTAACCAATGGCAAAGAACATGGGCGTTAAATTTAGACGACGCAACTGTTAAAAAGATAAAAGAGCTCGTCCCAGAATTTCCTGGCACTCTTGAAGAGTATGGCGATAATGGCGGATATGTCAGAGGTCTTGCCTCATACGCCGCAAAACATAAAAAGTCGATGTTTTTCCAAGCAAACTCATCATATTGTGAGGTTTGCCACCCAGTTAAATTTGACTTTAAGTCAAAAGCAGAATTTTACGCAGCACTTGGTAATGCCAAAGAGCTTCAAAAACACACTATCTCAAAAGGCGTAAGCTGTGAGGAGTGCCACGGAGCTGGCGGTCACCTTGATGGAGCTACAAATTTTAGAACATCAAACTGCGAACGCTGTCACCAAAGATTTAACTTTAGCCCAGATCTAATGCGAGCTAACCCACTTAATAACGGCAAGCTAGATCTTTCTTTAAGCTCTAAATTTAAATCAATGGGACCAGGATGCGGCTCAGAAGGCTCACAATCATACTTTACCGCTCACTACGATAAAGGCATGAGATGCGTCACTTGCCACGATCCACACGACAACACAGGTAACGTTGTAGGTGATAAGAGCGTAACTGGTATGAACTATAACCCAGATCAAGGCTATCTAAGTGCATTCTACACTAAACCAAAGATCAAAAAAGATTGTAAAGATTGTCATGAGACTCAAGCATATATCGCATCAAAAGCAGATACACACAAAAACAACACTTGTGCATCTTGCCACATGCCATTTATGATGAGCTGCGAGAATTTCTACGCTGTTCAGTTCCAAGACAACGCTGGCTTTGATACTCAAAGACGCTCTCACATCTGGAAGATCATGGTCGATCCAAAAGAGAAATCTCTTGTCCCAGGCGACGCTTCTAAAGATAAAAGAGACGGAAAAGATTGGCACTTTGAGAGAGATAAAAATGGCCACAACTATGTTGATTTGATGTGGGCATGCGCTAGAACATCTTGGGCTGATAAAGATATGAAAGATAATAAAGGCTGCCATAGCCCAGTGCTATCTGAGCTAAAACCAACACTTCATTTTAAAAACCAAAAACAAGTTTATGATGAGGTTATGGGATGGCAAACTCCAGTTAAGAATGAATTCTCAGAGGTCAAAATAGGCATCGAGGGAATTTACTCGCTACTAGAGACTAAAAAGCTAGATCCAAGTGATAAAGCAAGAGTTTATGAGCTTGTCCAAAACGCTCAAGAGATCATCGATATGGTTGAAAAAGATGGTTCGTGGGGTATGCACGGATTTAAATTTACTAAACAAAGACTAGATGCATCTAAAGAGTATATAAAAGAAGCTCAGAGAATTCTAAACAAAAATTTATAGCATTTAGGGGCTAGTTTTAGCCCCTTTAATCTTAAGGGTTTGAAATGAAAAATGCGTTTTTAAAATGTTCGCTACTTCTTAGTCTAAGTGTGGCTAGCCTCTTAGCAAATGTCGATACAAACGACTCTTATGCCATAGGCGCAACAAGTGGCGGATATGTTTTAAAAGGACTGCTAGATCAAAAACAACTAGGTGTTGTCTATGACGCTGATGCAGTGATAAAAGGCTTTAGCGATGCACTAAAGAGTGAGCTAAAACTAAGTGATGATGAGATAGCAAAGCTACTAAACAAAAGAGCTGAAAGCTTAGATAAGATAGTAAAAGAAAAAGAGGCTGCCAAGCTAAAAGAGAATTTGGCTCAAGGCAAAGCCTATATGGAAAAAAATGCAAAAAACAAAAATGTAAAAACAACAAAATCAAATTTACAATATGAGATCATAAAAAGTAGCTCAAAAGGGGCTACACCAAAGCCTGAGAGCATCATCATAGTAAATTATAAAGCAAGCTTTGCTGGTGGCAAGGTCTTTGACGAGACAAAAGAGGCCCCAGCTCATCTTTCGATGCTAAATTTGATCCCTGGACTTGAAGAGGGGCTCATGCTTATGAAAGAGGGCGAGAAGTTTAAATTTGTCATCCCGCCTGAGCTTGCATACGGCGATAGTGGCATGGAGGGGATACCTGGTGGCGAGACTATCGTTTTTGAGATAGAGCTTATTAAGGTCTTAAAGCCTGGCGAACTAGCTGAGGCGGCAAGAAAAATTCATGAAAAAGAGCAAAATGAGGGCATTAAAAAGCCTCATTAAGGCATAAATGGAGTTAAAAATGCAAAATCAAAATAGCAGAAGAGCCTTCTTTAAACGCATGGCAGTTGTGGCTGCTGGTGCTAGCGTGGCAAGTAGTGGTTTTGCTTTTAAGATTGAAGAGAGTGCGAAAAAACCACATTTTGGCATGATATTTGACCAAAACAAATGCGTTGGCTGCACGGACTGTGAAGTGGCATGCAAAAAGGTAAATTTAGTCCCAAAAGGACAGATGAGACTTTTTGTAGAGGATAAGACTGATCCAAAAAATTTGCTTGATAAAAGATATGTAAGAGTGTCTTGTCAGCAGTGTGAGGATGCGCCTTGCGTGGCTGTTTGCCCAACAAAAGCCTGTCACAAGGACATAAAAACTGGCATCCAAACTACAAACATAGATGACTGCATCGCCTGTAAATACTGCATCGTAGCCTGTCCTTACGACGTGAGATATATCGATAAGTTTAGTCACTCAGCCCAAAGCTGTAACTTCTGCATAGATACAAATTTAAAGGATAAAAAAGATCCAGCTTGTGTCGAGGCGTGCAGATATGAGGCTTTGGTATTTGGCGATTTAAACGATGAGAGCTCGCATATTAGCCAGCTTTTAGCTGTCAAAGATAGCATAAGGCTAAGAGCAGAACTTGGCACAAAACCAAGCCTTAGATATATTCCTAAAGTAAAAGCGGGGGTGTAAGATGGATGGTGCATTAAATTTCACTGCGACATTTTCGCACGCAGTTGAGTGGGGCTGGCCGATCGCTGTTTATCTTCTGCTAGCTGGTATGAGTGGCGGAGCGCTAATAGCTGCCATAGTTCTAAAGCGCTACAAAAGACAAGAGAGCTTTAGTCCATTTTTCAAGGCTGCTTCGCTTCTAGCCTTTGTTAGCATCATGCTTGGTATGGTTTGCTTGATAGCTGACCTTGAAAAACCACTTTTGTTTTGGAAAATTTTGATTAATTACAACTTCACGTCAGTTATGTCTATCGGTGTAGCTGGACTTTGCGTATTTATACCGCTTAGCTTTTTGATGTGTCTATACGCCTTTGGTGCGGAGCTAAAGTCATTTTGTGGCTTTTTTGATGGCGTGATGAAAATTTTATCGCCACTTTATCCGCTCTTAAGTGCGCTTTGCTTGCTTTTTGCGGTTATCATTTGCGCATATACAGGCTTTTTGATCTCGGTGCTTATTAGATTTCCACTTTTAAACACCGCTGTTTTACCAGCGCTTTTCATAGCTTCAGGACTAAGTGCTGGCATAAGTGGTAGCAGCTTGATAGCGGCACTATTTTTCAAAGAAGATCCACACTCAAGCGATCTTAGCTCGCTTCATGGCGTGGAGTTTTATGTCTTATGCGCTGAAATTTTACTCATTTTAATGCTTTTTGTCTCACTTTTGCTTGGCTCAAGCTATCAGCAAGGCGCGGCAGTTGCATTTTATAGTGGCGTTTGGGCAAATTTCTTTTGGCTTGGGGTTGTTTTAGTTGGCTTTGTCTTGCCTCTTGTTTTAAATTTCGCACTTGGCAAGATGAAATTTAGCTTCTACCTTGGCTCATTTGCAGCAGTCGTTGGCGTTTTATTGCTTAGGGTTTTTATACTTTATGCAGGACAGACTTATAGCATTTAAGGCTTAAGGGCAGGTGATGAAAATTTTAAACATTTATCGCTTGTCTTTAATATTATTATTTATCCTTGCTTTTGGTGCAGGGGTGGCGACCTTTTTGGAAAATTTTTATGACACACAGACGGCTAGAGTGCTTGTTTATGAAGCGCTCTGGTACGAGTGCGTCATGGCAATTTGCGCTATTTGCTTAGCCATTAGCATCGTAAAAACCAAGATGTATAAGAAATTTGGCGCATTTTTGATACATCTTGCTTTTATTCTGATCTTCATCGGTGCTGCGCTTACAAGATACTTTGGCGAAGAGGGTGTATTGCATCTTAGAGTGGGCGAGAGCGGCAACTATATGCAAAGCACAAAGCCATATTTGAGAGTGCAAATTTCAAATGAAAGTTTTGAATATCCATTAAAACTTAGTCTGCTTGGCAAAAACGACTTTGGCTTCAAAAAAGATATAAATGGCAAAGAATTTGAGATAAAGATAACTGGCTACAAAAAAGATGAGAAAAACGCTCCAGCCACGCTTAGCATAGAGGCTGGCTTTGCTGGGCAAAAGAGCAAAACTGCCAAGCTAAAAGGCGGAGCCGGATACGATCTTGAGCCAAGCATTTTAAGCTTTGATGGGCAAGAGGCGAAATTTTACTTTAGCTCTGATGCCATAAATTTACCATTTACGCTAAGGCTTGATAAATTTATCCTAGAGCGCTACGCAGGGCTAAATAGCCCATCATCTTACACGAGCAAAGTAAGCATCGCAGGCAGCGAGCATGAAATTTCACTAAATCACCCACTAAGCATCATGGGCTATAAAATTTTTCAGTCATCATATGATGCTGACGAGCTTGGAAGCGCCTTTGAGATCAGCTTTGATCCTGGTAAAGTGCCAACTTACATCGGATATTTTCTACTTTGCCTTGGCTTTGTGGGAAATTTATTTAGCAAAAAGAGCCGATTTTTTAGACTTTGTAACTTCATAAAAGGCACTCAGTTTGCATTTTTAGCCCTGCTTTTACTAAATGCCATGCCAAATTTCGCAAGCGATGAAGCCATAAATTTTAAAGCTCATGCAGATAAATTTGCCAAAATTTTAGTTCAAACTGATAGCAGGATCGCCCCAGCTAGCTCTTACACAAGGGCGGTAATAAGTAAAATTTCAACCAAAACGACGCTATTTGGGCTTAGTAGCGATGAGCTCATGCTCTCTTTTGCCATCTCGCCACAAGAGTGGATGGATAAAAGGATGGTAAAGATCACAAGCGATCGTGTGGGCGAGCTTCTTGGAGTTAGTGAGAAATTTGCTAGTTTTAAGGACGTTTTTAACGAAAATGGCGAGTATAAGCTGGCTAAATTTGTAGAGGCTGCAAATGAAAAATCCGCCTCAAAAAGAGATAAATTTGATAACGACGTCATTAAATTTGACGAGAGGCTAAATGTCTTATACCTTGCGCTAAAGGGAGAAATTTTAAAATTTATCCCCGCTAAAAATAATGATACGATCACGTGGTTAGGCGTAAATGAAGCCTTTAGCAAAGATGAAATTTCAAACGAGCTTAAAAGCGTTTTAGGCGCTTACATAGAAAATTTAAGCCTTTGCGTAAAAAGTGGCGAGTGCGCGGGCGCTGATAGGAGTTTGGAGCAAATTTCAAGCTATCAAAGAAGCACTCTAGGCTCTCTTGCGCCAAGTGAGGCAAAAATCGGCCTTGAAGTGCTTTACAACCAAATGGAGATATTTAAATTTCTTATCTATTTTTACATGATCCTAGCTCTTGCTTCGCTTGCTCTTGGCTTTTATAGGCTATTTTTTGGGAGGAAATTTAGATTTGAAAGAGCGATTAGCCTTGCGTTTTTTACCGCATTTATAGTGCATGCTCTAAATTTAGCCCTACGTGCCTACATCTCAGGTCACGCGCCTTGGAGCGATGCTTATGAGAGCTTAGTCTATATCTCGCTTATAAGCGTGCTAGCTGGAGTGCTATTTTTCAAGCATCAAAGCTTCGCACTTGGCGCTGCTTCGCTCTTTGCAAGTGTTAGCTTGCTGGTTGCTCATCTAAATTTTATAAACCCTCAGATAACAAATTTAGTCCCTGTTTTAAAGTCATTTTGGCTTAGCGTGCACGTAAGCGTCATCACAGCAAGCTACGGCTTTTTGGGCTTTGGCTTTGTGCTGGGGCTTGTGGGACTTATCTTGATGGCTCTAAAAAATGACAAAAACGAGCAAAAGCTTAGCGAGCAGATAAGATACCTCGCCGCCACCGACGAGCTAAGCCTCATCATAGGTCTTAGCTTGCTAACTATCGGAAATTTCTTAGGCGGCGTCTGGGCGAATGAGAGCTGGGGCAGATACTGGGGCTGGGACAGCAAAGAGAGCTGGTCATATATAACGATCATCGTCTATGCTATCGTGCTTCACTTAAGGTTTATACCAAAGCTTAGGGGCGTTTTTGCCTTTTTAACAGCTAGCGTGCTATCATTTGCTTCGGTGCTTTTTACATATTTTGGAGTAAATTTCTACCTTAGCGGACTTCACTCATACGCAAATGGTGAGAGCTTTGGCGTTTCAGGGCTAATATATTTGATCTTAGCGGCTCTTGTCTTGCTAATCGCCCTAGCCTACCGCGGCAGAGATATAAAAGTAGTTTAGGAGATATGATGAAGAAGAGTTTGATTTTACTGGCTGCTAGTTTGTGCGTTTTAAATGCTGGCTACATCAAAGAGGCTTTAAACGCAAAAGATGATCACAACAAACTAGCGCAAATTTATGAAGATGCTTGCAACAAAGAGAAAAAGGCATCAGGCTGCTACAACCTAGCTGTGCTTTACAGCAGAGGGGACGGCAACGTCAAAAAGGACGAGGCAAAGGCAGCTATGCTTTATGAAAAGGCTTGCGATCAAAATTTCTCTATGGCTTGCAGCAACCTTGGCTACGTCTATGAAAACGGCACTGGTGTAGAAAAAGACCTAGCAAAAGCGGTCAAACTATATGAAAAAGCATGCAGCGACAACGAGGGCTGCACCGAGCTTGGCTTGCTTTATGCAAACGGCACTGGTGTAGAAAAAGACCTAAAAAAGGCAAAAGAGCTCTATGAAAAGGCTTGCAAAGCAGGGGACGGCATGGGATGTAGCAACCTTGGCTACCTATACGCTCAGGGCGAAGGCGTCGAGAAAGACTACGCAAAAGCCAAAACATACTACGAAATGGCTTGCGCAAACGAAGCTGGCATAGGGTGTGACAACCTTGGCTTTTTATATGTCTATGCCCAAGGGGTTGATCAAAATTTAACAAAAGCGACAAAGCTTTACGAGCAAGCGTGCAAATACGCCTATGAAAAAGGCTGCAACAACTACGCTATCATGCTAGCTGAGGGCAAAGGCGTGAAAGAGGACGTAGAAAAAGCACGTGAAATTTTCACTAAAAGCTGTAAAAATGGCCTAAAAGAGGCGTGTGAGAATTTAGAAATTTTAGGAAAGAATTGATGAGTTTTAAAAACTGGGGCAATAAAGAGGCAAGCCTAGAGGCACTTTATCTACTTGATAGTGCTTTTTTAGAGCCAGGCGAAGAGTATCTAAGGCTCATTTCTAAAAGAGAGGATGAAAATGGCCTAAGATACGTGGTAGATAACGGGCAGGGCGATCTGCTAGATGTGATATTTACGCGTGAGGCGGTGCTGGTTAGAGGGTTTGACCATGAAAATGAGCTAAATTCGCTAAGCACAGACAAAAGCGTAGTAGAGCAAATTTATAGTGGCGAGGCTGCTAAATTTCGCTCTTACTTCTTGCCAGATGAGATAGAGCAAACGACCTTTTTTATCTGGTATGACGGAGTGGAACATCAAAATTTAGTCGGTGGTAACAACGGCGGACGCTGGCTGCTTGGATATGCTTTTGATGATTTTGATAAATTTAGCGAGTTTGTAAAGGGCTACTACGAGATAGACTTTGATGATGAGATGTTAAAAAAGCTCTATGAAAAGGGCGAGTTAGAAAAAGAGAAACTAAAGGAGATAAGATGAAATTTGTAGCTTTGTTACTCAGTGTGGTTTTTGTCTTGTGGGCTGGAAATTTGACGAGTGAAGCAAACATAAACGCCTATAAAGGGGCAAAAGAGCGCATCGAGCTGCCAAAGGACGCAAGATGTGCGGTGTGTGGCATGCCTATAAAAAACAAGCAGTGGGCGACGCTTATCAAGGCTGATGGCAAGGACTATTACTTTGACGGAGTAAAAGATATGGCGCAGTTTTACTTCGCTGATGAGGTGGCGAAAGAGGCTTATGTGAGCGATTATTACACGCTTGAAAAGCTTGATGCAAAAGAGGCGTTTTATGTTCATGGCTCAAATGTTTTTGGACCGATGGGCGAGGAGTTTATCCCTTTTAAAGACGAAGCAAAGGCAAACAGCTTTATGAAAGATCACGCTGGCAAAGGTGTCATAAAATTTGACGAGATAAAGACATTTACTGGCAAATAAAGTGAAATTTCTAGCATTTTTGGCGTTATTTTTTGGACTCTCTTACACGCTTTTAGCGGCGCACTACCTTAGCTTTGACCACAAAGCAAAGCAAGATGAGCTAAGAGAAATTTCAAAGATAACAAGGGCAAATTTAGCTTCTAGCTTTAGCCTAAAAGAGCAAAAGGGCTTTGTCTATGATAAGTAGAAATTTCATAAACTACGCTGTTGTCCTGCTCTTTAAAGACAAAAAGGACCACCTTTTTAGCTTTTGCCTCTTTTCGCTCATTATCTTCGTGCTAAGCTCGGTGCTTTTCATCTCTGGCTCGATCCAGCATGATCTCATAAGCTTGGTAAAAGATCGCTCAAGTATCGTAGTTAGCGCGTTTCGTGCTGGTAAAAACGATCTCATGCACCCTGGCTACATCTACGACATCTCAAAGATCGATGGCGTGGCTGACGTTAGAGGCGTGGCTGATGGGGAGTACTACTTTGTGCAAAAGCGCGTTTGGTTTCATCTATATGAGGATGATAGCCTAAAAGAGGACGAGATGATCGTTGGCGAGGGCGTAAAAGCCGCTATGAACGAGCTTTACTACGATGAGAGCTTTAACTTCTTAACAGAAGAGCGCATGATACCAGTAAAAATTCTAAAAACCATGCCAAAACAAAGCGGACTTATCACAAATAACGCGATATTTTTGCACCCAAATACCTTGCGAGCTATCTTAAATTTAAAAGATGAAGAATACACAAAGCTCTATGTCGATGTGCCAAATAGCGAAGAGATCAGCCAAGTAGCCTTAAAGATAGAGAATTTATATCCAAACTCATTTGCCATTAGCATAGAAGACGAGGTGGCAAACATTAGACATCTTTACTACTATAAGGGTGGAATTTTTATGAGCATTTATGTTAGCGTTATGCTAATATTTTTCGTGCTACTTAAAAATCAAATTTCACTTGCCTATGGCAACAAAAAGCGCGAGATAGCCATTTTGCGAAGTATCGGCTTTAGTATAAAAGAGATCATTTTTTTAAAATTTATACAAAATTTCATCGTTAGCGTTAGCGCCTTTTTGCTTGGCGTTATGTTAGCTTATCTCTTTGTATTTGTTTTAAATGCTCCTTTTTTAAAGGGGATATTTTTAGGCGATGAGCTTTTAAATTTTACAAATTTCACGCCTATTTTGGAGTTTGATAAGCTCTTTTTGATCTTCGTCTTTGGCGTCATACCATTTTTGGCATTTGTGCTTATCCCGTCGTGGCGTGTGGCGTGTGGCGACATAAATGAGGGGCTAAAATGATAAACATTAGAGGCGTTAGCCTAGTCTATAACCAAGGCAAACAAAACGAGTTTTGTGCTCTAAAAAATATAAATTTAGATGTTAATAACGGCGAGTTAGTCATACTAAAAGGCGTTAGTGGAAGTGGTAAAAGCACCCTGCTCTCGCTCATAGCCCTACTTCAAAAGCCAACTAGCGGGGAGATTTTGATAGACGGCACTAACATCGCAAAGTTACCTGACGCATTTTGCTCCGAGCTTAGACATAAAAGGCTTGGGCTTGTTTTTCAAAATTTTAACCTCATAGAGGGCTTAAGCGTCTATGAAAATTTGTTAGCTCCGTTTGCGCTGACAAATTTCAAGGCAAATGTGCGTGAAGAGATGATAAAAAAGGCTCTTGAGCTTGCAAACATCGCTCACAAAAGAGATGAAAACGTATCAAATTTAAGCGGTGGCGAGCGCCAAAGATGTGCGGTGGCTAGGGCTTTGTCAATGGACGCTGATATCATTTTGGCTGATGAGCCAACGGCAAATTTAGATAGGCAAAATGCACGTGCGTTTTTAGGCTTACTAGAGTCATTTAAGGCGCTTAAAAAAAGCGTCATAGTTGCCACTCACGATAGCATTTTTGACGAGCTGGGCGCAACTGATAGGACTCTTAGCCTACAAAACGGAGAGATAGTATGAGCGTATTTTTATCAAACGCCGTTATCGCCTTTTTGTTAGCGGAGTTTGTACTGTTAGTGTTGATGAGTATTTCGCTATTTTACGTCGTCAGGATCATGAAGTCGTGGGACTATAACGCACTAACATCGCTTCAATACTCACTTGAAAAGCAAAACTACCTTGTAAATACGATCTTGCTCTTTAGCGTCTGCACAAAGATCGTTTTGTTTATATTTTTCGCACTTTGTCTAAACGAGCTCTCTGACATCGTGCCAGGGGCTATGTGCTCGGCTGGCGTGATCGGCTCAAATAAATTTGGCGGCATCTTGATGCTCACTAAAATTTTGCTCATCTTTGGACTTGGTATCTGGCTGGTTATAAATAGGCTCGACTTGCAGGCGCTAAATTTCCCATATCTAAAGAAAAAATATGCCATTTTTATCTGCCTTTTTGTGATGATACTGCTCGAGCTTGGCATAGAAATTTCGTTTTTTTATAACATCCCGCTAAAAGTGCCAGTCTTTTGCTGTTCTGTCACTTTTCAAGCTCCAAAGCTCCCTTTTGGCTATACAAATTTTGGCTTAGTAAGCGCCTTTTTCGTGCTATTTTTTGTCATTTTGGCGCTAAATTTCTTAAAGCAAAGCATGGCAAGCTTTGTGGCAAATTTGCTATTTTTGGTGCTTAGCTACTACGCTATCACCTACTTTTTTGGGCTTTATGTTTACGAGCAGCCAAATCACAAGTGCCCATACTGCATGCTAAGAAGCGACTATTTTTACGTTGGCTACCTTATCTGGGGCACTTTGTTTTTGGGCATTTTTTACGGCCTTATGCCATATCTTGTGGAGATCATCACAAAGACAAACTACTCGCACAAGCTTAAATTTTCATCGATCTGGCTAAGTGTTTGCGTGCTGATATGCTCGCTTTACGTGCTCAAATACTATTTGTTAAGAGGATTTTTATTTTGATAAAGCAAATTTTTTCTCTGTGTTTGTTGGCTCTAGTCTTAGCCGTGCTAGCCTATAATGCCGACATAAGCGATGATAAAATTTTAGTCCTAAATAACGGCAAGTCTGAGCCCATAGAGCAGCTAACGCCAAATAAATTTATATGTTATGAGAGCAGGACGCTCATCGCTGATAACAACGACACAGCTCAGGCGATCATGCCAAATGGCGACATCTACTTTTTCAACGACATCACAAATTCTTTCATCTGGTATATGGCGCAAAAGAGCAAAGATAAGATCAAGTTATATGTTTATTCAAGAGATACAAACCGCTACATCCTAGCGCAAGATGCATGGTACTCAAGGGTCGATATCACGCCGATGGGATACGGCATAGGGGCGTATGAATTTCACACGTATGGCATAAACGACAACTACTTTAAAGAGGTCTTGCTCTATGCAGCACGCGGCGAAACGCTGTTAAATCCATACATAAACATCCTACTTTCAGAAAATAAGATATAAATTTACGAAGTTAGTCGATTTGTTTTAGATGATTGATCGTTTTAATCATAGTTTTAAACATGATCTCAATCTTTTCATCATTCTCGTCTGCGGCAATCATTTTATTAAGATAGTCGCACCCATCTTGGAAACCTAGAGCGCAAGCTTTAAAAACGTATCTTTTTGCCGAGTCATAGTCCTGCTTTGTACCTTTGTCTAGCGCATATAAGGCACCTAAGTTATGGCAAGCTTCGGCGATGTCGCCGTCGCAAGCCTTTTTGTATAGATTGATAGCCTTGATATAGTCTTGTCCTATGCCTTGATCTTTTATGTATAAAGCCCCTAAATTTAGGCAACTACCAACAAATCCACCATCGCATGATCGTTTATATAGCTCGGCTGCTTTGTGATAGTCTTGTTTTACACCTTGAGCATCCTCGTATAAAACTCCTAAGTTATGACAAGCTCGAGCAACATTATCGTCGCAAGCTTTTTGCCATTGTTTGGCGGCTTTATCAAACTCGCCCTTATCGTAAGCCTCAAGCCCAAGCTCAAAAAGATCCTTAGAAAAGCTGGTAGTAAGTAAGATCAGAGATAAAAGAACAATCTTTTTCAATTTTTCTTCATTTTTATAAATTTAATTTGCCTCTTCGTTAGAGAAACAAGCCTGATGTTAGTATCTAATGTTATTAACTTTTAAAAAGTCTCTTAGGTCTTCGTATTCGCTGTTTTCGAAGTAGCGCCATTTGCCAGGCTTTAGCATATCAAGGCTAACACGCCCAAAACTAACACGTTTTAGATCCATCACTTCAAGATCAAAGTAGCCAAAGAAGCGACGAAGCTCCCTATTTTGACCCTCATTGATGATGACCTTTAGTTTTGTGTAACCACCGCTTGAGCCAAAGACTTTGTAGGCTAGAAATGGCTTAAATTCCATTGATTTTATAGTTGTTTTTGCGTGAGCGCCTTTGGTGGCGTCCTTGGCGAAAAAGCCATTTGTCATAGCTTCTATCACCTCTTTTGTTACCTCGCCTTTTACTTTTAGGTAGTATTCGCGCTCTAAGTCGCTATTCATTAGCGCTGTGGCGATCGCTGGGGCGTCAGTTAGCAAAAGTAGCCCCTCACTTGCATAGTCTAAGCGCCCTACGCTAACAAATTTGGCAAATTTCTTATCTAACGTGTCATATATCGTCTTTCGTCCGCGGTCATCTTTCTTACTAACTAGCTCACCCTTTTGTTTGTGATAAATGATAACAGTAAATTCCTTCTTTAGCTTTATCAAACGGCCATTTATACGTACTTTGTCATCTTCATCCACGCTTGTAGCAAGGTCGCTAACCACACGTCCTGCTATGCTAACCTTGCCAGCTTTTATCAGCTCATCTGCCTCACGGCGTGAGTAGTTTGTGTTATGTGAAATAAATTTATTTAGTCTTGTTTTTTCCATTTTATAGTCCTAAATTTGCAAGGTCATGGATGTGTAAAACGCCTACGGGCACGCCATTTTCTACGACGGCTAGAAGCTGAATTTTATACTTTTCTATGAGGGCTAACGCATCTACTGCTAACATCTCTTTGTTATCTATCTCTTTTGGATGCAAGGTTGCAAATTTCATCGCTGGCTCTTCTAGGTCAAAGTCCTCTCTCATAAGTGCACGCCTAAGATCGCCGTCACTTAAAAGGGCGTCTAGCACGCCATCTTTATCAACGATAAGAACCGTGCCAAGCTTGCCATGCGTCATCGTATCGATCGCGCTTTTTAGGCTTGCATCCCAGCGGACTATCGGTAAATTTTCGCTTCTCATCACATCTTTAACCTTCAAAAATAGCCTCTTGCCAAGGCTACCACCTGGATGAAAATTTGCAAAGTCCTCTTTTTTAAAGCCTCTCTTTTGCATCAAACAAACAGCTAATGCATCGCCAAGAGCTAGCGTTAGCGTGGTTGATGCTGTTGGAGCAGCATTTAGTGGGCAGGCCTCTTTTTCTACATTTATATCTATAAAAGCATCGCTAAATTTACCAAGTGAGCTTGTTTTGCTCCTTGCCATGGCGATGATTTTCACGCCAAAGCGCTTTACATGAGGCAAAATTTTGACAAGCTCATCGCTCTCGCCACTAAAGCTAATGGCTAACAAAATATCGTCCTTTTCTATCATGCCTAGATCTCCATGCATAGCCTCTGTTGGGTGCAAGAAAAAGCTTGGCGTGCCAGTGCTTGCAAGCGTGGCAGCGATCTTTGCGCCCACGTGACCGCTCTTGCCCACGCCTGTTACTATGACTTTGCCCTTTGCGTTAAATATCAAATTTACAGCATCTTCTATCTCTACGCTTTTAGCGTGTCTTAAAAGCTCGTTTGCTTCTATCTCTAAAACTTCAGCGGCGATTTGGTTCATTGTCTGCATAAATTTCCCTTACATTAGATAGATGATCGGCACGATAGTTGGGTACTTTTTGACCTTTCTAAAGATGTGCTTTCTGATCACTTGGCGCACTTGTGACTCGAGTAGTCTGCTATCTTTCAAAAGCTCCTCTTTTACGTTGCTTAAGTATTGCTCCAAAACGCCCTCCATCTCTTTTCTAAACTCAGCGTCTTGCTTGTCACCCACAAGGCCGTAGCTGATGACGCGAGGCTTGTTGATGAGCTTTGCGCCGTGGCGTGAAATTTGAGCGATTATCATGACGACACCTGCTTCAGCGAGATTTTGTCTGTCTATGACGACGTCGTCTGCGATTTGTTTATTTATTTGATTATCTATGAAGACTTTGCCGGTTTTTACCGTTTTTACACGTTTTAGGTACTTTTGACAAACCTCCATCTGATCGCCGTCGCTCATTAGATAGATATTTCGCTCATCCACACCACAGCTAATGGCTGTCTCTTTGTGCTTTGCGATGTGGTTATATTCGCCGTGCACTGGCAAGAAAAATTTTGGTTTTATGAGGCGAAGCATCAGCTTTTGCTCTTCTTGTGCTGCGTGGCCGCTGACGTGGATCTCACTAAAGTCTTGGTAAGCGACGCTCGCACCTGATTTTAGTAAGAAATTTAGCACCGTTGAGACGCTATTTTCATTACCTGGGATAGCTTTTGAGCTGATTATGATCTGATCGCTTGGCTTTATCTTTATATATTTGTGCTCATCTGTTGCCATGCGGTAAAGCGCGCTCATAGTCTCGCCCTGAGAGCCAGTGGTGACGATAAGCACCTCGTCATCTTTAAATTTACCAACCTCGTTTGCATCGATAAAAATTTTCTTATCAAGCTTGATGTAGCCAAGCTCCATCGCAGTATATAAATTTCGTTCCATTGATCTGCCGATGACACAGACTTTGCGGTTGTATTTTAGCCCCCACTCGATCGCTTGATAGACGCGGTGGATGTTTGAGCTAAATGTACTCATTATTACGCGCCCTTTTGCTTTTGAAAATATCGCGTCAAAGGTCTTGCCAACGCTACTTTCACTCTTTGTAAAGCCCTCTTTATAGCTGTTTGTGCTATCGCTTAATAGACAAAGCACGCCACGCTCGCCATAGTACGCTAGTCTGCCAAGATCTGTTGGGTAGCCGTCTATCGGCGTGTGGTCGATTTTAAAGTCGCCTGTGTGGATGATAGTGCCTGCCTTTGTCGTGATAGCAAGTGCTGAGGCGTCGATGATAGAGTGCGTTATATGTATCCACTCGACCTCAAAGTCGCCTATAAGATATGGCTTTCTCTTTTCTACTGAGCGAAAGAGTGAGCGCTCTTGTTTTAGGCCGTGCTCTTCAAATTTATTATTTATCATACCAAGCGGAAGCGGTGTGGCGTAGATAGGAAATTTAAACTCTTTGTAAAAATAAGGCACCGCGCCGATGTGATCCTCGTGTGCGTGGGTGATGATGACGCCTTTTATCTTATCTTTTATCTTGCGAACGTAGTCAAAGTCTGGGATAAGGATATCCACGCCGTGCATGCTCTCGCTTGGAAAGCTCATGCCGATATCAACGATGATGGCGCTGGTTTCTGTTTCAAATATCGTCATATTGCCGCCGATCTCGCCAAGACCACCAAGTGGTGTTATGCGAATTTTATGCTCGCTTGAATTTAGATATTTTAGTGGCTCAAGTCTTAGCTCGTGAGTGGCTTTGTTTGCCTCCATAGCGCTTGCGATATCTTGCTGCCATTGCTCGTTGCCATTTAGCTTTGCGGGTAAATTTTTCTTTGGTTTTTTAGCCTTTTTTGGCTTCTCTTTTTGCTCTTTTGCCTCGTTTTTGGCTTCAGCTTTTGGCTCTTGTTTTGGCTTTTCTTTTTGCTGTTTTTGCTCTTTTGGTTTATTGTTTTCGCCAGTTTTTGCTTGATTTTTACTATTTTTTGGTTTTTTTGGGCGAGGATTTTGACTTTTTGGCTCAGCGTGAGTTTCGCTTTCGGCCTGCTCTGCTGCAAAGAAGTTATCTATCACGCTTTTGCTTGCTAGTGAGGTCTGCTCGGTAGTTTCGCCCTCTTGTTTTGGCTTATTTTTTGGTCTAAATCTTCGTCTTTTGTTGTTTTTACTTTGGTTAGTTACAACTTTCTCTTCGTTTTTGTCGTTCATTATCTTCCTTTAATCTTTCAAATACTTTTAGATAAGAATCGACATCTAGCTCGTGTGGACGTAAATTTTGAGCTAAGCCTAGGTCTTCAAAAATTTCTTCTAACGTTTTTTTGTCAAAATTTGTGGATAAATTTTTCAAAAGCGTCTTTCTTGGCGAAGCAAACGCAGCTCTTAAAAATGCTTTAAAAGCCTCGTATTGTTTTGCATCTTTGAATATCCCGTCTTTGCCAAAAATCTTTTTTGTTTTTTGTAGTTTGATGACTGAAGATGTGACCTTCGGAGGTGGATTAAAAAGCTTTGCATCCACGTCAAACAAAAGCTCACACCTGCCTTGCAGTGATGCGAGGATCGATAAAGCGCTAAATTCTTTATCCCTGCTCTTTGCACTAAATTTAAGAGCAACCTCTTTTTGTATCATCACAATAAGCCCAAGGCATTTTTCGTCATCTATCGCATTTAGTATCATCTTCGTAGCAACGTAATAGGGCAAATTTGCGACCAAAAAGTAGTTCTGGCTACTTAGTCCGCCCTCTTCTTGCCACTGCTCTAAAGCATCTTTACAAAAAAGTTTTAATTGTCCATTTTGGATCTCATTTGCAAATTTGACCTTTAAAATTTGAAACAGCTCACAATCTATCTCAAAAGAGGTCGTCTTATAAATTTGCAAAAGTCTAAATGTCAAATCACCTAAGCCAGGCCCAATCTCAACGACGTTTTCTACGTCATTGGGTATCGCTTGGATGATCTTATCTAGTGTCGCTTTGTCTTGTAAAAAATTCTGTCCAAAGTGCTTTTTTGCCTTTATCATAGCCGCGATATTAGCTAAAGATTACTTATACAATGATTACAAGTTTAGTTTAATCATATATAAAATGGACTATAATCACTAAAAAACAACAAAATAAGGCGCAAATTTGAGTAGGGCAAATACCTTAAAATACTTTTTATTATCACAATATTTAGAGCCAAAAACCTTAGACGAGCCAAAAAAGACAAATAGCAAATTTAAAAAATCAATGGACCTTGAGATCGCAAATTTCGATGAGAAATTTATGCAAATTTTAAGAGCGTTTGATAGGTCGCTTTTAAAAAATGGTGTAGAAATTTCGATTTACGGCGGCATTTTTGAGACGGACTTGCTTGCTCTTGCGATATCAAAGCTAGCAAAGGTAAAATTTGAAAAAGAGCAAATTTTAGATGAGTTGCGCTCTGAGCAAACGAGCTTTGAAAAGGCATTTTGTTATAAGCTTAAGCTCTCTGGCGATCTAGTATTTTGCAAAAATGAGCAAAATTTTGCTTTAAAAGATGCAAATTTAGATAATGAGCTAAGCCCATTTTTCACGCCAAACTCATCAAATGAGCTCTTTATCCCAACGGCTCCTTGGGCGATGGTGCGACTAAACCGCCTAAAAGAGATCAGTCAAAACGACTTTAACAAAGAGTGCGAGCACATCAAGGATAAAATTTCTATCCACAAAGAGAAAATGAGGCTTAGCGACTATGTAAAAGCAGTCCATGAGGAGCTAAAAAGCTCGCTAAAGACGCCGTTTTGCAAAGATGTGATCAGGCTTGAAGTAAGGATAGTTGATCCAAATTTTAAAGAGAACGACGCCCTTTTAAATAGCTTTTTTATAGATGATATAAATTTACTTATCAAATTTTACGAGTCAGGCAGGACACACGAGCTAACCGATCAGTTTTTAGACGAGGGTAGTGAGAATAAATTTGAGAGGCTTGACGTTAGAGAGGAGCTAAATCAAAGGGCGGTAAGGGACTTTTTTAAGGCTGAGCGCTACCCTAGATCGACCTTTGCAAGTGATTTTGCTTTAAATTTCTCACAGCAAATGGCTCTAAACAATATAATTGAGAAATTTAAAGACGGAAATGGTGGAATTTATAGTGTAAATGGCGCTCCAGGCACTGGAAAAACGACGCTTTTAAAGGACGTGATGGCTGAAGTAGTGACGCTTAGGGCGATGAGGCTCGCGCAAATGAGCAGGCATGATATCTTCGAGCCAGTTTATGACAGCGACGAAAAGGCGCTTTATTTTAGGTTAAATGACGAGCTGCAAGGCTTTGAGATGGTCGTTAGCTCTTGTAACAACGGCGCGGTTGAGATTTTGAGTAAGGAGCTAAGCCAGTTAAAGAGCATAGGGGATTATGCGGGCGAGATTGATTATTTTAAATTTATAGCCACAAGGCTGCTCTCTGCTGATGAAAAGAGTGAATTTGGCGAGAAGTTCTTTATCTCAAAGCCAGCATGGGGGCTATTTTGTGTGGCACTTGGTTCAAAGCAAAATAAGTCAAATTTTGTTTTTAATGCAATTAATGGCGTAAAGATCGAGCCAACTCACAGCCAGTTTGACAAGATCGCAAGCGAATACGGCGAGTTTTTGGAGCAAGATGGCTTTTTGATGGGGCTTGGCAAGTACCTTGCAGTAGGCGAGGGCGTAGATGACTTTGACGTGGCGAAGGAGAAATTTAATCTTGCACTTCACGAGGTAAATTTACTTTTTAGTGAGATCAGGATCAAAGAAGAGGAGCTAAAGAGCCTAAATAGCGAGCTGGCTGATGTAGATAGGAGGCTTGAGAGCTACTACTCGGCCAAGCAGATAGAGGAGCTTTTAGAGCCTTTAGAGAACGAGCATGATGAAATTTTGGCTAAGCTGGGGGACAAAAAGGCGGAGGCAGAGGAGCTAACAAGGCTTGTTAGTCAAAATGAGGCCTTGCAGGACTATCTAAATTTACCGCAAAAGCCAGCCTTTTTTGCCTTTCAGCAAATTTTTAAGACAGAGGCCTTTGAAAAGTATAATGACGAGGCGCTAAAGGTCGGCGAGATAAACCGCCAGATAGCTGAGCAAAATTTAAAAGCTAGCAGGCAAAATGGCGAGAGCAAAGAGAAAAACGAGGCAAGACTAAATGAGCTAAAAAGCGAGATAGCAGAGCTTGAGAGCAGGGCAGCAGAGCTTGGTACTAAGATAAATCTTTACAAAAGGCTACAAAGTGACTTTGCTAGACGCCAAAAGATACTTGGTAGGAGCGAGGAGCTAGATATCTTTCTAAACGGCAGCTTTAGCGAGAGTAATGACGAAATGCAAAAGAGTATGCCATTTATGATGGAATTTGGCATAGACAAGAAATTTCACAAGACAAAGCTTTTTAAGGCTAGGATAGAGCTTTTTAAAGAGGCATTAAATTTGCACAAGGCAGCGATATTTGCCTGCAAGGAGGCTGTCAGGACAAATTTGCGTGCCCTTAGCGTTATCTTTAACGATGAAAAGATGGCTGAGAAAAACGGCCTTGACGCAAAACATAGACGTGAGATCATCAAGGGTTTATTTTTGCTAACGCCTGTTGTTAGTTCAACTTTTGCCTCGTTTAATAACACCTTTAAAGACCTTTTAAATGGCGATATAGGCTTGCTTTTGATAGATGAAGCAGGGCAGGCAAATTTGACTAACGCGTTAGGCGCACTATTTCGCTCAAAGATGGCTGTCGTAGTCGGCGATCCGCTTCAGCTTGAGCCAGTCGTAACACTACCTGTTAGTTTAAATAACGCGATCCTTAGCTACTGTGAGGCAAAAGAGGAGTTTAACTTGCTTAAATCCTCTGTACAGCTAAGAGCCGACAAAGCGCAAAAGATCGGCACATATATAAAAGGTAGCGGTGAGAGTATTTGGGTTGGCTCGCCACTCATTGTGCATAGAAGGTGCGCTAACCCTATGTTTGAGATCTCAAACGAGACTACATATGACGATATGATGATACTTGGCAGAAGCGCGGCTAGTAAATTTGCAAACACTAACGTGCAAACAAAGTGGATAGACGTTAGCTCTGGGGAGTGGATAGGCAACTACAACAAAGCCGAGGGCGAGATGGTTAAAGAGCTCTTGGCAGGTGAGCTAGCTGGTGAGAAAAATAACATCAGGATAATAACGCCATTTAAAGATGTTTGTAGAAATTTAAAAGGTGCTGGCACTATCCACACTATGCAGGGCAAAGAGGCTGATGTTATTGTCTTTGTGTTAGGCGGTGCGACAAAGGGTGCTAGGGCGTGGGCTGCTAGCAAGCCAAACCTGCTAAACGTGGCGCTAACAAGAGCAAAAGAGGTTATTTATATAGTTGGAAACCGAGAAAATTGGGCGAGTTTGCCATATTTTGAGGTGGCAGCTAGAAAGATAGACAAAGGATAAATTTGAATCATTTCGCAAAACGCATAATCCCATGCCTCGACGTAAAAGACGGCAGGGTCGTAAAAGGTGTAAATTTTGTTGGACTTGTCGATGCTGGAGATCCAGTCGAGATAGCTAAAAGATATAACGACGAGGGCGCTGACGAGCTTTGCTTTTTGGATATTACAGCCTCTCACCTTGGCCGTGATACGATAGTTGATGTCGTAAAAAAGGTCGCAAGCAAGCTTTTTATACCGCTAACCGTTGGCGGTGGCATACGCACGATCGACGACATCTCTCGCCTTTTAAATGCGGGCTGCGACAAGGTGAGTCTAAACTCATCGGCAATAAAAGATCCAAATTTGATCGACGAAGCGGCTAGGAAATTTGGCTCGCAGTGCGTCGTGGTAGCGATCGACGCTAAAAAGATCGAAACTGGCTATAGCGTTTTTATAAATGGTGGCAGGATCGATACCAAAAAAGATGCCTTTGCTTGGGCAAAAGAGGTCGAGTCGCGTGGGGCAGGGGAGATATTGCTAACGTCTATGGATAATGACGGCGTCAAGCAGGGCTTTAGTTTGGAGCTGACAAAGATCTTTAGTGCGCTCTCTATACCGACTATCGCAAGCGGTGGCGCAGGAAAAATGGAGCATTTTAAAGATGCTTTTGAGGCCGGGGCTGATGCGTGTCTCGCTGCTTCGATATTTCACTTTGGCGAGATCGAGATAAAAAAGCTAAAAGAGTATCTGAAGGCCAACGGCATTGAGGTTAGGCTTTGATGTTAATTATCTCAGCTGGTAAAAATGAAATTTTTGACTTTGCCTTGCCGATGGGGGTGGGGCTAGTCGATATGGCGATAAATTTGACAAAGTTTTTGCAAAAAAGATCGTGCGTTGGTGCTGATGAAAAGAGTATAAATTTAAAGAATATTGACCCTCACTACCTTGCAAAGATAGAGGCTAAATTTGCAAACTCATCAAACCCAGAGCTACAAAACATAAGCCAAAATTTATCAAAAAACCCAGAGCGAAATTTATATCAGATGCCAGAAAAGATAGTTTTTGTTGGCTCGGCAGGTCTTTATAAAGATGGTGAAATTTTGCAAATTTATGAAAGCTCGGTTGGGGCAAATGTTGAAATTTCTAGCATAGAAAATAGATCTTATTCGCCTATCGAGTGTGAAATTTCTTCTATCGTTTCACGTGGAACTATCAAAATAAATTCATCAAATTTCATAACGACAGACAAAAATTTGGCTTATAAGATGTTTGAAAAGGGATATTTTTTAGAAAATATGGAGTTTTTTTCTGTTCTAAAAGTGGCTCAAATTTTTAAAATTCCAGCTTATGGAATTTTCGTAGCGACAAATTTTTGCAACGAAAATGCGCATGCTGATTTTATAAAAAATCACGCAAAGGCCAAAGAGCTACTAACAAAATATGTAAAGGAAAATATGTGAAAAATTTGCTTGATCTTAGTATCGAAGAGTTAAAAGAGCTAGTCTCTCCCTCTTTTAGGGCGACGCAAATTTATGAGTGGGTTTACAAAAAAAATGCTACAGAATTTAACCAAATGCTAAATTTGCCAAAAGACATGCGTCAGGATCTGGCTGATAAATTTTACCTCGATCCTCTAAAATGTGTGAAATTTGAGCAAAGTAGCGACGGCTCGATCAAGTACCTTTTCGAGCTAAAAGACGGGCTAAAGATAGAGAGTGTTTTGCTGCCGATGAAAGAGGAGATCAGCGACGAGGATGGTAAGATCAGTCGTCATGCTCGTTACACTGTTTGTGTTAGTTCGCAGGTTGGCTGTAAAATGGGCTGTGCTTTTTGCCTAACAGCAAAGGGCGGACTTGTTAGAAATTTGACTGCTGGCGAGATCGTAGGGCAAATTTTATGGATAAAAAGAGAGAATAATATACCATACGAGAGGCGCATAAACGTCGTTTATATGGGTATGGGCGAACCACTTGATAACCTTGCTAACGTTAGTAAAGCGATCAAAATTTTAGCACTTAATGAGGGTCTAGCCATATCGCCACGCCGTCAAACCGTATCAACAAGTGGCCTTGGTAGCCAGATAAAAAAGCTTGGCGAGATGGACCTTGGTGTCTTACTAGCCATATCATTGCACGCTGTTACTAATGAGCTTAGAAGCCACTTAATGCCGATAAATAAGGCCTATAATATCGAGGCTGTTATGGACGCTGTTAGGGGATTTCCTATTGATATGCGAAAGCGTGTGATGTTTGAATACCTTGTTATCAAAGACCTAAACGACAGCGTTAGTGATGCGAAAAAGCTGGTTAAACTACTGCACGGCATCAAGGCAAAGGTAAATTTGATCTACTTTAACCCGCATGAAGATAGTGAATTTGGACGACCTGAGCTTTCTAGCATGCTAAAATTTCAAGAATATCTAAGGGATCATGGAATTACTTGCACGATCAGACAGAGTAAAGGACTTGATATAAGTGCGGCTTGCGGACAACTAAAACAGCGCAATGAAAATCCTAAATTTAAAGCTAACGTTAGCGATACGAGTGCAACTAAAGCACGGAAAAACCTTGCTAACGATCAAACTAACGTGAGTAAAAAATGACAGCTCTTGATATCGCCGAGATAATTTTTATAGTGTTGGTTGCTGGTGTTGGGCTTGCCTTGATCATAAAAGTTTTGAAAGAGGAAAATAAAGCCTCGAAATAAGATCTAAAAAATTTGGCATGAAATTTTGTGGGTAAAAAACTAAAACACAAAGTTGATTGCTAAAATTTAATTCACAATGCTGGACACTAAAAATCTAATTATATCTTTTAATAGAAATTCTATTTCAAATTTAAAAGCAAAATTATGAAAAATTTTTGTAGATTATTTTTACTAGAAAGACTTTTTAAAATTTAAATAGTTCGATTATTTGCTTCTTTTGCAAATTTACAAAACTCATTTTCGGCGTCAAATTTGCTTTTTATCTTGTAAAAAATATCATCAAATTTAAATGAAATTTCGTCCGAGTGAAGTAGGAGCCTTTTTGCTCCAGTTAAATTTATCCGCTCACGCTCGCTCATCTCTTTGTCTAAAATTTTCTCGATCTGCGGACGTGACAAACCATAAAGTGGTTCGCCAATGATCTTATGTTTCACATGAAACAAATGCAAGCGAATTTGATGCTGCCTGCCAGTGAGTGGGATAGCACGAACCAAAGTCGTATCGATATCGTCAAAATACTTTATAGAAAAAATTTTGGTCACAGCGCGCTTGCCATTTTCACAAATTTGCATTCGCATTTTCACATCGTCGTAGTTGTTCGCTAGATCCATCTTAGCATCGATCGTAAATTCTCGCTCGATCTTGCCCTTCACCATCGCGACGTAGCTTTTAGAAACCTCTCTATTTTCAAAGATTTTCTTTAGTTTTATCGTAGAATTTTTATCTTTGCCAACGACTATCACGCCGCTTGTTTCAAAGTCCAGCCTATGCGCCACGCTCGCTTCTCGTCCAAAAAGCGTGTAAATTTCATCGTTTAGCGAGTAGTCGCAGTGTCTGCCATTTGGATGGCTCAGCACGCCACTTGGCTTGTCAAAGACGGCAAAGCTCTCGCACTCAAAGATCGGCTTTAGCCCCTTTGGCTCCGCCTCATAGTCGATCAAAAAGACATCGCCACATAAAACGGCATTTTTCTCGCTCACGACACTGCCGCAACAGATCAACCTGCCTTTATCGATGAGGCGCTGGGTTTGGCTCATATTAAAGCCATTTTGGAGTAAAATTTCGTAAGCTTTTTGATGATCTGCAGTAATGATAAATTTATTTACATAGGGCAAAAATGATCCTTTTGAAAAATGAGCGAGCTATCTTAAGCCCAAATTTATAAGCGTATAACCGACATTTCAGCCCGGATTTTATATAATCAAAACTTAAATTTAGAGAAATTGCATGACGTGATTTCTGGCTCAAAAAGCCAAATTTATACTTTCAGGACAAAAGCAAACTAATACAAAAGGTTCAACAATGGTCGAAAGATACTCACGCAAAGAGATGGCTGAAAAGTGGAGCATACAAGCAAAATACGACGCTTGGCTCAAGGTAGAAAAAGCTGCCGTTAAAGCTTGGAATAAGCTTGGTTTCATAAGCGACAGCGACTGCGAGAAAATTTGCAAAAACGCTAAATTTGAAGTGGCTCGCATCGACGAGATAGAAAAGACGACAAAGCACGACGTCATCGCATTTTTAACAAGCGTCAGCGAGAGCCTTGGCGATGAGAGCAGGTTCGTACACTACGGCATGACCTCAAGCGACTGTATCGACACAGCCGTCGCGCTTCAGATGAAAGAGAGCTTAGAGCTCATCATCAGCGACGTAGAGGAGTTCATGCAGGCGGTCAAAAACAGAGCAAACGAGCACAAGCACACGCTCATGGTCGGCAGAAGCCACGGCATCCACGGCGAACCGATAACTTTTGGCCTTGTGCTTGCCATCTGGTACGACGAGATCGCAAGGGCGCTAAAGCTCATCAAAGACGCAAAAGATACGATCAGCTATGGCAAGCTTTCAGGTGCTATGGGAAATTTAGCCCACGCTCCGATGGAATTTGAAGAGCTAACATGCGAGGAGCTCGGTCTCAAAGCTGCCCCAGCGTCAAATCAAGTGATCCAGCGCGACCGCTACGCCCATGTGGTGAGCGCTATCGCAGTTCTAGCTTCTACGTGCGAAAAGATCGCAGTTGCCATTAGACACTACCAAAGGACAGAGGTTTATGAGGCGGAGGAGTATTTTAGCCCAGGACAAAAGGGCTCAAGTGCCATGCCACACAAACGCAATCCAGTCCTTAGCGAAAACATCACCGGTCTTTGCAGAGTGCTACGCTCATACGTCACGCCAGCACTTGAAAACGTCGCCCTTTGGCACGAGCGCGACATCAGCCACAGCTCAGTTGAGAGATTTATCCTTCCAGATATGTTTATCACGGCTGATTTTATGCTGGTTCGCATCAAAAATTTGATAGCAAATTTAGTCGTCTATCCAGAAAATATGATGAAAAATTTAAATTTAACAGGCGGTTTGGTATTTTCGCAACGTGTGCTTTTGCAGCTGCCACAGCGTGGGATTTCTAGAGAGGACGCCTACAAGATCGTTCAACGCAACGCCATGAAGGTCTGGGCGGACTTGCAAGAGGGCAAAAAAGCGATAGACGAGCAAGGCCACAGCCTATTTTTACAAAATTTGCTAAACGACGAGGACCTAACTAAGAGCCTTAGCAAAGATGAGATCAAAGAGTGCTTTGACTATAACTACTACACCAAAAATGTAGATAAAATTTTCGCCAGAGTCTTTGGCAAATAAATTTAAACGCAAGGGGTAATTTTAACCCCTTGCAACTACCCTAATCACAAACAGCTTTAGCGTATCCATCGCAGCCGTCACGAGTAAATTTAACCACTTTGCCAGCCATAAACCCACGCTACCCTTTTAAATTTATTTGTCAAATTTAGCAGCAACGACGGCCGTTTAACCTAGTCATCACACTTAGCGTTTTACACTGTTTGTTTTTACAAATGAGAGCTTTGGCTAAAGCACTTGATAAGCTCTATCTTTATCATTTTATATTTATTTGGCAAAGAGAGTTTTTATATCTTTTTGGATAAAATCTCAAATTAAAATTTAAAACGGAGAGATATTTTTGAAAGTTATAAAACGCAACGGCAGAACAGAAGAGCTTGATATCAGCAAGATCAAAAAATATACAAACGAAGCGGTTCTAGGGCTTAGCAACGTAAGTCTTAGCGAGCTTGAGGTAGATGCAAAAATCCAGTTTAGAGATATGATAACTACTGAGGAAATTCAGCAAACTCTTATAAAAACAGCAGTTGATAAGATCGACATCGACCGCCCAAACTGGACATTTGTCGCTGCGAGGCTATTTTTGTTTGACCTTTATCACAAAGTGACTGGCTTTAACGGCTACAACCACCTAAAAGACTACCTCGCAAAGGGCGAAAAGGTAGGCCGCATCATCCCTGGGCTAAAAGAAAAGTACGACCTTGAGGATCTAAACGCTTACATCAAGCCCGAGCGCGACCTTCAGTTTGCATACCTTGGTATCAAGACGCTTTATGACCGCTACCTCATCAAAGACAAGAGCGGTATGCCGATCGAGCTGCCACAGCACATGTTTATGGCGATCGCGATGTTTCTTGCGCAAAACGAGCTAGATAGTCAAGGCTGGGCAAAGAAATTTTACGACCTCATCTCTAAATTTGAAGTGATGTTAGCCACGCCAACGCTCTCAAACGCAAGGACTACGCGCCACCAGCTAAGCAGCTGTTACGTAGGCAGCACGCCTGATAATATCGAGGGCATTTTTGATAGCTACAAAGAGATGGCACTACTTTCAAAATTTGGCGGCGGTATCGGCTGGGACTGGAGCAAGGTGCGTGCCATGGGCGGCAGTATCGACGGACACAAAAACGCAGCTGGCGGTATCATACCATTTTTAAAAGTGACAAATGACATCGCAGTAGCGGTCGATCAGCTAGGCACTAGAAAGGGCGCGATCGCCGTTTACGTAGAGCCTTGGCACATGGACGTGAGCGATTTTCTCGACCTTCGTAAAAACTCAGGCGAAGAGAGACGCCGTGCACACGAGCTTTTCCCTGCGCTTTGGATAAACGACCTATTTATGAAGCGTGTCAAAGAAAATGGCCGCTGGAGCCTCTTTGACCCAGCTCAAGTAAGCGACCTTTGCGATCTTTACGGCGAGGAGTTTGAGAAGAGATATTTGGAGTATGAAAACGACGAAAATATCCAGAAAAACACCATCCTTGCAAAAGAGCTTTGGAAGAAAATTTTAACTAGCTATTTTGAAACTGGCATGCCATTTTTATGCTTTAAAGACAATGCCAACAAAGCAAATCCAAACGACCACGAGGGCATCATCAGAAGCTCAAATTTATGCACCGAAATTTTCCAAAACACAGCGCCAAACTACTATAAGATCAAGATCACTTATGAAGATGGCGGCGAGGAGCTATTTGACGAAGAAGAAGACGTCACCGTAGATAGTGGCATAACTAAAAAAGCTAAAAAGCTTAGCGCGCTTGATAGCCTAAAAGGCAAGCAAATTTTCATCGTAGAAAAAGAGAGCATCGAGGGCAAAACAGCAGTTTGCAACCTTGCGAGTATAAATTTAAGCAAGATAAATAGCAAAGAGGACATCGAGCGTGTCGTGCCGATAGCTATCAGGATGCTTGATAACGTTATAGACCTAAATTTCTACCCGCACAAAAAGGTAAAACACACAAACCTATCATCTCGCTCGATCGGCCTTGGCGTCATGGGCGAAGCGCAAATGCTAGCTGAGAAAAACGTAAAATGGGGCAGCTATGAGCATTTGGCACTGATTGATAGCATAATGGAAAACATAAGCTACAACGCGATCTACGCTAGCTCAAATTTAGCCGTAGAAAAGGGCATCTATCCAAAATTTGAAGGCTCAAAATGGAGCAAAGGCATCATGCCGATAGACACTGCAAACGAAAACGCAAAGGCGCTTTTAAACGACAAAGGCGGGCTATTTGACGAAAATGTCTGCGACTGGGACAAGCTAAGAGAAAAGGTTAAGCGTGACGGCATGAGAAACGGCTACCTAATGGCGATCGCTCCAACTAGCTCGATCTCGATCCTTGTTGGCACTACTCAGACCATCGAGCCAGTCTATAAACGCAAGTGGTTCGAGCACAACCTAAGTGGAATGATCCCAAATGTCGTGCCAAATTTAAGCCCTGATACTTGGCAGTTTTACACGCCAGCTTACGAGCTTGATCAAAGAATTTTAATAAAAGCAGGCGCGATCCGCCAAAAATGGATCGATCAAGGTCAAAGTTTAAATATATTTATGAGCTTAGACAAAGCAAGTGGCGGATATCTAAGCGAAATTTACACGCTTGCATGGGAGCTTGGACTAAAATCAACCTACTATCTACGCTCCGAGTCACCAGACAGCGAAAAGCTAAACGACGTGGCCGACCGCTCGATCGAGTGTGAGGGATGTCAGTAGTTAAATTTAAGATGGTCTTTTACTTTTGCACACTAGCCAAGGTAAAAGACCTATTTGTAAGTGATAAAACAGAGAGAAGCTCACGAGGTATCTCAGGTCTTATCGGCTACGTAAGTGCATCATACCTATATAAGATAGTCTTAGACTATATGCCTTTTACGGTTGGCATTGTAGCTGGAGCACTAGCCTTTATAAGCTATGTTATAGAGCTAGCTAAGTTTTACTACATCTCACCATTTGTCACAGCCTTTGCTGTCACTATGGGTAAAACAAACAAGATAGTTGACTTCTTAGTAGGGGCACTATCTATATTCTTTAAACCTATCTTGATAGTTATATTTATCTACTTTGGTCTATTTGTCTATGGTATATTTAAAGATATATTCTTACTCTATGCCGAAGAGCAGATGAATATGATGTATGAACTTCAAAGCCAGTTCTTCTTAACAGTTATGCTTCATATATTTATGGCACTTCTACATATCATAGGTGCAATAGGTGGTGCTTACATGCTTTGGAAGATCATACTTCATGCACCAACATGGGTTTTAAAGATGGTAGGTCTAAGTGATAGTGGAGCAAGCTTCGCTTCTCAAGAGTTGGCACGCAACCTAGAGAAATATACCTTCCATATGTAACAAATATGAAATATTACTAGAAAGGATAAGAGATGAGTACAAAAACCTTACACCAAACAAGAAGAAAGGAAAGTAAGATGAGAAATAAAGCATTAATTGCAGCATTTGTTGTAGGATTTATTGGTTGTATAAATTTAAATGCCTACTATGGATCTTCTGATGTTTTTAATAAACATATGAGGGGAGCACCTAAAGAAAAAGAAGTGGTTGATTGTGATGATCCAAAAAATTTACCGCTTGATATAGGTGGAAGATTAATTGGTGGAAAAGAAGAGTGTTTTGTTAATCGCGGAACCGCTGCTAGAGCCAAACGTGACCTAGACTTAACTATCGGTAGAAACCCAGTTACTGGTAAAGTAACCTCAAAGGCAAAGCTACTAGGTGGCAATAAAGCTACAAATAACCTTGAAAAAGCTCAAAAGAACTATGGTAAAAAGGAATTTGAGCTAGAAGAAGCAGAAAAAGCCTATGCTGATAACCCAAGTATCAAAAACTCTAACCGCTTAGAAAAAGCACGTAAAGCCTTTAAAAAAGCACAGCTTGACCTTGAAGCTGCAGAAGAGATCAAGGCTAAAGACGATAGAAGAAACACAAAATAGTAGCGGCGTGGTCTTTCACGCCTTTTCTGTCAATGTCTTAAAATTTTGGTAGGTTTTGTTTATATATTGCGAGGATTGTTATGGTTTTATCGTCAATAATAAATGGGATAACGTAGCCATTAAAGATCAAGTCTCTAACGTTGTCTTTGTGAAAATATCTATTTTTTCTAAAACGATATGGCATAAATTCGATGCTTTTCATTTTGTCAAACAAGCTATTGTAAAAATTCTCCGAAGCTTCAAAGCTTTTTTGAGAGTAGAATATTAAAATCTTTTCAAGGTCTGATTGAAAGCGTTTGCTTAATAAAAGCTTCATTTAGACCTTTCTTTTTTTAAAAACGATCTCATCTCTAGGTCAAATTCATCTAAATTTACGCACTCTAATTCACCACGTTTTTTAGCGCTTATTAGCTCAGCCAGATCCTTTTGATCTGCTTCATCTAAATATCCGTCGTCATCATAAGATAGTATCGTTTCAGGATCAAGCGCAACAATGGCTTTGATAGCTTCTATGATGCTATCGTTTGCGGTTTGTATATTCATCGAAGTCATTTTTATCCTTTAAATTTTTGAGATTATACCTAAATAAGCT
>NZ_POYX01000135.1:0-15519 GCF_002913865.1 Campylobacter concisus
GTTTTAGAGAGCATTTTTTTGATTAAATAAAAGTTGCTATAATCGCGATAAAAATATAAAAAATGGAGATAAATTTTATGGATGATTCAATACTTGAAGGTGCAGTAAAATTTATGGAAGATGGTTTTTTAGAGCATGAAGAGCTCTTTAAAAGTCTGCAACACAAGCAAGATCCACACACGCTTTTCATATCATGCGTGGATTCAAGGGTCGTGCCAAATTTGATAACAAACTGCCTGCCAGGCGAGCTTTTTATGGTGCGTAATATCGCAAACATCGTGCCACCTTATAGGGTGAGTGAAGAGTTTTTGGCGACCACTTCGGCGATCGAGTATGCGCTTGAAGTTTTAAACATTAAAAACATCATCATTTGCGGACACTCTGACTGTGGTGGATGCGCGGCACTTTATGTTGATGAAAAGAAGTTAAAAAACACTCCAAACGTTAGAAACTGGATCAGGCTAATAGAGCCGATCAAGCGAGAAGTGCTTAAATTTACAAGCGATGATCCAGCCAAAATGGCGTGGCTAACCGAGAGGCTAAACGTTATAAATTCGATCGAAAACATAATGACTTATCCAAATGTAAAAGAGGAGTATGAAAGTGGTAAGCTTCAAATTTATGGCTGGCACTACATCATAGAAACTGGCGAAATTTTTAGCTACGATTTAAAAGAGGGCACGTTTAAACTTCTAGCGGACAAAAGAGGCGAAAATGCGTAAATTTCTAACCATCATCCTGCTTTCTTTCATAACTCTTTTTGGCGCTGATAACAACGTAACGCAAGAAGACGATATCATCAGCATAACAAATCAAATTCAAACCCTAAACAGCCAGATAAACATCATAAAATCTCAGCAAAAAGACCTAAACGCTTCAAAGATCGATAACTCAAATTTGATCACTCTTCAAAATAAAAAGAACGCTCTTTTAGAGAAAATTCCGACCTATGTTATGCAGATCGAAGTTACACAAAGCGATATCAATAAATACAACCTGCAAAAAGAGGCACTGGAAAAAAAGGTCGCAAGACTTGAGAAGCAGTCAAACAAGGATGCCTACATCCAAAGTGCTATCGAGCTTGAGAAGATGAAGGTTGATTACGCTTACTACTCAGCGCTTATTAGCCTTGAAGAGATCTTTAAAAAGGGCGCTAAGGCAAATTCTATAAAAGAAGTGATAGATAATGGACTTTTAAATTTACAGACAAATTCTTATGTAAGTATAAAAGATCTAAAAGACTCACTAAATGACACTTCAGGCTCTTACGACAGCGCCTTTTTTGACCTTGAGCTGAAAAAAGAGAGTGAAGAAGAAATTTTAATCTATCTTAAAAATAACGCCGATCTTCTAAGCTCGAGCATGCTCTTGTCTGAGCTAAATTTAGTCGATGCAGTCGAGTATATAAACAAAACAACAGCCATAAATTCAAGCAAATTTAACATCGGCAAGATCGTTGTTATCGTTGCGATATTTTTATTTTTCGTCTCGCTAACTAGAATTTTAGCCAAGCTCACCTACTGGGTGATGTCACTCGTCGCTTCAGGCGAAGGGGTAAAAGAGGCTAAAAATCAGATCGTTGATATCATCAAAAAGCCGATCTCAGCACTTCTTATCATCTATGCGCTAAACATCTGTATCGGCATTGGATTTTACCCTGTGCCAGTGCCTCTAACGATAGCAAATATCTTTTCTATCATATATATAGTCGCATTTTCATGGCTTGTCCTCACCATACTAAATGGCTACGGCATCGCTATACTAGACAAGATCGCGCAAAAAAGCAAGCGTAAAGAGGTGATAAACCTAGCACTAAAAGTGATCTACGTGATCGTGTTAATTATCACACTTTTACTGATCCTTCAAAAGCTTGGCTTTGATATCTCAGCACTCATCGCCTCACTTGGTATCGGTGGTCTTGCTGTTGCCTTCGCTGCTAAAGACATCATCGCAAACTTCTTTGCATCTGTTATGATGCTCTTTGACAACTCATTTTCACAAGGCGACTGGATAGTTTGTGGCGACATCGAGGGCACGGTCGTTGAGATAGGATTTAGAAAAACAACAGTTAGAAGCTTTGATAACGCCCTTATCTTCGTGCCAAACTCAAAGCTAGCGAGCGATCCTGTTAGAAACTGGACCAGAAGAAAGGTCGGCAGACGCATAAGAATGGTTATTGGCATCGAGTATGGACCAACTACAGAAGAGATCAAAAAATGTGTAAATGACATCAAAAATATGCTGATAAATCACCCAGATATCGCTAAAAGCGAAGATATCGCAGCTAATAAAAGAGGACTAAAATATAGACAAAACATAGTCTCAGTTGATGACTACGCTGGATATAAGTCAAATTTATTTGTCGTGGTTGATGACTTTGCTGATAGCTCGATAAATATCCTAGTTTATTGTTTTGCAAAAACTATCGTTTGGGGAGAGTTTTTAGATGTAAAACAAGATGTAATGCTAAAAATTATGGATATTTTAAAGCAAAATGGTCTAAATTTTGCATTCCCAAGCCAAAGCTTGTATATAGAAAATATCAAAGATAAAATTTAAGGAGAGAAAAATGAGTGATGATTTTGGCTACGAAGAGGTAGAAGAAGACTACTCTGAATTTAACGATGAAGACGAGGATAGTAGCGATAGCTATGACTATAACTACGACGAAAATGACTACAACTATGAAGATAGCGATGAGGATGAGGATAGTTACGACTCGTATTAAAATGGTCTAATTAAATTTAATGGATGAAATTAACGGAGAGAATGCTTGGTACAGGAATTTATAGAGCAAGATAGCTATAAGGCTATCGATGACATTTACAAAACGATATTAAACGTAGCGATAGTAAGTAACGCCTTTGTCTTGATCGTGCTTTGTAGTTTTTACTTTGACTTAACGATCATTTTTATCTGTTTTTTATTTCTTTCTATTAGCACTGCTTTAAGGATTAGATTTAATATCAAATACAGATTTTTAATCTCTGCCATCTTTCAACTAAATGTCATCACCGCAGTTATCGCTGGCGTTGTTGGCATGGGCTGGAGCTCTAATATATGGATAACACTCCTTGGCGTTATCTTTATAAACTACTTTTTGGCTTTTAATCAAAGACTTCTTACCTACTCTGTCTGCCTTCTTGAGCTATTTGTCCTTTTGTGGCTGTATCTTACATATAAAGATAAAGTAGTTGAGATAGACTCCATGGTACAAATAGGCTCAACCTGTATAAGCGTTTTCTTTACTTTTTACTTGGTCTTTAGACTTTCGTTTTTCTCTGACGCGATCACATCTAGTGGCTACAAACAGATCAGCGAAGAGAAAGAAGAGATAGAGAGAATTTCTAAGTATGACTTTTTGACTGGTCTTTTAAATAGGCGCTCGATCGAGAGAACACTTAGATATGAGCTAAAAGAGCTTAGAGAAAAAAGCAGTGACGCAAATTTAGTCGTTATGCTAGGAGATATAGATAACTTCAAAAAGATAAATGACACCTACGGACATGACTGGGGCGATAAGGTCTTAAAAGAGATCGCAAGGGCCTTGCAAGATACTTTTAGAGAAAATGACCACATTTGTAGGTGGGGTGGAGAGGAATTTCTAGTTATCTTGCCTGAAGTTAAAACCGAAGACGTAAAAAAGGTAGAAACCAGACTTGGCACAAGGATAGCGCAGGTAAAGTTGCCTGATAAGAGCTCAGTAACCATGACCTTTGGTCTAGTCCTTTGCGCAAATGGCGTTATAACTGATATCGACACAGTCATAAACAAAGCTGATAAAAAGCTATATGAGGGTAAGAAAAATGGCAAAGACCGCATCGAGTATGAGATCATGAAGGCAAATAAGGACAAAGACAATGCCTAAAATTTCACTTTATATCTCACAAAAGATCATCGTCTTTTCGCTCCTAGCTGTACATACTTTTTACCTAGTTATGTTTTGCCTCATGGGCGAAGAAATTTTGGCTGTGGCAAATATCCTATCTGTTAGCATATATCTTTTTGCACTAAAGATACTCTTTGATAGCGAAGAGAATAACAAGATCGTGATGTTTATCTTGCAAGCAGAAATTTTACTCCATGCCTCACTTTGCGTCTTTATCCTAGGTCTAGGCTGGGGATTTGAAATTTTATTTTTAACATCGACAATTAGCCTCTTTTTCTTATCAGTTAGCTTTAAAATGTTAAGCAGAATTATCTCTTTGCTAGATATCGCGGCATTTTTACTTTTTTATCTAGTGATAGATATACCAGCAAAGGACGATCCTTTATACAAAGAGATATTTTTTGTATTTAACCTAACTGCATCTTGCGTATTTGCTGTCTTAACATCATTTTTGCTAGAGAGCTCAAATTTATTTATATTCTTAGGCATCTTAGAAGAGAAAGAGTCTGCTAAAGCTGTCTTTAACCACGACCCACTAACTGGGCTTTTAAACCGCGCCTCAATGCAACAAATTTTTAGACAAAAGAATTTATTTGACGGTAATGACTTTGCTATCGTGATGTGCGACATCGATAACTTTAAAAAGATAAATGATACCTACGGACACGGCGCAGGCGATGAAGTGCTAAAGAGCCTTTCTAAAATTTTCAAAAACGCTTTTAGAAATGAAGACAGGGTCGCTCGCTTTGGCGGCGAGGAGTTTTTGGCTGTTATCTTTGATGTTAAAAAGGCAAAAGCAGTTAGCATCTTAGAGCGTATCAGAGAGACGCTTAATCAAAATGTCGTTGAATTTGAAAACCATAGGATCATAGCAACGATGACCTTTGGTGTCGTGGCACATAGTGGTAACACTGAGGTAAATATCGAGCGTATGATCAAGCAAGCTGACGAGCTACTTTACGTTGGTAAGCGAAATGGTAAAAATATCGTTATGAGTGCGGATTATGATCCAAGAGGATAAATTTAGAGGCCTAGACCTCTAAATTTTAATGTCCATACATTATGTTTGGTAGCCAAAGTGAAATTTGTGGTATATAAGTAACCAAGATAAGGCCAAAGAACAAGGTTAGC
Source organism: Campylobacter concisus (assembly GCF_002913865.1). Classification (GTDB taxonomy): domain Bacteria; phylum Campylobacterota; class Campylobacteria; order Campylobacterales; family Campylobacteraceae; genus Campylobacter_A; species Campylobacter_A concisus_AM. The sequence continues at coordinate 5,021 of NZ_POYX01000135.1, forward strand.
GTCCATGGCAAGCACGCCATGATGACCTCTTTTAAGTTCATATTTGTAAGACCGCTTGCGACAAATAAATTTAGTCCAACAGGCGGAGTGACCATACCTATCTCCATATTTACAACCAAGATGATACCAAAGTGAATAGGATCAACGCCAAGTTGCGTAGCTATCGGAAGCAAGAGCGGAACCATGATCATGATAACGCTTGAAGGCTCCATAAACTGACCCATGATAAAGAGCAATATATTTACAAATATCAAAAATCCTATCATGCCAATATTTGCGTCAAGTATCATCGAAGCGATCGCTTGCGGGATCTGCTCGCTAGTTAGCAAATAGGCAAAAACAACGGCGTTTGCGATGATGAAAAATATCATAGCTGTTGTAAGGGCTGAGTCTAGGCAGATATCCCAAAGATCTTTTATCTTTATATCTCTATAGATAAAAAGTGAGATAAATAGCGCATAGACCGCACTTGCTGCAGCAGCTTCAGTCGGAGTGAATATGCCTCCATAAATTCCGCCAATAACCACAACGACGATTAGAAGTGCCCAAAATGCCTTTGCAAATTTTTGCACTCTTACTTTAAGTGGCTCAGCCTTAGTCGCTTTAAATCCAAGCTTTTTTGCGCCAACGTAGGTTTGCACAAGCATCATGCCACCAAGCATAAGACCTGGCACAACGCCTGCCATAAAGAGCTTGCCGATACTAACCTCTGCCGTTACGCCATAAACTATCATAACAACTGAAGGCGGGATCAAAATTCCAAGCGAACCAGCCGTAGTTATGCCGCCCACTGCGTACTCTTTTGGATAGCCAGCCTCTTTTATCGCTGCAAACATAATCGAGCCAATAGCTACAACCGTCGCAGGCGAGCTTCCAGAGACTGCAGCAAAGATGATGCAGGCAAATATCGCACTCATAGGAAGACCGCCTGGCAAGTGTCCGACCATAGACTTTGCAAAGTCGATGATACGCCTTGCTGAGCCGCCTTTGCTTAGTAAATTTCCAGCCAAAATAAACATCGGGATCGCCATTAGTGAAAATTTATTGATACCATCAAAAATTAGCTGCGGGATCGTAGCGATGTCTATGTCTGTAAAAAATATCATCGTTAAAACGGTGCTTGTGCCTAGCGAAACCGCGACTGGCACGCCTATTAGCATCAGTGCAAAAAGCAGGATAAATAAAAATGCTATTGTCATCTTTTTTCTCCTTAGTCTTTGACCACGCTACCATGAGCTAGCTCGTGTGCTTCGTTATTTACGACATTTGCTGCAGGAGTTAGAGCTACTTTGATAGCCTTTTCAGCCGAGCGGTAGCTAGCTGTGACAAAGGCTATTGGAAGCACTAGCATAGGGACCCATTGAGGTATGCCAAGGTCTATTATCATCTGCTCGATCTCGTGCAAAATTTTAAGATAATCAACCGAATAAACCGCGATAAATATCAAAAAGACAGTTGTTAAAATGTGCGAAAAGAGCAGGCATGCCTTCGCTAGCGCTGGTGGAAATTTCTCCACCAAGATAGTTACGCTCACGTGGATGCCCTTGTTAAAGCCGTATGCTGCTGCAAAAAACGCCGACCATATAAATAAGTAGTTTGATAGCTCGCTCGCCCATGACCAGCTTTTGTCAAAAAAGTATCTAGCCACGACATTGGCAAAGGCTAGTAGCGTTCCACTAGCTAGCCCTAAAACGGCGATAGTTTTATTAAGCGAGACTATCAATATATCAAGAGCGTTAATGAAATTCTTCATTATTTTGTCTCGATTGTCTTTTCTATAAGCTCTTTGCCGATGACATCGTAAAATTTAGGATAGATAGCCTGCATAACTTTTTGCCATTCAGCTTTTTGTGCGTCGTCGATCTTGAAAATTTCTAGCTTTTTAGTCTCTGCTATATATTTTTCAAGCTGAGCTATGACGTGAGCGTCCTCTTTAGCTGTCTCTTCTCTCTCGTAAGCTGTAGCTTCGCTTAGAGCTTGTTTTACATTTGCTTTTAGATCATCTGGTAGTTTGTTCCAAAATTTATCACTCATAACAACTAGATAGCCTAGATATCCGTGGTGAGAAAGTGTAAGAGAGCTTTGAACCTCGTGAAATTTAGAGTTATAGAAATTTGAAAGTGGGTTTTCAGTAGCATCAACTACGCCTTGTTGAAGTGCAGAATAAACCTCTGAAAACGGCAGAACTTGTGGGTTGCCACCGATCGCTTTGATCTGCTCTTCAAGCACCTTTGAGCTTTGGATTCTAAATTTTTGTCCTTTTGCATCTTCTGGAGTGAGGATAGGCTTTTTGCTTGAGCTAAAGTGCTTAAATCCAGCATCCCAGTAATCAAGCGCTACAAAGCCCTTCTTAGTCACAAGACCTTTTAGCTCCTCGCCAACTGCACCGTCTTGAACCTTGTGAAGGTGGTCTGCATCTTTAAAGATGAAAGGTAGGTCAAATAGCTGAAACTGCGGCACGATAGGTGTAAATTTAGAAAAGCTTGGAGCTGCCATTTGAACGTTGCCAAGCTTTAGCGCACCAAAAACTCTATCATCATCAAGTAGCTGAGCTGATGGGAAGACTTGAACTTTTATCTTGCCGCCACTTAGCTCCTCAGCACGCTTTGCAAAAAAGTCAGCCGCCTTGCCCTTTGGCGTAGAAGCCGCGACAACGTGAGCAAATTTGATCGTATAGACCTTATCAGCACCAAATGCTAAGCCACTGATGGCACATGTAAAAAGTAAAGCTTGTAAGAATTTCATCTTTCATCCTTTGTAATAGTTTTGATAGGTGCATTATAAATTTCAAAAATAAAAATTTAGAAATTTTGTTTCATAAATTCACATATCTTTATTTTTATATGTGTATTTTTGTAACATTCTTGATCTAAAAAGGATAGTTTTTGCTTTGTAAATTTAACGTAAAAATTTATTTATCATTTTTATAGAGCATATTTGTTACTTTTCTACACATATTTTTATATTATTTTTTACATTTAGAGAAATTTAAATTTACTTTTCTCTCTTTTACAAAGCCAAATTTGCTCTTTTAGGATATAAATTTCACTCTTTTAACCACAGATTTGTAAAGCAAATTCTCTTATCATTTATAAATGAAAAATTTAGCTTTTATAAAAACGCCCTATTTTTGGCTTAAATTTTAAAAGATTTTCATTCGTTTATCTTTTGTGGCTATAATGCGAAATAACAAATTTTATTATTAAGGAATTATTATGTTTGAATTAAGAAAACTTCCGTTTGACGCAAATGCCAATGCAGTAGTAAGTGCTAAGACCTGTGAATACCACTACGGCAAGCACCACGCGACCTATGTTGCAAATTTAAACAATCTCATAAAAGATACAAAATTTGCTGACGCATCATTTTACGAAATCCTAAAAAATAGCGAAGGCGGCCTTTACAACAACGTCGCTCAAGTTTATAACCACGACTTTTACTGGGACTGCATCGCTAAAAAAAGCGAGATGTCAAGCGAGCTAAAAGCTGCGATCGAGGCAAATTTCGCAAACTTCAAAGAGGAGTTTTTAAAAGCAGCTACAACGCTTTTTGGCTCAGGCTGGGCGTGGCTTGTATTTGATCCGAGCAGCAAAAAGCTAGAGATCGTGCAAACTAGCAACGCAAAAACTCCAGTGAGCGACGGCAAAGTGCCACTTCTAGTCGTTGATGTTTGGGAGCACGCTTACTACATCGACAACTTCAACGCACGCCCAAAATACCTAGAGACTTTCTATGAGAACATAAACTGGGAATTTGTAAGCAAAGCTTACGAGTGGGCGCTAAAAGAGGGTCTTGGCTCAGTTGAGTTTTACACAAAAGAACTTCATAAATAATATCTGGCGGGGCTATCCCGCCTTTAAATTTCTGCTTTTATTCAAATTTAACTATCAAATTTATCATTTTAAACGAGAGCGTAAATTCCCACTTTAGCAAATGACCTTTTTATAAATTTACAACCATCAAATTTATCAGCAAAATCACTTTTTGAAAGATAATGCGATTTTAAACGGCTCAAATTCTCGTTTTGCAAGCGGCTTCTTTTAAATTTAACGCTAGCGCGAGATATCTCACTTTCAAGTTGATAAATTTAGCAGCAATGGGCGCGATATTTACTATTTCAAAAGGAGCAAAATGTTTTTTATGGCGGTCTATTCTATTTTGATAAGCGACTTTTTCTAAGTTTAAAAGTCAGCGCAACTATCTCACCTTTAAATTTATGTTTTTCCAAATTTAAACTACTAAATTTATAAGAAAAACTGCATTACGCACGTGTGGCAAACACAAATTTGCTCACAAAGGCAGCATAAAATAGTAGTTTTGGCGACCGCTCTATTTTTGACTGATAGCTTTTCTAAATTTAAAATAGAAGATAAAAGTCGGCGGTGGCTTTAAATTTTTTGCTTTGAAATCAACCATGACTATTCGCATTCAAAGGCTTTTTTGCTTTAAATTTAACGCAAATCAAGACCAACGACAACTATCTCGCTCTTAAATTTCTCTATTTCAAATTTAAACTACTAAATTTATGATCCAAAGCTACTTAAAGCTTCAAACAGCCCAAACGCAACCAAGACACTCTTTTAACGCACTTGCGCATGCTGGAGAGATATCAAAAATAGCAAAAACTGGCTTTACCACCTATCCTATTACGACCAAATAACTTCCTGCTTAAATTTACGTAGGCTATCCAACCTTGAATTTATCAGCAAAATTTTTAAAAGTGGAGGAAATATCTACTGCTCTAAAATATCCCGAGTAGCTTTTTGTATCAAACAAGGGTGGCTTAAATTCCAAAGTCACCCAGCCAAAATTTATCTTTTTGAAGTGTATAAATTTATACCATTTTGCAAGCGTTTTAGCCCTTCAAGCACCCTCTCACGCTGCGTTGCGATATTCATACGAAGGAAAAATCTATCTCCTCTGTAAGCGTTGCCGTCATTTAGCCAAAGTCCAGCTTTATCACGCAAGAAATTCATAAACTCACTCGAATCCTCGCAAAACGCACTGCAGTCAAGCCACAAAAGATAGGTCGCACTCGATGGCAAAAGCTTCACTGGTAAGCCTTGCTCTTTTATGAAGTTTGCGACGATATTTTTGTTTTCAAAAAGATACTCTCTAAGCTCATCAAGCCACGCCTCGCCCTCGTTAAAAGCGGAGATTGCTGCGATGATCGCAAAGGCATTTGCCTCGCCAACCTCATCGTAGTTGATAGCAGCATTTAGTCTTGCTCTGATCTTTTCATTTGGCGTGACGACTGCAGAGCTTTGAAGGCCAGCTATGTTAAAGGCTTTTGTTGGCGAGATGCACGTGATCGAGTTGTTTTTGCACTCCTCGCTCACGCTGATAAATGGCACGTAGTTTAGTCCTGGATCAGTTATGTCGCAGTGAATTTCATCGCTAATGACCAAAACATCGTGCTTGTAGCAAAGCTCGCCTATCTTTTTAAGCGTCTCTTTGTCCCAAATTTTACCTATTGGATTGTGCGGGTTGCAAAGAAGCATCATGGTCGTTAGCGGCTGAGCTAGCTTTGCCTCGAGGTCTTCAAAGTCGATCTCGTAAGAGCCATTTTTATAGACGAGGTCGTTTGATAAAATTTCACGTCCATTGTTTTTGATGCAGTTAAAAAAGACGTGATAGACAGGCGCTTGCACTAAGATTTGATCTCCTGGACTGCTAAATCTCCTAATAGCAGTCGAGATGGCCGGTATAACGCCAGTGCAAAAGCACATCCATTCGTTCTCTAAGCTCACATTGTGACGTCTTTGCCACCAGCTCTTTATCGCCTCGTTCCACTCTTTTGGGATGAACGAGTAGCCAAAGACGCCGTTATCAAGGCGCTTTTGCAAGACGCTTAAGATCTCAGGTGCAGCCTTAAAGTCCATATCTGCAACCCACATCGGCAAAACGTCATTTTTCATACGCCATTTTGATGAGTTTGTGCCTTCTCTGCTTACTAATGTGTCAAAATCGTACTTCATAGCTTTTCCTTAAATAAAATTTTAAATCAATTATAACCCAAAAGATACTAAGATGATTTAAAAATTTAATACCCAAAAAGGAAAAATGATGAAACTAGCTCAGGCTCTCATCCTAAGATCTGACACGCAAAAGCGCATCGAACAGCTAAAAGTTAGGCTACTTAGCAACGCAAAAACGCAGGAGAATGAAAGTCCAAGCGAGGATCCAAAGCTTCTTTTAAAAGAGCTTGACAAGCTAACTAGCGAGCTTTTTAGGCTCATTTGCTCTATAAATTTAACAAACTCAAGTGCTAAATTTGATGGCATTAGCCTAACTGAGATGATCGCTAAAAAGGACGCTTTAACGCTAAAAGCAAATGTGCTTAGGGAGTTTGCAACAAGCGCTAGTCAAAAGGTCGATCTTTACTCAAACAGCGAGATCAAAATTTTAAGCACAGTCGATGTGTCCGCGCTTCAAAAGCAAGTGGATGCGCTTTCAAAAGAGATCAGAGAGCTTGAGATGAAGCTTCAGGAGGCAAACTGGGCGGTCGATCTAGTAGAGTAAAATTTATGGTAAAAATTTAGCCAAAAGCGAGTAAAAACCATACATTGGCGGCTTGCGAAGACCAGGCAAAAGCTTAAATTTAGTCTTAGCAATCTTACAAATGCAAATTTAAAAAGCACTTTTACTACCACTTACTGGTTTGGCTATATTTTGGGTGGGTTTGGGGAAAATTAATCTTTATCATGTAAAATTTCGTAAATTTTTAAAAAGGAAATTTATGAAACTAGACACTCTCATCGTAAAAGGCATCGAAGCTAAAAACAACCCAAACAAAGCGGTCGTTCCGCCAGTATTTTTAGCTAGCACCTTCGTGCAAGATGACCTTGAAAATTTTCAAGAATTTGCCTACTCACGTGGCAACAACCCTACAAAAAAAGCATTTGATGATATCTTTGCTAAAGTCGAAGGTAGCAAATACGCATTTAGCTTTGGCTCAGGCATGGCAGCAACAGCAGCTGCACTTAGCCTTATAAAAACAGGGCAAAAGGTCCTGCTAAATAGCAACGTCTATGGTGGCACATATAGGTATGTCACGACTGTTTTTGAGAGTCACGGCATAAAGAGTGAATTTATAGATGATCTAAATTTTTTAAGCGAAGATGACATAAGCGATGACGTGGCAGCTATCTTCATCGAAACTCCCTCAAATCCTCTCTTAAGAGTGACTGATATCGCTAGGATCTCAAAGATCGCTCACAAAAAAGGCGCTCTAGTCATCGTGGATAATACATTTTTGACGCCTTACTATCAAAAGGTGCTTGAGCACGGAGCTGACATCGTGGTATATAGCGCCACAAAATATATCGGCGGACATGCTGACGTGATCGCTGGTATCGTCACGCTAAACGATGATACTTTGGCTGAAAAGATAAAATTTGCCAAAAATACGCTTGGTGGCATCATCAGTCCGATGGACGCATACTACCTAATACGTGGGCTTAAAACTCTTAGTGTTAGGTTTGACAGACAAACGCAAAATACCCATAAAATCATCAAATTTTTAGAGGATAGTGACGCCGTTAGCGTGGTGCATTTCCCTGGCTCATATAGCGAGCAAGAGGCAAAGATGCAAGCAGCTCAAGCAAGCGATATCGGCGCTCTTATCTCATTTGAGCTTGATGAAAAATATGATGTAAATAAATTTGTAAAAGCGCTAGAAATTTTTGATCTAGCAGTGAGCCTTGGCGGCGTAGAGAGCCTTATCTGCAGGCCTGCAACGATGACGCACGAGGCATATCCAAAAGAGGTGCTAGATAAGATCGGCATAAAGCAAAATTTGCTTCGTTTAGCCATCGGCATCGAAAATGTCGATGATCTAATAGCTGACCTTGATCAAGCGTTTAAAAAAGCTAAAAGATAAGGAGAAATCATGGCAACTACAAAATTTAAAGGCAGTGAGGTAAATTTAAGCGGAAACGAGCTATTTGTCGGCTCTTATGCGCCTGAAGCAAGAGTCGTAGCGCAAGATCTTAGCGAATTTAGCGTGGGCGGAAATAATGGCATAGAGGTGCTCGTCTGCTTGCCTTCACTAGATACTGGCGTTTGTGCGGCAGAAGCACGTAAATTTAACGAAAAAGTAGCTGGCAAACAAGGCATAAAACTAAGCATCATCTCAAACGACCTGCCATTTGCGATGGGGAGATTTTGCACGACTGAGGGCATAGCAAATTTACGCGTGGGAAGTGACTTTAGATACGGCGAATTTGCCCAAAACTACGGCATGCTAATGAGTGAGGGCGCACTAAAAGGCTTGCTTGCAAGAGCGATCTTTGTTATCAAAGATGGCGTAATAATTCACAAGCAAATCGTCCCTGAAGTGACAGAGGAGCCAAACTACGACGCAGTTTTTGACGCGATAAAACAAAGCGGCGGATGTGGTTGTGGCTGCGGCTGCCATTAAAATTTACTATGCAAAAAGCCCAGCTATGATGGCAAAGAGCTGACTGCCTGTCACCACTAGGTCACCAACCTCTTTTACACCCCTTAAAACTGGCTTTATAGAGGCTAGTTTTAGGCTAGAGCTTGGTTTTTTATGCTCATCTGGCTCTGGCAAGACTTGGGTTAAGTTTGCATATTTCTTGATGATCTCTACCACCTGTTTTATCTCATCTGGCAAATTTTCATCCAAATTTTTAGGCAGTGAGATATATAAATTTTCGCGACTTCTAGTTAGCAAGACGTAAATTTTCCTATAAAAAAGCGCTCTTTCATTTTTATATATAGTCTGCAAAAACGGTAAAAAGTTGTGGATGATGACATTTTGCGCCTCAAGGCCTTTAATGGACTGTATCGTCAAAACCTCTACACTTTTGCCCTCTGGCAAGACACTCTCTTTTATGGCACTTACAGCGATCTTGCTGCTACTTAAAACGACGTTTGTTTCGCCATTTGGCAAGGAATTTAGGCACTTTTTAAGCTCCGCAAATTCATCAAACTCAGCCACTTTTATGCTGCCATCTTGCAAGATACACTGGATGTCTGAGATGAAGTCTTGATTTAGATAAAAGCTCTTTTTATAATAGTCATTTATCGCAGAGTCCTTTTGCAAGATCTCAAATGCGCACCTAGCGATGTTTGAAGGCGTTCGGTAGACGTTTTTTAGGTTTTTCACGCGCCCTCTCATATCGATCTTTTCAAATTTAGGATTGTGAAAGATATCGGCGATGTTGTTCATCGTGTATGTGTAAAATTTCTGCGCTTCGTCGATAAAAAATATGCAGTCCTTTATCTCCTCGTAGATGACGCGCATAAAGCCAGCTGGCATATCCTGAGTCTCGTCGCAAAGGACGTAGTCGATCGGGTGCTTTGCAAGGTGAGCTTTAAATTTCACTCTAAACTCAGCAATCGCTTCATCGGTTTCGTAAATTTGATACTTTTGGCTGATATTTGTATTTTCATCCATGCCAAGCTTTGTCTCGTCAAATTCTATGCGTTTTAGCAGCGAGATGATCGGATAAACGGCGATATTTTTGTTTATAAATTTATCGCCAAAGCTTGATTTGATATTTTGGGCCAAATTTTTATTAAAACAAAGCACGAGAAATTTCTCATTTTCGTCACGCTCAAGCCTATTTGCGACAAAATTTGCAAGTATCATCGTCTTGCCAGTGCCTGCAACGCCTCTGATCACGCGAAAACCGCCGGTGTAGCCATTCATGATACTAAGCTGCTTGTGGTCAAAAAACATCACCTCATCTTTCGTGATTATTGGGATTATCTTTTGTTTTAGCCTGCTTTGATTGACAAGCATTTCTGAAATTTTAAGAAACTCTTTTTTGTTTGGTAGCGTGCTTATAGAGGAGTTAAAAAATTTAGCAAAGATGTTCTCGTCTGTGAGATCGTCCTTGAAAAAGGTGTGATTTTTTAAATTTAAATAGCTTGGATTTTTCGCGTAAAATTTACTAGCCTCAGCCTTGCTAATGGAGGGGAAAATGACCCTATACTCGACATTTATAGGCACTTTTTTGAGTTCTGACTCTATCTTTGCAAGAAGCATTCTTTGATAAATTTTTACCTGATCGTAGGGGTTATTTTCGTCCATTTGCTCAAGATCATCCCAGTTTTTCACCTCGATGACGTAAATTCCAAGTGCTGGATGGAGCAAAAGCAGGTCGATCTCTCTAGATGAGCCAGCAGGATCGTCGATGCTCGCCTTTGGGATGAGATAGTAGTTTTCATCGCCCTTTTGGTTTAAAATTTTACCGATAGCCTCGAGCACATCGGCCTCACCCTGCTCACCTTTAAATATCTTACTAAAAATACTTTTTATGTTCATAAATCACTCCTTTAAATTTTTAACAACTTTGCTATTTTATAAATTTTAATCTTAGAGTTTGAAGCGGTTGAGCTATCAAGCTAGTTCTTTTTTTGATAATATGGGCTCCAGCTAACCAGCAGAGTGGTTTTAATCATTTAAATATAAGCCCTATCCTACTTTAAATATCCAAATATCAAGGTTTTACTACACACTACGACAC
>NZ_POYX01000136.1:0-1198 GCF_002913865.1 Campylobacter concisus
AGGATATGCAAACTCACACATGAGAAAAACTCACTTTGAAGATGCCTTTGAGACGATTTTAAATGGCAAAGTTTGGCTTTATCCAGAATTTATCCAAGCGATGATTGGAGAGCTAACTGGCTCATATATAAATAATGAAAGTGAAACTTTAGAGAAAAAGTCTGATCTAAGCGAGCTTAGCTCACGTGAAAAAGAGATCGCAAACTTAATCTACCAAGGTCTAACAAACAATGAAATTTCAGAGCAAACAGGCATTACTTTAAGGACAGTAAAGGCGCACACCACGTCGATTTATAGCAAACTAAATGTGAAAGATAGAATAGGTCTTGTACTTTTGATGAAGCAGCTACATGCGTAAAATTTTGCTTCTTTTTTTTGTCTCTTCTCTTTTTGCAAATAATTTTGAAATTTCTCCAAAAAATATATCTCAATGCAAAAATCAAATTTGCAAAAATATCCTAAATCACTATGCAAATTTTATGAAAAAAATAGAACACGAAAGCTTTATAAGAAAGCTAGAACTCATAAATTCATACTTAAATTCCTTAATGCCAAGATATGATGATTTTTACAATACAAATGTCGATGTGTGGAGCACTAGGAGCGAGTTTTTAAGGCGAGGTGGCGGAGACTGCGAGGAGTACGCGATATCAAAGCGTGATAGCCTAAAAGATCTTGGTGTAGATAATCAAAAATGTCTTCTAGTCGTTCAGGAAAAAAATACGAAAAAATATCATATGGTGCTAGCTGTTTGGGAAAATTTACACAAAGAGCCTTTGATACTAGATAATCTAAGCTTTAGAGTTTTGCCACTTTCGAAGCGTTATGACCTTGTGCCAGAGTATTGCTTGATGGATGGAAAATATTTTAAGATAAAAAAAGATGGCATAAATTTAGAGCCAGTAAATATAAGAATGCAAACTTACGAAAATTTGATAAAAAAAGAAAAAGAAGAGAAATTTTGGAAGAATTAATCTTCCAAGTCGATGTCTATTTTTTCAACATTTGTTGTAATATCTTTGGTGTTTTTCTCAATGTTGTGTTTATTTTTCTCGATTAGTGATCTGTTTTGACCTATAAGGTCTCTATTTTCTTTGATGCCATCACTGTTTTGCTCGATCATCTTACTTAGCGTCGCTATCTTTTTTTCATAGCGGATCATTAAGAAGTAGATCACGTAAATTAGCAGTAAAATTAC
>NZ_POYX01000137.1:0-1078 GCF_002913865.1 Campylobacter concisus
AAGCCCTATATATACCATACCTATATTTACTTAAAAAAATAGGCTTGATAGATAGAAGTATAAAATTGGTTTATTTTGCTCATGGTGGAAGTAGCGATTTTATAACACTGTATGATAATTTTAAAAATTATATGATAGCTTGTACGTTTGATAATATTATTGCATTACATGATGATTACGATAGTTTTGACAGTTTTGCCGTTAATAAAACATTTAAAAGAAAAATAATTAATAAAATTTTTAAAAATTATTGGCAAGAGATCGCAAGTAAAATAGTGTATATACCAAATCCAGTCACTTTTTATGTTGATAATCCTAGTAATTTGATGCAAAAAAATGTTTTAGCTGTAGGGAGGCTTGACAAAGTGAAAGGTTTTGATTTATTGATAAAATCATGGAAATTAATTTGTGATGATGTTGGAGAGTGGAGACTAAGGATTATCGGCAGCGGACAAGAAGAATATAATCTTAAAAGAATATGTGAAGAGTTTGATGTGAAAAACATTGAATTTATACCACAGCAATTTGATATTAAACAATACTATATTGATAGTTCAATTTATGTAATGTCTTCCATTGAGGAGGGAATGCCAATGGTTGTAATAGAGGCCATGGAGTGTGGCTTGCCCATAGTAGCCTTTGATAATGTCGGAGCTAAATTTTTAGTCAAACATGGCAAAAATGGGCTAGTGTGTCACACTGGAGATATTGCTACGTTATCGAAAAATTTAAAGAAATTGATGGATGATTTTGATCTTAGGCTAGAGTTTGGAAAAACGTCGAAAGAGTATGCAAAGAAATTTCATATAGAAAATATATCACCTAAATGGGAGCCAATTTTAGGAAAGAATAATGCATAAACAAATAATTACCTCTACTGGCTATGGTGGTACGGGCAGTAGCGCTATAACTGATCTACTCAACGAGTTTGATTCTGGAATCTCTATGGGAGATGCTGAATTTTGGTTCCTACAGGACTATGATGGAGTGTCTGATTTAGAGTATTATTTAATAGATGGAAATCATAGATCTAAAGTTAGTATGGCAATCAGCAAATTTATTAAATATATAAAAACCC
>NZ_POYX01000138.1:0-4937 GCF_002913865.1 Campylobacter concisus
AATAGCAAAAGCGATGATATTAAAAAAGCAAAAGAAAATTTAAAGGATTAAAGATGAAAGAAGAATTTACTAAATTTAAGTTAGAGGACTATTTAACAACTGATGAATTAAGAAAAGAGTATTTAAATCAAGTCTTGGCCGATGGCGATATTGAAGAGTTTAAAAGAGCATTATTTTATATAGCAAAGTCAAAAGGCATTGAAAACGTTGCAAAGAAGGCAAATTTAAATAGAGAAAGCTTTTATAAGATGTTTAAAGAGAATTCAAAACCTAGATTTGAAAGTATATTTAAGGTTGTGAATGCTCTTGATATTAAGCTTGTTTATGCTTAGTCTATTTCGTTATTATTTCTAGCTTCTTTTTTTGCTGTGTTTATTGGGGTTTTGGTTTTTCGAAGTATCTGCATAAAACTATATTATCATCAGTTTGATATATCTTTGCAAGATAGCAATTATTATTTATCTGATCTATTATTTTAAATCTCTTCTCTGAAAATTTTTGACTTTTAAAATTATCGTTTCTGCGTTGTTTCAAACTCCAACGGAGTAAATTCTAATTCAAATGAGCCTAGTGTTATTGAATATACTATTACTGGGTTTCAAACTCCAACGGAGTAAATTCTAATCGTCATCGTAGTTGATCGTGTTTATTTTTGCTGGGTTTCAAACTCCAACGGAGTAAATTCTAATCGTAGAAGTCATAAAAGGCTTCACAATCAACTAGGGTGTTTCAAACTCCAACGGAGTAAATTCTAATTGAGATAAGCCGTAAAGACGCAAGCGGAGTGCTTGAAAGTTTCAAACTCCAACGGAGTAAATTCTAATTACAAAGCGAGCTTACTAAATTTGATGTATCTGTGTTTCAAACTCCAACGGAGTAAATTCTAATCCAAATGGCTGCTTTAGCTCTGGCGCATCAATGCCAGTTTCAAACTCCAACGGAGTAAATTCTAATAAGTTCTTGCCTTTTTCTTTCTTTGCGTTGCTCTATGTTTCAAACTCCAACGGAGTAAATTCTAATGATGAAAGATGATAGGCTATATAGCTACGATTGGGGTTTCAAACTCCAACGGAGTAAATTCTAATACGAAGTCTGCCAAATGGTGGCTCTTGTCAAATTAAGTTTCAAACTCCAACGGAGTAAATTCTAATTTTCAGCATACTGAGCTAAAATATGCCCCTCGCCCAGTTTCAAACTCCAACGGAGTAAATTCTAATAGCACCAAAAAGCTGATATTATAGACCTTTTGGTGCAAGAAGTCTATATTTATTCGCCTTAAATTTGACTAAATTTTAGCTACATATAAATACGCAAAGCCCTAAATTTCAAGTATTTTAAAATCTTAAAAAACGCTTTATCAAAATGCGATTTCACTCCCACCTAAATCCTTTATAAGGCGCATCCTCGCAGATGCACTTCTTGAGTTTATTTGCCTCGCGGCGGATCACCTGCCTCCACGTTAGCTCCCTGCCACCCACTGTGAGCGTCTCACAAAGGCGCGAGATCATCTTTAGCTCGATCTTTTGCACGGCGTCGTTGCTAAATTTTATTCTGCCGGCGTCCGTTTGGAAGTCCTTTGCGGTGATCTCTTTTTTATTTAGCATGTTAAAAATCAGCGTATCGCCCAAGATCGGCTTAAAAATCTCCGCAAGATCGAGGTGAAGGCTTAGCGCGCGGTAGTTTGGCTCGTGCAAAAAGCCGATGCGAGGATCAAGCTCGGTCTTATAAATTTCGCTTAGGGAGATGTTGTAGATGCGCGTATTTACGTAGCTTATGAAGCTGTTGATCTTATCAGCGGGCGGGCGTTTTGAGCGGACGGTAAATTTAAAGCTTCGCTGATCCGCGATTATCTCGTTCCACTTCTCGTAGTAGAGCTTTTGAAATGCACCCTCTACCGCCATTATCGCGGGTACGTTGGTGGCTGTATCTAGTGCCTTTAAGTGTGGCTGCACGTCAAATTTAACACCATGCCTTTTGCAGTTTGCAACGTCATTTATGATGTGGGCTCTAGTTATCTCGCGCGCTATATATGCACGTTTGATCGGATCATCAAATGAGCGGAGCTGACAAAGCAACACAAAGCCGCTTTTATTTACAGAATTTGGCGTATTTGGGTAGAAATTTCCGCGAAAGCTCTGATACGGACTAAAGATGTGCAAAAGGATGTTATTATCCGCTAAAAATGCGATGGTGTAGGTATTGATCTGCACCTTTGCCAGCACGTAAATTTCATCGATCGCATTTATCGGCAGGATCTTGCACGAAGCTCGCTCGCCCGTCTCGTCAAATTTTTCAAAGTAGATATTGTTATCTTGCCTGTAAAGTCTGCCTGGACTAAGTATAAAGTGCGTCCTGTCGCTCTTTTGCATATTTGCTCCTTAGCTAAATACCGGGCTATTTTTATCTACGCCAATGACGATGCGCTCGGAGTATTTTAGCGAGTTGAATGTATAGATGACGATGGAGTCTAGCTCGCTTACGCACTCTTTTTGCAGTGTCTTGCTTAGCTTTTTAAAATCGCTCTCACGGATCTCGCCCTCATAGACTGAAAACTGCACGCGAGGCAGAAATTTCTCGACCGCTTTTCTGATGCGATTTGCGTTATTTCGCTCTTTTTGCTCGCGCCCTGCGATGTCGTAAAAAAGTATCACATACATCTTCTCTCCTAAGCAGTGCAATAGTCGTGATATGCGCAGTTTTTGCAAAATTTACAGCTAGTAAATTTTGGCGGCTTTTCTAAATTTGCAAGAACGCTTATCTCGCTTAAAATTTTCTCTACTAGAGCGAAATTTTTGCTGGTATCCTCCACTAAAATCACCTTTTTACCGCTTATTAGTTTGCCTTTTACCTCTTTTAAATTTAAGCCCGTTTTTAAAAGACAGATGTAAAAAAGTAGCTGCATCTTGCCTGCAAGCTCGTTTTTTAGGCTCTTTTTGTATTCGGTGATAAGATAATGTCCGCGCTGCTTGGAAAGTTTGTCGAATTTCAAATTTGAAAATGCAAAGTCCTGCAAATCGCTCTCTTTGATATCTGCTAGCGCCTTGCCCATCAGCACGTTTTCATCCTCTTGGTCCGCATGGATCTGATGTGCGTAAAGCCACGCCTCGCGCTTACAGGTAACGTAGTAATTCACAAGTGTGCCAGTGATCTGATCTTTTGAGAACATTAGTCAAATACCTCGTCCTCAATATCCAAATTCGTATCTTTTTTAAGGCCACACTCGGCACTATAAAAATAAGACGAGCCAAACGGTAGGTAAAATATATCTTTTAGTCCGTTTATCTGTTTTAAATTTGGCATTAGTTTATTCATATCTTTTAACGTTACATTTATGCTAAATTTCGACAACTTTCTGATGTGGTTTTTAAAAAGATCTCTTATGGTAAATTTCTCATTTGGACTATTTTTGATCTCAAAAATTTTAGCTTCAAAATCTTTAATGAAATTTTCTTCAGGCTCGATTATTATGGTTTGTTTGTAGTTGTCGTTCATGATATCCTCGATTTTTTGATTTATATTTTCAAATTCCAGCTTTTCTATCTCGCTTTTTATATGCAAATTTTCTAGTTGATTGCTTATCTTTTGAAAATACAAATTTGAAATTTCTAAAATTTCGCTCTCTTGCACCTCTTTTTGCTTAAGATCGCCCAAAATAGCCCCGCTAACTTTATACAAATCGCCGTAAATCAAATTTGTAAATTTGCTTATTTCAGGAAAGACGTATAACTCGCCTCTTGTTGCTCCAAAATGCCTATTTACGCGCCCTGCTGTTTGTATGATAGAGCTAATGGGCGAGACTTCGCGAAACCCAATGTCAAAGTCAAGATCCACTCCAGCTTCTATGGACTGCGTGGAGATAAGTAAAATTTTGCTTGCGAGCGGATCAACTTTGCTTTTATCTATCGCGCACCTTACAGCCTCTATAGCAGCACGCTTGTGATCATCATACATATATCCGTTTAGGCAAAAGCAGTTAAATTTATCCCTTAGTTTAGCAAATAGCTCCTGCGCTTTTTTGATAGTATTTACGACGACTAGAGTATTTTTATCGCTTGCAGCCTCGCAAATCTTTTCTAAAAGCTCATCTTCGCCGCCTATATCAAGCCATTTTATGACGTATCTGTCCTGCTTTGCAAAATAGTCTAAATTTGAAATTTCTTTAAATTTCTCGCTTTTGATAACTGGCATCGTTGCCGACATAAATATAAAAATAGTGCCAAGCCTCTGCGAAATGATCTCGCAAAGCAAGATAAAATCTTTTCTAAAGTTATATGGGATCGCTTGCGCCTCATCGATGATAACGACGCTATTTTTTAGCTGATTAAATTTAACATTATCTTTGTTTTTATTGCCAAATAGCGCAAATATCAGCTGATAAAGCGTAGTTACGTTTATCTCGCCGCTAAAAGATTCCATTAGAAATTTGATCTTTGAGTATCTATCTTCTTTTGTCAAATTTTCTTCATCTATCGTCGTTTTGTGGTGTGCCTTGCTGACCAAAATATCGCTATTTTTATAAATTTTTACGACCATATCGTAGGTTTGGTCGATTATCGAGGTAAATGGAAGCGCATAAATTATGCGAGATTTGTTAAATTTCAATGCAAAATTTAATGCCGTCAAGGTCTTGCCGTAACCCGTAGGCGCAGTCAAAGTAAAAAGTTTGCGCTCTTTGTCAAACTTGTTTAAGACGAAATTTCTAAACGCGTCTCGCTTTTCATTTGGCGGCAAATTTTTGATATCACTCTCTAAAACATCTATCGGTATATCTTTACTTTCTTGTTTTGGCATGCTAAAAATAGCTTCAAATTTATCACTATAAATCAAATTTGAATATAGGCTTTTGAAATTTATAAAGTCCTCATAGGTAAATTTGTGCCGTATTGCGTTAAAACTAAGTATTGACGAAGCTTTTCAGCTCTCTCTAAAAACTCATT
>NZ_POYX01000139.1:0-5513 GCF_002913865.1 Campylobacter concisus
TGAGAATATAGTACCTATAGATATCTCTGTAACATATAGCTATCAATCAAAAAAATATGGCTTATTTGGCGATGAAGGAGCTGGGATAAAATTTAGTAAGAGTGAAACAAACTATGTCTTAGGTGGAAATAAATTTTATTTTGATAGCTCTAAAAACACTTTTGTTAAGGAAAAATAGTGGAAAATAGCAATAACAACCCTAAAAATAAATCTGTAAAACAAATAATCTCTGATATAAAAGATCATGCTGATATGGCGGATGCTTCTTACTCATTTTACGAATTTATAGATAATAATGAAAAATGGAGTAAATCCGATGAATTTTATAACTACAAAATACTTAAAAAGCCTAAGCCTAAGTGGGTTTATGCTGACGATATTAGGCTTGGAGATAGAGTAAATCAAGATAATGAAACCGAAACTTCTAGAACTAATGGTAAAAAAATAGGGGATATTACAACCTATGCCCTTTGTGTAGAGGCTAGATTTATGAAAGATAAAGAGATTGTTGCCCCCAATGACGACGAAAATGAAAAAGAAGATAAAAGATTAATAGATAACGATGTTAAAAATTTTATCAAAGTAAATGATAAAGATTTTTCTCAGCGAATTTTCTATAAACCAACCTCCCTATCTCACCGAACAAAGACATTTGTAAATAGATATGAGCTGATATCTCACCAGCAAAATACCGCAATATCTGGCTTTTCTTACACGATATTTAAGGATACAAAGCCTACTATGAGTAGTGACAAGCCAAGATATATCATAGCTTTTAGGGGCACGGAGGTTGGCGGTGCGGAGTTTTTTAAAGACTTGGTGCTTACTGACGTGTTTATAGCTGCATTTGCTGGGTTACCTCAGATCATATCGCTCTTTACGATGATCGGTGATATAAAAAAGGCTATCAGAGAGGATAGTGGTAGTGATGAGAAAACGCCTAACTTTAATGTAAGTATATGTGGCCACAGCCTTGGCGGGCATCTATCTCAGGTATGTTGTTTGTTTTATAAGAGTCTAAACGTAGATGAGCTTTATACATATAATGCCCCTGGCATAGGTGGTTTGGCTATCAGTGCTTTGCATTTTGTATTTAGAGTGGTTAGGCTGATAGTTAAGATGATCAAATTTTGCGTACATAAGCTGCTTGATCTTTTTGGATTTACCAGAAAAGTTATAGACAAGTGTGTAGATAAGATATATAACGGCTCAAAAAGTACTGATACTCTAATAAGTGAGTGCAAAGAGCACAAAGACGAGCTAGACCCTAACTTGCTAGAGGAGAGCGCTGCTAGCTGCAAAACTATATACAAAGATAATATACCATTTGAGATACATCACTGTGAGACTATAAAAAACACTGTGACTTGTGAGGAATTTAACATAGGCAATGACTTTAACAGAGCCATAGAGCCTACTGTGTCGGTGATAGCTGATCTGGGGTATAAACTAGGGCTTACTAAAGATGATAGGATAAACTACAAAAATACGCCTAGACTTCATCTACTTCATATAGGTCATCTCGATGGCATCTACTATATAAACTCGCACTATATGACTAGTATAATATATGCCATATATCTATACGACTATCTTTTAAAAGAAGATAAAAATTCTAAGAAAAAGGCGCTAAGTGAGGATATATCATACGCGCTAACATATCTTGATAAGCTATCTGCCATACTAGTAGACAACATAGAGGGCAATAAATATAAGCTCAGCGATAAAAACGAAAATATCAAAGATGGTAATCAAAACTATATAAGTATCATTTTAGGAGAGCTTTATCACATACTAGAGAGCCTTGGAGATGAGGAGTATCAAGAGATAATAGACAAATACTCTGCCGAAAGCGAAAATAGGCTAAGTAAAGTAACCTTGGTGGATATGCTGATGGATCTGGCGGATAAGCAAATTTATGCAAGGATAATAGACAAAAACGATATGGACGATAGCTCAAAAATACCTTTAAACCAAGTAAGATCGCTGCAAAAGATGTATCCGCTGGAATTTATACATAATGAAAATGAGCTAATAAAAGATAAAACTGATATCACAAAAACCTATACCTATGGCTCAAATCTTACAAAGTGCTATTTGCCAAAAGAGAAAGATAGCTTGTTTATAAAGGCTAAGAAGGCTCAGTTTAAAAATGCTATGTTTAGTGATAACTTTACTAGCATTTATATAAGAGACAATGGGGCAAAGGAGAAATTTAGCCTAGATAGATCAAGCTCTACGGCATTTGCTAACACTGAGGATAAGCAGCTTTATATATTTTTAAACGATAAGGATGTTGTAGACTGCGATGAAATTTATAATAAGATAGAAGATAGGCTAAATATAGAGGACATCAGTTCCTATAAGCCAAATGTCTTTTTAAACTCTATGCCACTAAGCACCGCCACCGAACAATCAGACTATCCACTATACTTTAAAAATGAAGAGAGCGGGGAGGAGGAAAATTCTAGCTTAAGCTTCACTCATCAGCCAAGGGACGAGGAAAAAGATAAGGGAAGACTAAGTGTTACATATAAAAACTCACAGGCTAGCATACTAAACTACTCACTACTAAATAAAAGTCTAAATATAGACCTAAAGCCAACAAACAAAGAGACCAAAGAGTCGCTTGAAAAGGCAAATGAGAGGATAAATTTAGAAAAGAAAAGTAGTACGCTAAGTGCTGGCGGTACTGCATTTGCTAATCCAATAATAGAAGATGACGTGGTAGTTTGCCCACATGGCGGACATGTGATCTTAAAAAGTAGAGCGGGCAAAAGCATAAGGTCAGATGATCAAGGTGTGATACTTGACATTGACTTTATCAACTCACCGATAGTTGGCTGCTCAGCACATAATCCTTGCACCAAGGTGGCATACGTACCAAGAGCGGCTCTTAGTCTAAAAAGTATGAATAACCACTATGCGGTCATGCAAGACCTAGTGCCAGCGTGCCTAAGCAACACTAGCTCACCGCTAAGATGTATCAAAAAAGAAAATAGGATAAAGCTGGCTCATAGTATAGGTAGCCCAACCTCTGAAAACGATAATGCAGCGGTGGTAAATCCAAATTTAAACAAGCCAGTGATAAGACTGCATGTAAAGGCTTTTGCTTCTCAAAGTGATAACCTTTTGGTGGCTACATACTATCTATTTGATAAAAAATTTGAAGATAAAAATGGTTTTAACAAGATCAAGCTCAATTTAGACGAGGGAAGAGACGTAGACGATAAGAATTTAAAGGCTCTTTTGGCGGATAATTATGACGATAAGCGCTATGATATCAAAGAATTTAAACTAAGATACGGGGCGGATAAGCTAAATTTGGTATTTGTTGCTCCAAAGAATTTTAGCGCACTTGATAAAGAGAACTATAAAAAAGCAAATAGCCCTGAAAGCGGTGTGGGATTTTTTGCTAGTTTGGATGAGTTTAATAGCTCTAGTACAGATAAAAACAAGCAAACTTATACAAATGTATTTTTAACCCCAACTGGTGCAAAAAGTATAGAGCTTGAGATAGCTAAAGGGCTAGATAGTGGTTATGTAAATGATATAAACACAACTAGTTTTGTAATGCTTGTTAGTTGATAAATTTAAAGAGAAGGATCGTTCTTGAGATTAGATAATACGAAAATTATTAGAAGCATAGAGGAATTGCTTTTTGAGTTTGGTGTTAATGGTGAGACATACAAAAATATAACCTTTTATTGTCGTGATTTAAATTGTTTTTACGAACCAAATGTGTTTAATGGCGAGGCATTATATAATAAAATAATTACAAGGTTATTTTCTCTAAAACAATATAGTAATAAAGCTTTGTCTGTAAAAACATATAAATACTTGGATAAGTCTAGTTTGTTTAATAAAAATATTACGAAAAAAAATAACAAGATAACACTTCTTAATTCTAGTATATATGCAGAAATCCTTAGCGAAGAGCAAGATCCAGTAGAAGAATTTGTTGATGGATTAATTTATCTTGCCAATAGAGTTAAAAACGATGACAGTGAGGTTAAAAATTTTGAGGAAGCATCTAGCATACTGGTCAGAGAATATAATACAATAGAAAAAAGACTTTGGGCTTTGTTGGATAAACTAAAAAATGCGTTAATAGATAAGGCAAATATTATATTAATTCGTGAAAATTTTAGCAAAAGAGATGAAGTAATAAAAACGATAGAAGAGAGTTTTGAGGAGATCAAAAAAAATCTTAAGAAAGCTTCAGAGGATGGCGACACTTATATCAAAAAAGAGATATGTAAATTTTTTATGAATTTTTTTGATATCACTGATTTTAAAAAATCGTTCAGCTTATTAAATATTGTGCTATCTGCGCCAGACGCATTGAAAACTACAGAAAATATCTTTAGCTCTCTAAACAAAAGAGGTTCTTATGCTTTTTCTAGTCCCGTTATGAGTTTGCTAGCTACTAAGTTTGGTTTTATACTAGGACTATTAAATACAGTGTCGTTTAATAATATCTTAGTTTTTACAAACGACGATCAAAAGCGTGGAGCATTTATAGACTTTTCAGGGTTTGATATAACAGCCACTAATACAAAAAGTAATTATGATGAGTACATCGGAATTTGTTCTGATTTTTCATTAGAAGGTGATGAAAAAAGTCTATTTGATGCAAAGATAAGTAAATATGAAAATATAGACAAAAAGAGTAATATATCAATATGTAAAAACGATAAGAATAATACTGAAGAGAGCTTACTTAAAAGGATAGAAGAGTGTGTGATTGCAAATAGAGCAAATTTTGTCTATATGCAATATCCATTTTTTAACTCTTTGAAATTTGCAAATCTTTTAAGAGACAAATCCTTAACCACAAAAGACAATACTCACAATACAAATAACAGTGGCGGTATCTCTAAAAACTATCTTGTTATTTCAAATGCTCCTTCGATACTAAACGCAAAGCTAAACGAGCATCTTTTACAAAACGTATTAAACTATAAAATAGTAGATAGTCTAAATAGAGCAGATGATAAGAAGGTGACCGATCCTAAACAACTAAAAGGCATAAAAGACTATAGTCAGTACTCTATACAAATAGACGCCAAAAACGATGAAGATCTATATCTATTAAGCTTAAGTCCATTTACAAGGGTTGACAACGATAGAATTAAAAAATTTCAAAAAGATATAGATACTTTTAATGATTTTATGCAAGATAAGCAAAATCAAATAAATACGATTATGCACTTTGATACACTAAGTGAGAACGAAAAGCAGGTGGCATATAGATTTTTAAAAGCTAATTCTTATCTTGGACACATAAATAAGTATTTCAAAAATGCTAAAGATATGGAAGAGATAGTTAAGAATGAAAAGGATTTTTTAGATGCAAGCATAAAAGAATTTGAAACTTTCTTTTCAAGTATAAATTCTTGTTTAGAGCACAGTGAATCACATGTTGTTGAAATACCTTCTTTTCAAAATTTAAATTCTATGATGAAAAAAAATGATGCTGTAATTAAAGTACCAGATATAATAGTATTATC
>NZ_POYX01000140.1:0-1105 GCF_002913865.1 Campylobacter concisus
ACATCGATAAAGGTAAGATTGATATCCCAGTTGATCTAAACCCAGGTAAAGATAACAATGTAACAGCAGAGATCATCAATCCAAATAACCCTAATAACCCAGGCAAGGATAGCAAGGTGATAGGTGAGGCTTCAAGCACTGTTAAAGTAACAATTGATGAGATCATCGATGATGTAACTGGTGGTGTAGTAAATGGTGATGTTAAAAATGGTCTAACAAACGATAATCTACCAACATTCAAAGGCAGTGCAGCACCAGGTGCAACAGTAGAAATTTACGAAAGCTTCTACACAACTACAGAAAAAACTCTAGTTGGTAAAACAGTAGCTGACGCTAATGGCAAATGGAGCTTTACTCCAACTGAAGCTATGGGTGATGGAGAGCACTACTTTGAAGCAGTTGCTACAGATAAAGTAGG
The DNA here is from genome assembly GCF_002913865.1 of Campylobacter concisus. Classification (GTDB taxonomy): domain Bacteria; phylum Campylobacterota; class Campylobacteria; order Campylobacterales; family Campylobacteraceae; genus Campylobacter_A; species Campylobacter_A concisus_AM. The sequence continues at coordinate 419 of NZ_POYX01000140.1, forward strand.
TAATAAATCAACATCTGATAGAGTTTCACTTGATGTTGATACATTTGCAGATGCTCCTGTAATAGATGCTGTAAATGACAATGTAGATAGCCAAACTGGCAACGTTTTAGACGCTAAAACAAAAGTTGCTATAACAAATGACAGCACACCAACTCTTGAAGGATATGCTGAGCCTGATTCAGTCATCACTATCTATGAGATTAGCGAGCTAAATGGCGATAAAACAGCTATAGGAACAGTCACAGCTGATAATCATGGTGGTTGGAAATTTGAACTACCTGAATTAGGAGATGGTGAGTATAAATATACTACAAGAGCACAAGATAAAGCAGGAAATATCTCAGACTTCTCAGAGGTTGTAGTAGTTAATGCTGATCTAATAGCCCCATCAGAACCAACAATTACATTTGTTGAAGATGTAAATCCAAAAGATGGCAAGCTAAATAAAGCTGAAAATGGCAAAGATGGCGATAGCACTAGCACAAAAGCTCAAATTTCTGTCCCAGGTGATGCTGAAGAAAATGATGTGATCCACTACACTGTAAATGGTGAGGAAAAAACACATACTATTACTTACAATGACAGAGTAACTGGATATGTAGAGATCAAAGTACCAGTAGTTGATGGCAAAGCTTCAAGCGTAACAGCTAAGATCGTTGATCAAGCAGGTAATGCTAGTAAAGAAGT
>NZ_POYX01000141.1:0-24671 GCF_002913865.1 Campylobacter concisus
GCTAAAATCTTGATATAGATCAATAAAATTAAAAGGGAGGCACTAAGATGCAAAAGTTAGGCGTTATCAAAAACATCCTAGGCGGTGAAGTCGTAGCTGTTGATAAAAGTGGCAACGAAAGAGTCTTGAAGGTGGGCGATAGCATTTTTGAAGGCGAAACGATAAAAGCTAATGGCTCTACAAAAGCAGTGATCGCAGCAAACGACGGCAAAGAGGTCAGCTTGCAAAATGGCGAAAGTCTGAGCCTAGATAAAGAGGCAAATGCACTTAGTGACAACCCAGAGATAGCCTCTATCCAAAAAGCCTTGCTAAACGGCGCAAACATCGCAGACCTTGAAGAGACTGCAGCTGGTGGCAACCAAGGCGGTGGCAACGCTACTGGAGATGGCGTGAGCCTTGGCACTGCTAGCTTTGCTGAGGGCGGTCACTACTCAAATATCAATGAAAACTATAGAAATTTAACCGACGCAAATAGAGCTTTTCAAACCCCAGAAAACTCAATAGGCGGCTATAACGATGCAGGCACAGATGCGGATACGACAACTCCTATCTCACCAGCTACGCCTGTCACACCAAGCACTCCAGTAACGCCATCAACTCCAAGTACTCCAAGCACTCCTGGCGTCACTGTAACTCCAGGCACTCCTTCACCTGCTAATCCTCCAGTCATCACGCCTCGTCCTGGTGCAGTAGAGATCACTACTAGCTTAGATCCTGCTAATAGTGAGGCAAGAGAGAGTGGCGCAGGAGCAAACGGCGAGGGCGGACACTATCTTGTTTATAAACTAGGTCTATCAGGCACTCCAGTAAGCCCAAGTGGCGAGACCACAGATCTAGGTTTAAATTTCCTTGGTGGCACTAGAGGAGAGGATTATTCAAACGTAGTTGAATACTCAACTGACAATGGTGCGACATTTCAGCCACTATCAGGCTACACGATAACTGGCGTAAATATAGAAGACATCTCAAAAGTGCAAGTAAGGATAAAGGTGCTTGACGATAACGGCCAAGACACCACAAAAGGCCCTTTACATCATAACCAAAACGAGGGTGAGAATACTGGCCCTCAAAGCATGACTATCGACAACGTACAAAAAACTGATATGGTTGATAATTTTGCTGTATTTAAAGAGGGTGTGAAACTAAGTGTCACGCCAAGCAGTAGTTATCTGCTACCAACAACTAACGCAAATATGGCCGAAGGCAAAATAATAGATAATGACGACAACATCGAGCTAAATAAAGATATCAAAGGCAATATCGCAAACCATACAAATTTAAACACAAATGATGGTGATGATACGGTTAGCATAAAAGCAAATTTAGAGAATTTACACTTAAATACCGGCTCAGGTAACGACGTGGTAAATTTTGATAAAGAGGTTACTATTAGTGGCACAGCAAATAGCGGCTCAAATGCTAATAGTACAAGTATAGATCTTTATAGTGGCGATGATGTGGTAAATATCAATGCTGATCTAACCATGAACAAAGCTTCAATTAATCTTGGTGCAACAACAAATGACCCAAGCTACAACGCACATGATGCCTCGGGTACTAATGAGCTAAATATAAATGCAAATATTACCGGTGTAGGCTCTGACTGGAGAAATAAAAACACTGTTTCTATGGGTGATGGCGACGATACTGTAAATTTTAAAGATGGCGTAAAAGTTGAAAAAGTGTTTATAAATATGAACGCTGGAGAAAATACCGCCAAGGGAAGCCATGTGACCTTAGAAGATGTTCGCTTAGATACAGCAACTAGCTACACAAAAGCTGGCGAAACTAGTAATGTAGAATTTTCAGACTCTACATTTAGAAATGTAGAGATAAATTTTGGCGTAAATACCGCCGCAGATGTTAATCTTGGCGTGCAAAATGTCAAACTTACTAATATCATAGGAGATCACGTCACAGCTAAAGCACAAGATCATCTTGAAGTAAAAGGTGGATCATACACTGGTGGGGCTAACTACTTTTCATCTAAAGATATCGTTATAGATGATATTACAGTAGATCAAGCTAGTATTGGTTCATTTAGCGGCGTCTCATCGGTCGCAAACATATCAAATTTAGTTGCTACAAATAGGGTTGGCCTCAGATATGGAGACGGCGACGATACGATAAATTTAAATGGTGGTAACAACCTAAGCAAGGCTGACGCTTCAAGCTATGCCGATATAGATACCGGAAATGGCAATGACACCATAAATTTCAATGGCGAAAACAAATCCGGTGGCTTAAGCATAGATACTGCTGATGGCAACGACACTATAACATTTGGTGCAGGCACTACGCTTGGTGGTACTTATACGAGTAGCGATAATAACCTCGTTAGTCACAGTATTGGCATAGGAATGGGCAAAGGAGACGATACATTAAATATCGAAAAAGGTGCTGTTCTTAAAAATGCTGGCATAGAAATGGGTGATGGTAATGACGTTGTAAATTTAAATGGCGGTCTAGAAAAAGCAGGGGGCGGTATGTATAGCCCTGGCGTAAGTGCTATTAACCTAGGTAGTGGCAACGACATCATACATATAGGAAAAGATGCAGTTGTTAATGACGATGCTATGACTTTCCAAGGGGGGCCTGGCAAGTTGGAGCATGGCGGCATCATCATCCAAGGTGGTGCAGGCACTGATACGCTAGATCTTGCTGGAAATATCGACTTTAGCAAGGTAGCTGGCTTTGAAAAGGTTAGTCTTGGTGGCAGTGAAAACAAGGTAACGCTAAATTTAACACTAGATGACGTGCTAAATATCACTCGTGGAAACGCGAGCAACACACTTAGGATAGATGGTGAAGATGGCGATCATGTACATATGAGTAGGGACGACTTTACACCAGGTGCGTCAAGCGGTGGATATACAACATTTACGGCAACTTCTGGCACCAATACATTTACCATCGAGATAAAAGACGAAATAGTCTTACACTCTTAAATTTCATGCCCTAGTCTCCCAAAACTAGGGCAAATTCTTACAAAATTTCAAAATTTAGTACCATAGTACAATTTACAAAGCTCTTTTAAGATATTAAAATACGTTCAAAATTTTTAAATAAGGAAACAATATGGCAACAAGGATAGGCGTTATAAAAAGCATCTCACAAGGATCAAGTGTAATCGCAACTGCAAAGGATGGCACACAAAGAGTGTTAAAAGTAGGCGATGAAATTTTTCTTGGTGAGACTATACAAACAACTGATATTGACTCAAAAGTAGTCATAACTGCAAACGATGGTAAAGATATCGCGATCATCGGAAAAGATACCCTAAATTTAGACAAGAGCGTAGCTCATAACGATAGCTTTGGCGACGATAGCGTAGCTGATGTAAGCGCTATACAAAAAGCACTTCTTGATGGTGCAAACATCACTGATCTTGAAGAGACTGCAGCTGGTGGTAACCAAGGTGGCAACGCTGGCGGAGACGGCGTAAGCTTAGGTGCAGCTAGCTTTGAAGAGGGTGGTCACTACTCAAATATCACTGATGATTATAGAAATTTACCTGACTCAAATAGAGCCTTTCAAACTCCAGAAAACTCAATCGGCGGCTACAATGACGGCAATGACGCAGGCGATGCAACCCCTGTTGCCCCAGTCATACCTCCAATCAGCGTTGATATAAAAACTTTAACTGATGATTTTGGAACTATAAAAGGCGATTACAGCCTAGACGCACCAAGCGTACCTCGCACAAATGACGCTACTCCAACTATAAGTGGCACAGTTGAGCCTACTGCTGTAAGAGCGGTTGTTAGCGTGCTTGACAAGGACGGACACGAAGTCTTTACAAAAACTCTAAATCCAAGCGACTATGCTGATGGTAAATTTAAATTTACAACTAATGAGTTAAGCGTAAATGGTAGCCATGATGGCGACTATGAAGTAAAAGTAGTAGCAACTGGAAGAGACGGCAATACTGCAACCGATACTGGTAGTTTCGTGCTTGATACAGTTGCAAAAATAACTATAAACGTTGAAACCGAGATGAGTCTTGTTAAAGAGTCTGAGATGAGTAGCGGACTAAAAGGAAATTTCTGGTTTAACCACATCTATGAAGAAGGCGTAAGAGGTACTGAGCTAAGACCTTATGCCTTTAATAATACAACATACGCTCATAACGGCATGAAGCAAAATGATTTTGTCGAATACTATATGAACAACACTAAGCCTTGGGCAAGCTTTAAAGCAAAAGAGCTAAATTTCCAACAAGGTAAAGGCGGTGATAGAGATAATGTTGATAGCGATGCTGGAACAGTCTCAGGACTAGATGGCGCTCATAATAAGATAGGCACGGTCGATCTTGATGGTAATGTAGTAACTCCAAATAATGAGTGGGTAGCTCCAAATTTCAAAGCGCTTGAGTACTTTATCGACAACGCAAAAGGTAGCGATATTCATATCGTAAGAGATGCTCCTAATGGCAAAAACACAACAGCTGGTGCGATGGTAAATTTAAAAGGCACTATGTATCTTGAGCCAGGGGATTATAAATTTGACGCAAAAGGCACTGATGATAGCGTAAGATTTAAGGTTGATGGCGTTACTATGGTTGATTATGACACTATCCACTCGGGAAATAGAGCCACAGTTACAACTTTACACGTTGATAAAGCAGGTTACTATGATTTTGATATGAGCTATGCAAACTACATCTTTTGGGGCAAGCTAAAACTAACTGTTTCAAAAGATGGCGGACCTGAGAGCATACTTGGCTCAGAGGCAAGTGGCATAAAACTAAATTCAACCGACTTTGACAGCTACGTAGATACAGTAACAAGAAATGTCTATAAAGTAACTCAAAAGATCACAGGAACTGTGGATAATGTAGAAGACGGACAGATCGTAACTGTCACATCAAGCACAGGCGAGAGCCATACAGCTAAAGTGGTGGATGGCAAATATGAAGTTGAGTTTAAAACAAGCGATCCAAAAGCGACATACACAGCTAAGGTTAGCGACCTTGTAGGCAACGAGGCGCAGGCATCATCAACTAAGCTAAATGTCGCTAATACAGACCTAATAGACGCTATCGATGATGACGCAAGCGTTGTAAGTGCAAATACAAATACAGGTATAAATGACGCAACTAAATATTATAAATTTACAACTGATGACATCGCTCAAACTGATAAATTTTCATCTAATGCACCACTACCAGTACTAAGCGACAAGACTCCGACATTTACGGGCAGCATAGATAGCAGCGCAACTAAAGCGATCATCACTGTGCTTGATAAAAATGGACATGAAGTCTTTACAAAAGAGCTTAGCCAAAGCGAATTTGCAAATGGTAAATTTGAAGTCACATCTGATAACTTAGAGGAAGGCAACTACAATATCAAAGCAACAGCTGTCTTTGCAAATGGCGATAAGAGCACGATAGTTAGCGAATTTGTAGTTGATAAGACGCCAGTTACTATAGAAAACATCAAGATCATCGAAAATGACGAAGAGGGGCAACACCATACGATCAATTTTAACCTCAAAAACTATGAGGATGGCGATAAGATCGAGAGTATAAAAATAGTAACAGCTGATGGAACTACTAACGTAATCTCTGTTGGCACAACTAAGCCAACTAATGGTGTGCTAAGCTTTGAGTACGATCACAAGATAAAACTAGGCGATAAGATCGAAGTTGAGATGACTGATAAAGCTGGTACAAAATATACTCATGTAAATGAAATTTTAGTTCCAACTATGACACAGTTTGAAAACGGCAATGATACAACTACAAATGCAAACAACCGCTCGGCTGAGAAGTTGTGGGGCACTATGGATATGAGCGAGGATGGCTTTAGAGCTGATGGCTCAAGGATCGTTTCAAACGACGCTATACCATACCTAAGAGCTGTGATCCCAGAAGATGCAACAGCTGGCAATGCTAGCAATAATCAAACTGTAAGTGAGTTTTTAAATAGTGGTAGAGGCATATCATGGGGCACTGGCGATGTTAGATTTGTAGCAACCAACATCGATACAGGTGTTTCAAAAGATCTATTATCTCAAGCGATAGAAAAACCGATAGGCAATGTAACGCCTGATCACTACAATAGACTTACAGGCTATAATAACAGACTTGATGCCGCTGGCAAGATGGCTGATGGCGTTTATAAAATTTCTATCGATGGTAAATATCAAGGTGGAGATGAGCTACTTTACAACTCTATCAGATTTACGATCGATGCAACAGCTGCAACGATAAAAGACTCAAATTTAAGCTACGATGCAGCTACAAATAAAACCACATGGAGTGGAAATTTAAGTGAAAATGGAGTTGGTGCAAGCTATACATTAAAAGAGCACTTTGAAGAGGCAGTAAAAGGCATAGCTCTAAAAGATAGCATAACGCTAAGAGGTGCTGATGGACACATCATAACTGCAAATTCTGTAACGCTTGATGATAATGGAAATTTCGAAGCAGTATTTAACGGCGAAGTAAAAGCAAGCGATGTCTATCTACAAATTTCTGATATCGCTAAAAATACAACAGTAGATGCAGAAAATAACAACAATAACAATGTCATCACAACAAGTGAAGGTAACGACATTATCAATGTTGGAAATGGCGATAATGTCATACACGCAGGACGCGGTGAAAACGAAATTCGCACAGGCAACGGCAACAACGTAATCATCACTGGTGACAACAACGACGTCATAACCACAGGAAGTGGCAACGACTACATCGATGCTGGCAGAAGTGGCTATACTGGCATGAACAAAGGCGATCTAGTAAATGCTGGCGCTGGCAATGATAAGGTTGTATTTACCTTTGATAATCCAAGAGCAGCTCTATCTCAAAGCCTTGATGGCGGCACTGGTACAGATACGCTTATCATGCGTCCAGTGGCAAAGGATGGCACTATCGACTTTGATAAGATAGACAACAAAGGCTTGAATAACGCGATCAAGAGTTTTGAAGAGATCCAACTTGGCATGGATGAGCATGGCAATGACAACCAAGCTGTTAAGCTACTAAATTTAAAAGCAGATAATGTATTTAGCATCACTGATGATGTAAATACTATCTTAAAAATAAGTGGCGATAACAATGATAGCGTTTCATTAAAAGGATTTACTAAAACTGCAGATCAAAATGGTGTCGAAGCTGGATATACAAGATATGAGGGTCAAACAAGCTCAGCTACTCCGACAACTATCTATATAGACGTCGATAACGATATAAACAAACAACTTGTATAAAATTTGGGCTTTTTAGCCCAAATTTCTTCTTTTAAATTTCTATTTTTACTCCCAAAAAACGCCTTTAAAAACCATCTTTGTACCAAAGTACAATATACAAATTTAATAAAAAACACTAGAATAAATCAAAAATAAAAATAAGGGATAAAGATGGCAGCTGTAGCCGGCAAGGTAAAAAGCGTCACATCTGATGTTATAGCGATAGATAAAAACGACCGTGTAAGAGTTCTAAACGTAGATGATGAGGTTTATATAGGTGAGAGTATAAAGGGTGAGAGCCAAAGTGCGAGCGTGACTATCACAGCAGTAGATGGTAGCGACATATCGCTAAATGGATATGACACGATATGGCTTGATAGTAGCGTGGTAAGTGCTGATACTAGCGCTGAAAATAGCATCGATACTGATGCACTTTTTAGAGCACTTCTTGGAGAAAACTACGCTGAGATACTTGATCAGATGAATGAAAAAGTAGAAGATATGTTTGCAAAAACGCAGCCAAATGAGGCTGAAAATAGCTCAAATAGCCTTGAAAGCAGTGAAAATTTAGCAGACAAACATAGCGCAAATGATGAGATTTTATCTGACTCAAATGAGCTAAAAGTAGATAACTCTTACGAGCATGCAAATTTTGACGCAACTACGATATATATTGAGATCGATAACGATCTAAACAAACTTTCATAAATTTGAGCCTCTTGGCTCAAATTTCTTATCCTAAAAATTAACTAATATCCCTTATAATAAGCCAAAATTTACAAAAGGAAAACGATGAAGAAAATTTTAATCATCGCAGGCTCTTGCAATAGCGGCACAGCAGGGCTTCAGGCTGATATAAAGACATGCGCTAGGCTAAACTGCTATAGCGCAACGGCGGTCACTTCGCTAGTTGCTGAGACCACAGACGCGATAAAAAGTGTAGTTTGTCTTGAACCTAGCTTTGTTAAAGATGAACTTTGCACGCTGGCGGAGGAATTTAGCTTTGATGCCATAAAGATCGGTATGCTCTTTAGCGAGGAGATAATGAACGTGGTGCATGAGTTTTTACTCACCCAAAAGGCAAAAGTCGTGCTTGATCCAGTCTGCGTTTCAAAGAGCGGCCACAAGCTCATAAAAGATAGCGCAGTAGAAAAGCTAAAAGAGCTAATGAAGCTTGCCACCGTCGCCACGCCAAATTTAGACGAAGCAAACGTCCTTTTTGGAGGGAATTTCAAAGATCTGCCTTGCGATATCATCGTGAAAAAACATGTAAGTGAGGATAGCAGCATAGATACGCTTTATAGAAAAGATGGCTCACTGCAAAATTTCAAAACCCCGCTTGCTAGCCCGCTTGTGATGAGCGGCACTGGTTGCACTTTCTCAACGGCGCTTGCTTGTTACCTTGCAAAGGGCAAGAGTTTGGAGGAGGCCATAGGGCTTTCAAAAGAGTATATCTGCTCCATTATAAAAGAGAGCATCGACACAAAACTAGGCAAAAACCGCCTTCTTTGGCACGGAGTGAAGTAAATTTAAGCCTAAAATTTAGGCTTAAATTTGATAGTTTTTAAACTACGCCTCCAAAATAGCACCATTGCTTGCGTTTGTGACTAGTTTTTGATACTGCCTTAGCCAGCGAGAGGTTAGCGCCTTATCGACTGGTTTAAATTCCGCTCTTCTTTTTGCGATCTCAGCTTCGCTTAGACGAACGTTTATCTCGTATTTATCGACGTCTATATCGATGATGTCTCCGTCTTTTAGCAAGCCTATCATGCCGCCCTCAGCTGCTTCTGGGCTTACGTGACCGATGCTTAGACCTCTTGTCGCCCCGCTAAAGCGACCATCTGTGATGAGCGCCACATCCGCACCAAGGCCTCGTCCCATGATGAGTGAAGTAGGGCTTAGCATCTCTTGCATGCCAGGGCCTCCGCGTGGGCCTTCGTAGCGGATGACGACGACGTCGCCTTTATCTACTTTACCGCTTGAGATGCCAGCTATCGCTTCATCTTGTGAGTTAAAGCAGACCGCTTTGCCGCTAAATTTACGCTCACCAACGATGCCAGCTGTCTTGATGACACAGCCTTGCTCGGCTAAATTTCCAAACAAAATGGCAAGTCCGCCAACTTGTGAGTAGGCATTTTCCACCTTGTGGATGACGCTTTCATCTTTGATGTCACTAGCACGTACTCGCTCGCCCAAAGTCTCGCCGCTAACTGTTAGGTTGTCCAAATTTAACATGCCATGGTCTCTGCGTGAAATTTCTTTTATCACCGCATTCATACCGCCAGCCCTGCCGACATCCTCCATGTGCACGTTTGGCAAGCTTGGGCTGATTTTTGCGATGTGAGCGATGTTTTGGCTGATCTTATTTAGCTCTTTTATGTCTAAATTTACACCAGCTTCTCTTGAGATGGCTAGCATGTGAAGGACGGTGTTGCTGCTGCCACCCATCGCCATATCAACGACAAGCGCGTTGCGGATCGCCTTTTCATTTAGTATGTTTCTTATCTTAAATTTCTCATCAAGGGCGATCTGGCAGATCCTGCGAGCAGCCTGCCTGATGAGCTCCTCGCGCTCTGGAGTAAGTGCCAAGATAGTGCCGTTGCCAGGGAGCGCTATGCCCATCGCTTCGCAAAGCGTGTTCATAGAATTTGCCGTAAACATACCGCTGCAGCTGCCGCCACTTGGACATGCGTTGCACTCGATATCTCTTAGCTCAGCCTCGTCTATCTCTTTGGTCTCAAATTTGCCAACCGCCTCAAACGCAGTCGCAAGATCGATCGGCCTGCCATCTTTTGTGTGACCTTTTTTCATAGGGCCGCCGCTTACGAAAATGGTTGGGACATTGACCCTTAAAGCGCCCATAACCATGCCAGGGACGATCTTATCGCAGTTTGGCATACAAACAAGCGCGTCAAGTGCGTGCGCGTTCATCACAGTCTCAATAGAATTTGCGATGATCTCGCGGCTAGGCAAGCTATATAGCATGCCCTTATGCCCCATCGCGATGCCGTCATCTACGCCTATGCAGTTAAACTCAAACGGCACGCAGCCATTTTTGCGAATTTCATCTTTTAAAATTTGTGCGTATTTGTTTAAGAAAAAGTGCCCAGGGATAATCTCTATAAAACTATTTGCAACGCCGATAAATGGCTTATTAAAGTCCTCGTCTTTTAGCCCAGTCGCACGTAAAAGTGAGCGGTGTGGGGCTCTTGTGTAGCCTTTTTTGATTATATCGCTTCTCAAATTTGATCCTTTTTTAAAATTTGAGAGGATTTTATCACATCTAAAGTATCAAAAATTTTAAAAGTTTTTACAAAATTTAAAAGAAAATTTTTAATAAGTTTTATAACGCAAATAACACGTTAAATTTAACTCTCTCTTAAAAGATAAGACGGATAAAATGAAATTTGCCTCATTTTGATCAAAATGATATATAAATTGATAACGTAAAATTGTCATACATGTGTCACAAATGCCGAATTTAAGGGCTTTATTGTACCTGGGTACAATATACATGAATTATAAAATTCATTAAAATGCGACAAAAAATTTAACAAGGATGAACATGGCAGCAAAACTAGGAAGTATAAAATCAATTTCAGGTCAAACTGAAGTGATCGCAGTTGATAAAAGTGGAAATGAGAGAATTTTAAAAGTTGGCGATAGCTTGTATGAGGGCGAGAGCATAAAGACAACTTCAGCTGATGCGAAGGTAGTCATCGTTGCAAATGACGGCAAGGAGGTCTCAGTAGTAGGCGAAGATACTATCTCGCTTGATCCAAAAGAGGTAGCAAACGCACAAAGTGCTAACCCAGAGATCGCAGCGCTTCAAAACGCTCTTTTAAATGGCGCAAACATCACAGATCTTGAAGAGACAGCAGCTGGTGGTAACGCAGCAGCTGGTGGAGCTGGCGGAGATGGCGTAAGTCTAGGCGCTGCTAGCTTTGCTGAGGGTGGCCACTACGCAAATATCAATGAAAATTTTAGAAATTTAACCGATGCAAACAGAGCTTTTGACTCTTTTAATAGCCCAATCGGCGGTTATGCTGATAATAACGACAATGGCGAGGGCGATAGTGTTGTACCACAAAACCCAACAAACCCAACAAACCCAACAAACCCAACAACCCCTGTTACACCAGTAACTCCAGTAACTCCAGTGACACCTGTCACGCCACCAACTCCAGTCACTCCAGCTACACCTGTTGCACTAAGTGTATCACTTGATGGTAGTGGCGAGGCAAGAGAGGCAACTCCAAACGAGTATCTAGTCTATAATCTAGGCCTATCAGCTGCTACAAGCTCAACTACACCTACTGATCTAACGCTAAATTTAAGTGGTGCAAGTGCAGGCAGAGACTACTCAAACGCTATGGAGTATTCACTTGATGGTGGAAATAGCTGGACTGCGATACAAAATGGCGGCACGATAAGTGGTGTGGCACCAAGCGATATCGCAAATGTAAAGGTTAGGGTGCAAGTGATAGATGACTACGGTCAAACAGCTGGCAACCAAAACGAGGGCGCAAGCAGCGAGGATCTAGGCGCAAATATCGCTCCTGGCATAAAAGACTACGGCGTTTATAAAGAGGGTGTAACTCTTAGCGTGACTACAAACAACGCTGCTATCACATCTGGCGAGGCTGAGGGCAAGATCATTGATAATGATGATAATGTAAATATCACAGAAAATATAGATGCGACTACAGAGGGTTTAAACCCTGCTCTTGTAAATTCTGATCCAGACAATGGCGATAGTATGAAAACCATCATAGATACAAAAGATGGTGATGATACTATAACTATCAAAGAGGAAGTTGTTTTTTCAAGTGGTGTAAATTGGCTAAACAAAGATGCTAATGATGTTATAAAAATGGGCGATGGCGACGATGTGTTTAACATAGAAAGAGAAGCTGTTGTAGAAAATACTAGGATAGACCTTGGAAATGCTGGTGGAGAGAAAAATCAAGATACACTCAATATAAATGGAGCTGTCGTAACAGGTACAAGATTTACAAGCCACGATGGTAATGATGTATTTACTATAAAAGATAATTCTGGCCCAAGCCTTGGCAGTACGATTTTGGACGATGTCTTGTTTAAAACAGGGAGTGGCAACGATACTGTAAATATCGAAAAAAGCGATAATCATCAGCTTATAAAAAATACAAAAATAGATACTGGTGCTGATAATGACACTGTAAATATTAAAAGCGATATGTATGCTTATGTTACTAATAACGGAACAACTGATCTAACCGAGTATGCAGGAAGCAGAACTGATAGCTTTATAAAAACAGGCGAGGGCGACGACACTATAAATGTTACTGACGCAAGTATCAGCAGAGTTGATATCGATACAGGCGACTCAGACACGGGCGACATGCTAAATTTCATCAGTGCAGGCATATATAACTCTGAAATAAAAAGTGGCAATGGTGATGATAAGATCGTACTTCAAGATACCAAAGCAGATGTTATGGATATCTACACAGGTGAGGGTAATGATAGCCTAACTATCAAAGGTAGCACTGAAATAAAAAATAATAGTGCCGCACACAATGACCCTATAAGCTCACCAGCTCATGTGGCAAATCCAGTAGCTAACCAAGCTGGAATTCACTCAAACTACATAGAGATGGGCAAAGGTCGCGACACACTAACTATCGAAAGAGGCGCTGAAATTTCAAATACTAAGATAAACACTAGCTCAGCTGATGCTGGAATAAGTGACGATAGAGATAGTGTAGATGTTGCTGGCGCTAAATTTAACAACGCTGCCATTGAGACTGGATATGGTGATGATGAGATAAATTTAAAAGATGTCACCATGATCTCAAACGATGGATATAGCACATATATCGGCGCAGGCGGTGGAAATGACACTATTAACGTCTCTGGAAATAGCTCATTTGACAAGGCTATCATCTACACAAATGGCGGAGATGACCATGTAAATGTCGATGGTGATGTTTCTATGGTGGATTCAAACATTATGCTTGAAAATGGCAACGTAACGCTAAATGTCGCAAAGGCTACTGGTCTAGTTGATACAAACATAGAGGGTGCAGGCGTTGGAAATGCTGGCGTAAAAACTGTGACTATCGATAACGCTGAGCTTAGAAGGGTTACTATAAATACCGCAGATGACGGCGATAGCGTGACTATTGGAGCTGGCACTCATGATAATACTGATGTTAAAATTTTCACTCAAGGTGGAGACGATACGATAAATATCAACGCTGATCTAACTGGCACATCAAGTGTAAATTTAAGTCCAGCTGCAGGTGAGATGGCTCACAATGATGATGCATCAAACATCAACTCAGGCAAAGGCAACGATACTATCAATATAGCTGATAACGTGACACTAACCAACACCTACCTTTCAGGTGGCGACGGCAGCGACTTAGTCGATCTTGGCAAGGACGTAAGCCTAAATGGCACTGCTATAAATGGAGGCGATGGCATAGATACGCTAAAAGTTCATGACGCATCATTTAATACGACAAATGCTGGCAAGATAAGTGGCTTTGAGGTGCTTGATATGTCAGATATTAATGCTGATGCTAAATTTATATTTCATAATGCCTCAGATATCGCAAATTTCATAAAAAATGTCGGTGGAGAAGGTGCGACATCGTTAATCGTAAAAGGTGTAGAAGGTGTTGGTAAATTTGAAGAAGGCTCATCTGAAATAGCAAGTGCTGGTAAAGAAGATAGCAATGGAAACCACGTATATAGCGTAAATGATGGCGGTCAGACATTTACTCTTACAATAGAAAATGATATCACTATAAATCCTTCAATGTAAATTTTAGACCCATTTTTTGGGTCTAAACTCCCCTTGCTTCATTTAATAAAATTTTTATACAAAAAGCCTAAATTTAGGCATTTCTTTTGATAATCAATATAATTTATATTTCAATGTGATTTAAAAACGCTTATTAAAATCCAAAAGTCAATTTTTTTAAGAAAGGATTAATATGAGCGTAGAAGTAGCTGAGAAAGAGGGACTAAATTTAAGCGGTGGCGTGATCCAAAATGGTGGGCAAAATGACCCTCACGTGAGGATTATAGAGGAGGTAAAGTCGCTTGAGATACTTGAGCCTGAGAAATTTCTTGCTGAGCTATATGGACGAAGGGTGGCATATGCAAGGCCAAAAGCGCAGGATCAAATTTTAAACATCGCAGACGCAACCACGAGCGCAAACGATGTGCGTTTTGACAATGGCAACGACATAGTCGATATGACAAGATCTATCGTAAATGATGCCAAGATAGACGCAGGAGATGGCGACAACAAGCTAAGAATTCACGATAATATCGAGGTTAGAGGGCTGAGATTTGACGCTGGGGCTGGCAACGACGAGATAGAGATAAGAAACAATGTCGGCATAAAAGATCATACGCTTTTATATACAAATGACGGCGATGATAGCGTGAAAATTTATGGTGCGACGATGGAAAATGCTGCCATTCATACAGGTCTAGATAACGACGTTATAGATATCCAAAGATGTGAAATCAAAAACGGCGTTGATATAAGTCTTGGCGGAGGAAATGACACTATAAACACCGACTGGGTGGGCTTTTTTGGTGATACGAAAATTTCTCTTTCTAGCTTTACAAATCCAAACGAAGTAGATACGCTAAATATGGACAACACTATCTTTAACGGACACACTACTATCGAAGCAAACGACGGCGAAAAGACCACTATGAATATAAAAGTGTGCGGTGGAGACGGCGAGATAGATATAAAAGGCTCGCACGCAAATTTAGATCATACGCCGCTTTTTGATATGAATTTTCTTGGGCCAAAATTTATGGGTGACGTTAAATTTGACGGCAGAAACAACAAGGTCAATATGCACATAGACGACTCAGAATTTCATGGTAAAAATAACGAATTTTACTTCTCAGATAATCAAAATGATACTTTAAATGTGACATCAGCTATCATAAAAAATTCTAAATTTTATCTAGGTGGTGGCGACGATACAGTTAGTTTAACTATGACAAGAACAGATATAGATAATAATACTCAAATATTTGGTGGCAAGGGCTATGATACTCTTGTGCTTGATAATAATATTGACTTCTCAAAGGTCTCTGGCTTTGAAGAATTAAAAGTAACGAGCGGTGCTTATGTGACATTAAATGGCAATGATGTGGCTCATTTAAGTGACATTTTAGACAATGGTTCTAATGTAGTTAAATTTAGTGAAGCGCATGGGACCGTAAAACTTAATGGTTTTAGCGAAACTAGCGGAGCAGAAAATGGCTACCATAGATATGAAAGTGCCTATAATACGCACTTAGCAGACGGTAGTGATCGTCAAGGTACAGTATATATAGATATAAAAGAAGACATTCACGTCGATCTTTAATTTTAGATCCCTTTTGGGATCTTGCTTATATTTATCAAAAATTTAAATTTTAAAACCCACTGCAACAGCGTAATCTTATGAATTAACATCATATTTACATTACTTTATATTTAAAAGAAATATTTATAATGTGTCAAATTGATTTTAAAGGAGGCAGCGATGGCTGTTAAAGTAGGTGTTATTAAAAACATTCTTGGCTCCAAGGAAGTAGTAGTTATAGATAAAAATGGCAACGAAAGAGTTGTTGTCGCGGGAGATAGTTTATACGAGGGCGACGTTGTTAAAGCAAACGGCGCAAAGGTAACTATCGCATCAAACGACGGCAAAGAGTTCGAGCTAAAAGATGGCGAAACTCTAAATTTAAATAACGATCTTAGTTCAGACAAAGAGGTAGCAGCTATACAAAAAGCCCTTTTAAAAGGTGAAAATTTAGCAAATCTCGAGGAGAGTGCCGCTGGCGGTAATAGCGGTGGCAGAGGCGGAGACGGCGTGAGCCTTGGCGAGACGAGGTTTGAGCATGGTGGTCATGAGAGCTCTGATGTATCAGCTAGCTTTAGATCACTTTCAGATACTTTTGGCGCTGTAAAACTAACTAACCAAGAGGTAAAAGGTGGCGGTAGTGATGTTTTTGATGGTTCAGATAGTGATATAAATTCTGCCATTGCACCTGTAGCCCCAGTTGAGCCATCACAACCAGAAAATCCAACTCCAACCCCAGCTCCAACTCCGCAGCCAAAGCCAGTAGAGCCTAAACCAGAGCCAACTCCAGAACCAAAACCTGAACCAACTCCAGAACCTGAAAAACCACAGCCACAGCCAGAGCCAAAACCAGAACCTAAACCTGATGAAAATAAAGATATAGTCAAAAACATCTCGGTTGAAAACAAGACAGAATTTGGCTACGAAAAGAGCTCGGACCCAAGAAGCTCAGATGACAAATCATACCTAGAGTACAACCTAAAAGGCGAAGTAGCGCAGGCTGATGCTGATAAAAAGGTAGATGTGACGCTTAAATTTAGCGGAGATGCAACTGCTGGCAAAGACTATGAAAATGCAGAGTACTCGCTTGATGGTGGCAAAACTTGGCAAAAGCTAGATGATAGCGGCGTGATAAAAGATGTAAGAGCAGGCGATATCAACAACGTAAGCGTGCGTGTCGCTGTGACAAACGATCACGATCAAAACGAAGGCACACTTGATACTACAAATAAGATCTTCAAAGACGCGGATAAAGGCGTTGAAAACAATGGCGACTTTAAAGAGAGCGTGACTTTAGAATTTAGCGTCGGCAGCGCAAAAGCTACAAATAGCGAATATATAGTAGATAACGATCACAACGTCACAGTTACTAGCGAATTTCACAATAACTCATCTTTTGACGCCAAATTTAAAGATAACGGCGACAATACACTAAATTTCAAAGACGCAATCGTAAGTCACAAAGCTGGCGACGTGGCTAGCAGCATAGAATTTGGTGAAAATGTATATTACAACGATGGAAAAGATGTTATTAATGCCGATAACTCAAATTTAAACTGGCTAAATATCAATACCCAAGGCGGAGATGACACCATAAATATAAATGGCGGAAGACACGAGAGACTTCACGTCGAAACTGGCGCAGACAACGACACTGTAAATTTAAACGGCGGAACTTACATAGGCACCGATCCTTATCAAAGTGGCTTCACGCTTGATAGCGGAAATGATGTATTAAATTTAAATGGCACAAAAGATAATCATGTAAAAATGACAGATATGTACCTAAGAACTGGCTCAGGCGATAGAGATGAGATAAATATCAAATACGCTGATATCGAC
This sequence comes from Campylobacter concisus, assembly GCF_002913865.1. GTDB lineage: Bacteria > Campylobacterota > Campylobacteria > Campylobacterales > Campylobacteraceae > Campylobacter_A > Campylobacter_A concisus_AM. The sequence goes on from NZ_POYX01000141.1 coordinate 17,412, forward strand.
TCAACATACAAAAATTCAGCCAACCACATCATCGCCGAATCAAAAAACAATACCGTAAATGTTGAAAACTCAACTTTAAAGGGCATCAACATAGGCACAGAGACCAACACAGGTACTGATGTAAATAGAAATCCACTAAATTTCGATCTAAATTTAAAATCATCTACTCTTGATGATGTAAATCTCAACACTATCTACAAAACTCACGTAGTAGTTGAAGATACAAAGGTAAATGGCAACTTCCCAGAAAATGCTACAAAGTGGAATTTTGCAGATACAGATGATACTTTAGAGCTAAGATCAGGCACTTTAAACGATATGACGGTTAATCTTGGTAACGGCGAAGATAAAGTCGTCGTCTCAAAAGCTATGAAGCTTAATGGATACACTACGATAAATGGTGGCACTAGCTATGATACCGATACGCTTGTGATAGACGGCAATGTTGATTTTAATAAATTTAAGAGCTTTGAAGAGTTACAAGTGACTGGCAACGAGAAGGTCAGCCTAAAACTAGAAGATCTATATGATATGCTTGATATAAGAAATAGCGATAAAGAACAACATATCTTGGCAGTTACAGAGGCAGCTGGCGGAGTAGAGCTAGCAGGCTTTAAGCTTTCAGAGTCCGGAAGAGGTTTAAAAGAAGGCTTTACAAGATATGAGGGCGACTTTAGTTTTCAGGAAAATGGCAGATCTTATACGAGAAAAGGCTATATAGATGTGAAAGATGGTATCAATGTCGATCTTGGTGCTAAGCCAGAGCCTACACCAGTCGAGCCTGTAAATCCAGCTCCACAACCTGAGCCTCAGCCAGAACCAAAACCAGAACCTAAGCCAGAACCAAAACCTGAACCTAAGCCAGAGCCAACTCCACAGCCTGCGCCTGATCCAGAGCCAGAATATATACATGAATATGACTCAAAATATGTAAAAAACATAGGCATATATGGCAAACAAGGCTTTCAGATCGAAAACCATGAAAGATCGAATATGTGGGAACATAACAATTTAATATTTGAGCTAAGGGGTGATGTAGCAGAGGCTGATGTGGATCAAAAAATCGATGTGAAGCTTAAATTTAGTGGAGAGGCGACTTACGGCAAAGACTACGATAAAATTCAGTACTCACTTGATAATGAAAACTGGATAGACCTAGATAGTAGTGGCGTCATAAAAGGTCTAAGAGCGGGCGATATCAACAAAGTAGTTGTTCGTGCAAATGTAATAGACGATAAAGAGCTAAATGAAGGCAAGCTTTTGTCTGAAAATAGTGAAAAATTTTATGAGAGCTGGGATAAAGAAAAGTTATTTAAAGATGCAGATAAGGGCGTTGAAAACAATCACTACTACAGCGAGAGTGTGATCTTAGAATTTAGTATAGATAACGCTAAATATACGTATGAGGGTGGCATCATAGATAATGACCATATAACAACTGTAAATAGCGAATTTCACAACGACAAACGCTTTGATGTAGAGTATCTTCAAAATGGAGATAATGTCTTAAATTTCAACAATGCAACCGTAAGTCATAAAGAAGGAGAAGAACCTAGTAAGATCCATTTTAGTGAAGTATATAGTAACTCTGGAGACACTGAGGTCAATATCAATAGTTCAAATTTAAATTGGCTTGATATTAGAACTAATACTGGAAAAGATAAGATTGATATCAATAACTCAAATTTAAATAATGTCACTATCGACACCCGTAACGGGAATGATACTATAAATATAAATGGTGGAACGCACGAAAAAGTTGAGATCAATGCGGGCTTTGGCAATGATGTCATAAACATAAATGGTGGAGTTTTTAACAAAGAGACCATCTATCTTGGCATTAACAGCGATATCTTAAATATAACAGGTACAAAAGCTGATCATGTAAAAATGACAGATATTGACATAAGCACTAATGCTAATAAGCTTAATGGTGCCTTCCAATTGGTTGGTAATGAATTAATTAAAGGCGATGAAGACGTTATAAATATCAAATACACCGACATTAACTCAACAACATCAGCAGAAAAAAGTGCGATCTATGCAGGATCATCAAAAGGTACTATAAATATAGATAGCTCAAACCTTGATAACGTAGAACTAAATGGAGGCAGTAGAGTCCCTTCATTTGGAGAAACTTATCATACAGATATAAATTTAAAGTCATCTACCCTAAAAGATGTAGATATCATGGCTTATATAAATGAAATGCATGTGGTAGTTGAAGATACTCACGCATCAGCTAGTGGTTTGCCAGCTGAACACCATGCGAACTGGATTTTGAGTGGACATGAAAATGCAAAAGATTATTTGGAGCTAAGATCTGGAAGCTTAACTAATATAAAAATAGATCTATCGGATGGCAGTGATAGTGTCTTTATATCTAAAGATATGAAGCTTGAGGGTGGCACTAGCATTCTTGGTGGATACTCAGACAATAGAAGTCGCTATGATCACGATACGCTTTTGGTTGATGGTCAGATAGACTTTACAAAGGTTAAGAGCTTTGAAGAGTTAAAGGTTACTAGCAATGAAAAGGTCACTCTAAAAGCTCTTGATATAGCTGATATGCTCGATGTCGGACACGAACATAGTAATAATTTGCTTCAAATAACTCAAGCAAGTGGCGGAGTAAAACTTGAAGGCTTTAGTAAATCTGCTGCTAACGCAGTAGAGGGCTTTGAAAGATATGAGGCACATTACGACGCAACTACAGCTTATATCGATGTAAAAGCAAATATCCACGTAGATCTTTAAAATTTAGACCCTTCTTGGGTCTAAATTTCTTTCTATATAAATTTACAAATATCTTTCTATAAATTCTATATATTGTTTAAAATTTAGAACAATAAAATAAAAACATTTAAAACTTAAAATATCATTAATCAATTCTTACGTGAAAATTAAATTTTATATAAGTGTTATATAAATATCACCTAATAAATACAAAAAATTCTATAAATGTAACATATAATAAAGAAATGTAACTATATTGTACTTTGGTACAATTTACAATTTCTCCTAATAGTTATAAAATAATGCCAAAATTAATTTAGCCCTAAAGGAATTAACATGGCAAAAAAACTAGGCACAATTAAGTCTATATCAGGTTCTGCTGAGGTTATCGCGGTAGATAAAAGTGGTAACCAAAGAGTACTAAAAGTTGGCGATAGCCTGTATGAAGGTGAGAGTGTAAAAACAACTTCAGCTGATTCTAAGGTTGTGATAGCAACAAATAATGGAAAAGAGCTATCAATGATCGGCGAAGATACGCTAAGCCTTGATCCAAGGGCAACTGCTGGTGATTCACAAGTAGCAGCACTTCAAAAAGCATTGTTAAATGGTGCAAATTTAGAAGACCTAGAAGAGACAGCAGCTGGCGGCAATAGCGGTGGTCGTGGTGATGGCATGAGCCTTGGCGAGACAAGATTTGAGCAGGGCGGACACTACTCAAACATAAGTGCTAGCACAAGTGCGATCAATCCTTTAGGTGCTGCATCTTTTGCAGGTCCAGCTGAGGGCAAAAGCGGCGGTTTAGATAGCGGTCGTGGCGGCAGTGATGACGATACAGCAGACGCTGGTAATACTATCAATCCAGAAACCACCAGAAAACCAAGCAACCCAGAAATTAAATTCCCAGAAGATACAAACAAAGATGGCAAAATTTCTGATGATGAAAACAAAGCTGGTGACAAAGATGCTGGTAAAACAACAGTAGAAGTTACTATACCAAAAGATGGTTCAGTAAAACCAGGTGATAAAGTAGTAGTTACTGATGACAATGGCAAAAAGACTGAAAAACCAATCAACCAAGATGACATCGATAAAGGTAAGATTGATATCCCAGTTGATCTAAACCCAGGTAAAGATAACAATGTAACAGCAGAGATCATCAATCCAAATAACCCTAATAACCCAGGCAAGGATAGCAAGGTGATAGGTGAAGATAGTGAGAATACTAAAGCTCCAGAAGCTCCAGTAATCACAGAAATAATTGATGATGTTAAAGGCTATGGAGAAGATACTAAAGTTGGTAACGTTCTTGATGTTAAAGGTCATCTAACAAATGATAAAACTCCAACTATCAAAGGCACTGCAAAAGCTGGATCAAAAGTAGAAATTTATGATAATGGCGACAGAATAGGTGAGACAACAGCTAAAGCTGATGGTTCATGGGAATTTACAGCTCCAGAACTTACTAAACAAGGCGAGCATAAATTTACAGCAACTGCTGAGAATAAATTTGGTAAGAGCACACCAAGCAATGAAGCTACAATCGATCTAGATTCAATCGCTCCAAAACTTGATAACGTTAAAATCACTCCAATAGATACTAATAGCAAAGCTGATGATATAGCAGAGCTAACTATGGGAACAGGTCATACAGATACTCCAAATGCTGAGATATTATTTAGAGATGTAGATAACAACATTATAGGAAAAGGTCACGCTAACAGTATAGGTGACTTCTTAATTCAACTAGATAAAGCTGTTCAGCCAGGTACTCCAGTATTTGTTCAAGCAATAGACAAAGCTGGTAACGCAGGTACAGAAATGGCTACGGCTGGCAATATAGAGCATCCAAATGATCATACAGTTCCAAAAGTAGATATCGATACTGTAACTCCAGTTGATACAAACAACCCATCAGATGGTACTCCAGATAAAGGTATCGTAAAAGGTAAATCAGATGAGCCAAATGCTCCAGTAGTTGTTACTGATGAAAATGGTAAAACAATAGGTACTGGCACAACTGATGATAAAGGAAATTTCGAAATCACTACTGATCCAATCAAACCAGGTGATAAAGTAAATGTTGAAGTAACCGATAAAGCTGGCAATAAAGGTAACGGCGAAGGAACAGCTGGCAATACAGACTTTACTGATAAAACAGCTCCAGATGCTCCAGTCATCACAGAAGTAATAGATGATGTTAAGGGTGGTAAATTTAATGAAGACGTTAAAGGTGGCACTACAAACGATAGCACTCCTACATTTAAAGGTACAGCAGAGGCAGGCTCAACCATAACTCTTAAAAATGGCAATGATATCATCGCTGAAGACATCCCTGTAAAAGCTGATGGATCATGGGAATTTACACCAAAGAGCCCACTTGCTGAAGGTGAATACAACATAACAGCAACTGCAACAGATAAAGCTGGCAATGTAAGCAATGCATCAAATGTAGCTACTGTAACAATAGATCTTCATACTTCTAAACCAGTAATTAATGAAATTATAGATAATGTAGAAGGGGATACAGGCAACGTGAAAAACGAAAGAATTGGCTGGACAAATGACAATACCCCAACATTAAAAGGTAGTGCTGAGGCTGGTGCAACCGTTGATGTCTATGTAGATGGTAGAAAAGCAGGTAGCGTAAAAGCTAATGAAAAAGGTGAGTGGGAGTATGCAACTAGCAAACTAAGCGACGGCAAGCACTCATTCTATGCTATCGCAACAGATGAAGCTGGCAACGTAAGCGAGAACTCAGAAATTTCTTGGATAAAAGTAGATACTAATCCAGGTCAAGTAGTAATCACTAGAATAACAGATGACAATGGTGATGATGCTCTAAATGGCGCTTATGAAGGTGCCACAAAAGACAATACTCCGACTATTTGGGGTACAGGCGAGCAGTACGCAACCGTAACTGTTAGCGTAAAAGATAGTAGCGGTAAAGTAGTATGGAGCGATGAAGTATATATAGAAGATAGTCTTGGCGATTGGCATATTGACGTACCAGTAGCATTAAATGATGGCGATTATACTGTTGAAGCTAGTATGCAAGACTATGTCAAAAACCCAGTTCAAAACTCAAACGTTGTAAATCTTACAATAGACAACGCAACTGACAAACCAGTCATTAAAGAGATCATTGATGATGTTGAAGGTGATACAGGCGATATAAGCTCTAAAAATAACTGGACTAATGACAACACTCCAACACTAAAAGGTAGTGCTGAAGCTGGTGCAGATATAAAAGTATTTGTTGATGGTAAGATAGCAGGCACTACAAAAGCTGGCTTTGATGGTAGCTGGGAATTTACCCCTAGAACTAAACTTAGTGACGGCGATCATACATTCTATGTAGAGGCAACTGATAAGATAGGCAATACAAACACTTCAGATATTGAAACTATAAAAGTAGATACCAACCCAGGCAAAGTAGTAATCACTAGCGTAACAGATGACAACGGTGATGATGCTCTAAATGGTGCTTATGAAGGTGCTACAAAAGATAACACTCCAACTATAAACGGCTTTGCAGAGCCTTACTCAACTGTAACTGTTAGCGTAAAAGATAGCAGTGGCAAGGTAGTATGGAGTGGTGAAGTTTATGTAGAAGATAGCCTTGGCGACTGGTCTATCACAGTAGATAAACCACTAAATGATGGCGACTATACTGTTGAAGCTAATATGCAAGACTATGTCAAAAACCCAGTTCAAAACTCAAATGTTGTAAGCTTAACAGTTGATACTGCAACTAACATACCAGAGATCAAAGAGATCGTTGATAATGTAGCTGGTGGCGTAGAAAATGGTGATGTTAAAGGTAAGGTCACAAATGACAACACTCCAACACTAAAAGGTAGCGCTGAAGCTGGTGCAGATATAAAAGTATTTGTTGATGGTAAGATAGCAGGCACTACAAAAGCTGGCTTTGATGGTAGCTGGGAATTTACTCCTAGAACTAAACTTAGCGATGGCGAGCATAAATTTGTCGTAGAAGCGACTGATAAACTAGGACATAGTGCTAAATCTATTGAGGCAAGCGTAGATGTTGATACAACAATAGGCAATCCAAAAGTTAGATTTGTAGAAGATACAAATAACGACGGTGTTTTAAGCGTTGCTGAAGTGGCTGCTATAAAAGATGGCAAAGCTCACTGGGTGATAGATATCCCAACAGACGGTAGCGTAAAAGCTGGTGATGTGATCCAGTCAATAGATGGCAAAGGTAATTGGGTTAAATTTGTTGAGATCACTGATGAGATGATCAAAGATGGTAGATTTGAAGCTACATTTAACGTAGGTATCAACAAACTAAAAGATGGAAAATATGAGACTCCAGAGTATAGATTTGCTGATGATGCTGGCAATGTTAGCGACTCATCAAAAGCTACACTTACACTTGACAGCGAATTTAGCAGAAAACCAAGCAACCCAGAAATTAAATTCCCAGAAGATACAAACAAAGATGGCAAAATTTCTGATGATGAAAACAAAGCTGGTGACAAAGATGCTGGTAAAACAACA
>NZ_POYX01000142.1:0-13457 GCF_002913865.1 Campylobacter concisus
ATTTATAACTTTCAAAAAATATCTAAAAATTTGGCATCCTAAGAAGCATTTGCAAGTGTAATGCAAGAGGACAAAGAGCTAGTCGAAGTATTAAATTTACCATCCTCTTCTATGATGTATATAGTGATGCTCGTAGCTGCTTTCAGCACCACAGCCAGCCTTTAAAAGGCCACGCACTATACCGCCGCCGCCAAGCGCTTCTGGTCCTAATGATCTATCCCAGCGATCCTCGCATTCATGTTTTTTAGCCTCTTTATAAGCTACCTCGCAAAGGGCCAAGAAGATGCCAAGCGCAATCGATATTATAAATTTATGAGTAGTGCTTAGTTTGGCATTAGAAGGATCTGCCTCTTTTTTATTTTTAACTTTACTTGTTCTTTTTCTTCTTAGTTTGTCCATCTTTTTACTTTAATAAAAGAGCAAAATTTAAAGCCATTTTCATCTCAAATTTACAAAATTTCTCTTATGAGAAGTTGTGGCGTAACAAGCCCGCGGAACGAATTTTTAGATACACAAAAGATGATATCTATCATTTCGCCTACTCTAACGTGCTTTGTAAAGTTGAAAAATAGCGCCTCAAGCGTCTTATTGTCTTTTTGCAAGATAAGTTTTAAGTGGTTTTGATCCCTACCTATGAGCCTTTCGTTTTTTACGACAGCGTTTTCTATCTTAAAGACTGGGCGCGGATTTTTCTGTCCATACGGCTCATAAAATTCCAAAATTTCAAGTAGCTCAAAGTCTATCTCGCTTGGCATTATGTCGCCAAGTAGCTCATCTGAGCTTTTGCACTCTTGCATATTTAGGCATGAGCAGCTTTTATTTATCGCATCTTTAAATTTTTCCAAATTTTCAGGCGCAAGAGTTAGCCCTGCTGCACCTTTGTGACCACCGTAGCTTGTTAGCAGATCTTCGTGGCTTGCGATGAGTGATAAGATATCAAGCTTGCCAACGCTTCTAGCACTGCCTTTTGCGCGGCCTTTATCGATGCTAAAGACGATAGCTGGTTTTGCAAAGTGTTTTGCCAGGCGGCTGGCCACGATGCCTATCACGCCCTCATGCCACTGCTCTCCCCAAGTGATGATGACCTCATCGTCCTCTTTTACGTCCTTTAGCGAGCACTCAAAGAGTTGGCGCTCCTCCTCTTTTCTGGAGTTGTTAAACTCAATGATCGTATCAAGGTAGTTGTAAGCCTCTTCGATGCTCTTTGCACGCAAGAAGTTAAATGAATTCATCGCATCATCCATGCGTCCGGCTGAATTTATAAGAGGCGCTATAAGAAAGCTGATATCATCACACTCAAATTTATCCTTGCCGTAAAACTCTTTTATGACGCAAAATGCCGAGCGCTTCGAGGCATTTAACTTGCAAATACCCATGCGAACGAGCATCCTGTTCATATCTCTTAGCTCCATCATATCAGCTATTATCGCGATGGCTAAAAGCTCTAAAAACTTGCTCATATCGTAGTTTAGCTTGCAAACATCCTTTAGCGCTCCAACCAAATACCAAGCCACTTCAGCACCGCAAATTTCGATATTTGGAAAGCTGCAGTCCTCTTGTTTTGGATTGATTATGGCGTAGGCTTCTGGCAGAACAGCTGGTGGCATGTGGTGATCTGTGATGATGAGATCGATGCCTTTTTCTTTGCAGATGCTAGCTGCCTCATTTGCTGAGATGCCGTTATCGACGGTGATTATTAGACTCACATCGCTTGCAAGCTCGTCGATGATCTCAGGATTTAAGCCGTATCCGTCTTTAAAGCGGTTTGGGATCTTTACTAGGTAGTTTTTTACGCCAAGATCATCAAAAAACTCGGCTAAAATCACACTTGAAACCACACCATCAACGTCATAATCGCCAACAATAGCGATGTGTTCATTTCTCTCGATCGCTTCTTTGATGCGATTAGCGCCTTTGTAGATATCCTTTAGAGCGCTTGGCGTTGGAATTTCACTAAGTTTTTTGTGTATGTCGTTACAAAATCTACGTGCTAGTAAATTCCTAATATCCTCTTTAGTTAACATAGCTTTGGCAAGGACTTTTTGACGCCCTGCCAACTTTTACTAATGCTATTTGCTCACTTAAATTTACGCCCAAACTGCCAAAAATTTGGCAACAAAAATGCTTTTTTTTCATCGTAATCTTTCGTCTTTATTTTGAATACTTTGATTATATCTTTTTGAAATTTAATTTCTTATAATTTTCATTGAAAGTAAGATTTTTAGGGCAAAAAACTTTTGTTAAATTGATACTCTTTATAAATTAGCCATTGTAAATTTGAAGTAAAAAATGAGAGAAATTTTAAGTAAAAATAAGGGGTCATAAGACCCCAAAAATTAAAATTTATATGTGTAGCCTAGATAAGCGCCGATATCCGTTGATTTAAGATTATCAAGATCTTCATCAGTGCTATACCAAGATCTATCTGCTTTTATACCAAATTCAAGTGCATTATTTTTATCAAAGCTATACTCTGCACCAAGTCTTGTGCCAACTAGCCAACCAGCCTTTGTTGTATCATAAGTCGCTTTAAGTGTATTTGTATAAAGTCTTGCTTTAAAATTTACAACTGAAATACCAGTATATAAGCCTGCTATTAACTTAAAGTTATCTGTTATAGCTGGAGTATAATCACCACCTACTACAAATTTATGTGTTGTCCATTTTATACTAACATCGTGTTTTACGCCATTATCAGTATAGTTAAAGTTATCTTTTGCCTCAGTGTGATAGAAGTATCCACCATAAACTCTAGCTACGTCAAAGTCATAACCGCCTTTGATGCCAATGTTTGGTCTATTATCCTTAAAACTAAGACCATCATTGTCTTTTAGCTTTGAGCTAAAATCATAGCCGCCCTCAACTCCGACAAATCCACCTTGTGCTAAAGCAAATGAGCCAGCAAGTGAAAGTGCCAAAACACTTTTTAAAACGCAATTTTTCATTTTTTCTCCTTTATAAATGATTGCGTAAGCATTGTATGTTTAGCAAGATTAAAAAATACTTAAATGATTTAAATTTTATCAATAATACGTTTACTTTTATTTTTAATATAAATTTTGAGAGTAATTTAAAGAAAATTTGGCAAGAAAGCTTGCCAAATTTATCATTTTACGTGATTAGCCAAGCTTGCTTTTATAAAGCCTAGTATCACAGGGTTTGGTCTAGTTAGACGACTAGTAAATTCAGGGTGACACTGCACGCCCACAAACCACGGATGTCCTTTTAGCTCGATCGCCTCTACTAGTCCGTCGCTTTCGCCACTTACTATAAGGCCAGCCTTTTCAAAGACCTCTTTATATTTTGGATTTGCCTCGTAGCGGTGGCGGTGGCGCTCTTTTACGCTCTTTGCGTTGCCATAAATTTCAGCTAAAAGCGTCTTTGGCTTGATGTCGCAGTTATAAGCACCTAGCCTCATAGTGCCGCCAAGTGGGCTTGTGTGCGTTCTTATTTGCTTTTTACCGTGGGCATCGATGAAGCTATCTATTAGATAGATGATAGGATTTTTGCACTCTTTGTTAAATTCCATAGAATTTGCATCTTCTAAGCCCAAAACATCCCTTGCAAACTCGATTAGTGCCAGCTGCATACCAAGGCAAATTCCAAGATATGGGATCTTATTCTCACGAGCAAATTTTATGGCTTGCATCTTGCCTAAAACGCCTCTTTCGCCAAAGCCACCAGCTACTAAGATACCATCCACGTCCTTTAAAAGCTCATTTACATTGCTCTCTTCTATCTTTTCGCTATCTATCCAGCGTAAATTTACCCTAGCGTCCAAATTTGCTCCAGCATGGATAATGCCCTCAGTTAGGCTCTTGTAGCTCTCTTTTAGATCGATATATTTGCCTACAAAGGCGATTGTAGTTTCGTTTGTTGGAGCGATGATCCTTTTTACTAGGCTATCCCAGTTTGCCATGTCTGGTTTTAGCTCGCCAAAGCCTAAATTTTCAGCGATTGGTGTTAAGATATCTTGCTTTAAAAATGAAAGTGGAATTTGATAGATACTTGCGCTATCTAAGCTCTCTATGACGCAGTTTTTCTCCACGCCACAGCTTGCTGCGATCTTATCTTTTAGCTCGCGGTTTAGTGGCATTTCAGATCTGCAGATGATGATATCTGGGGTTATGCCGATGCGTCTTAGCTCACCTACGCTGTGCTGGGTTGGCTTTGTCTTTAGCTCACCAGCTACTTTGATAAATGGCACGAGCGTTAGGTGGATATTTAGCGCTCTTTTTTTACCAACTTCTACTCTTAGCGCTCTTATCGCCTCTAAAAATGGCAAGCCCTCGATGTCGCCAACGGTTCCGCCGATCTCAACGATGAGTACATCTTTGCCCTCGCCTGCTTTTTTGATACGATCAACGATCTCGCCAACGATGTGAGGGATCACTTGTATAGTCTTTCCAAGGTAGTCGCCACGTCGCTCTTTTTCGATAACTGAGCTATAAACTCTGCCCGTTGTAAAGTTATTGTCCTGACTTAGGCTCTCATCTAAAAATCTCTCGTAGTGACCAAGATCTAGGTCTGTTTCAGCGCCATCGTCTGTGACGAAGACTTCGCCGTGCTCTAGTGGGCTCATCGTGCCTGGATCTACGTTGATATATGGGTCAGCTTTTAAAACGCTCACCTTTAAGCCAGAATTTTTAAGTAATGTCGCGATAGACGCAGCTGCGATGCCTTTTCCAAGTGAGCTTAAAACGCCACCTGTGATAAAAATATACTTCGTCTCTTTTGCCATCAAAATTTCCTTAACTTTAGTTATTTTTTAATCTGCCGATTATACCCCTTAAATATTTAGTAAGGCATTAATCTTGCAATTTTTAAAAATTATTCTTTAAGTTTTTTTGTTATAGACTTCGACATCATGATTAAAAACTGCTTAAAAAACATCGCCTCTTTATATATAGACGGCTTTAAAAATATGAAAATAGGCAAGAAACTATGGCTTCTCATAGCGATAAAGCTTATCATTATGTTTGGGATATTAAAGGTCTTCATCTTTGATGAAACTCTTAATACCAAATTTCAAACCGACGAAGAAAAAAGCGAATTTGTAATTCGTAATTTAATAAAGGAATAAAATGTCTGAGATGGATTTTGTTGATTGGTCTAGGGCTCAGTTTGCGCTGACTGCCATTTACCACTTTTTGTTTGTCCCGCTTACGTTGGGGCTAAGTTTTATCATCGCCATTATGGAGACGATATATGTCAAAACTGGCGATAAGGCCTGGCTTGAGATAACGAAATTTTGGCTAAAGCTCTTTGGTATAAATTTCGCTATTGGCGTGGCAACTGGCATCATCATGGAGTTTGAGTTTGGTACAAACTGGGCGAATTATAGCTGGTTTGTCGGCGATATATTTGGCGCTCCACTTGCGATTGAAGGCTTGCTAGCATTTTTCATGGAGAGTACATTTTTTGCCATTATGTTTTTTGGCTGGGATAAAGTTAGCAAGAAATTTCACCTATTTTCAACTTGGCTTGTTGCGATCGGTTCAAATTTAAGCGCACTTTGGATCTTGATCGCAAATGGCTGGATGCAGTATCCAATAGGCATGAAATTTAACCCAGATACCGCTAGAATGGAGATGCAAAATTTCTTCGAAGTCGCACTAAATCCTCTTGGCATTAGCAAATTTTTACACACAGTAACTAGCGGCTACACTATCTCAGCTCTTTTTGTGATAGGAATTTCTGCTTGGTTTTTGATAAAAAAACGCCACATCTTGCTAGCCAAAAAAAGTATCGTCGTTGCTAGCGCATTTGGCCTTATCACTTCGGCATTTTTGCTACTTAGCGGTGATGAGAGCGCATATCTTGCAGCTCAAAAGCAGCCTATGAAGCTAGCAGCCATGGAGGGACTTTACAAGGGTGAGCAAAATGCTGGCCTAGTTGCTGCTGGTATTTTAAACCCAGCTAAAAAGCTTGGCGATGACACTGAGCCATTTTTACTTGAGATAAAGGTGCCTTACGCACTTGGTATCATGGCAAACAGAGAGCTTGACTCATTTACACCAGGCATAAACGACCTACTTTATGGCAACAGCGAGCACAATCTAATAAGCGTAGAAGAGAAGATGGCAAAGGGTAAAGTAGCTATCGAAGCTCTTAAAAACTACAAAGAGGCTAAAAAAACAAATGACGAGAGCTTGATGAAAAGCTCACTTTCAAATTTAGAGAGCAATCTAAATTTCTTAGGATATGGCTATCTTAAAGATGCAAAAGATGCTGTGCCACCAGTTGCACTTACATTTTATAGTTTCCACATCATGGTCGCGCTAGGCACTTACTTCATAGCTCTTTTTGCTATCACTCTTTATCTAAATCTCTCAAGAAAATATAAATTTGAAAACATAAGAGCCTTTTTGTGGATCTGCCTCTTTACCATACCGCTTGGCTACATCGCAGCTGAGGCTGGCTGGATAGTAGCAGAGGTCGGCCGTCAGCCGTGGGCGATACAAGATCTCATGACCGTTGGCGTCGGAGCTACAAATTTATCTGACTCAAATGTCAAAATTTCATTTATATTATTTGCTGTTTTATTTACGGTATTGCTGATTGCCGAGATCAAAATCATGCTTAAGCAAATAAAGATAGGATTTAACGACCATGCATAGTTTAAGCTTAGAAAATTTACAAATTTATTGGTGGTTTATAGTTAGCCTTCTTGGCGGACTTTTGGTGTTTATGATGTTTGTTCAAGGCGGTCAAACGCTCATCTTTAGCCTTGGTAAGGACGAGCTTAAAAAAGATATGCTCATAAATTCTATCGGTAGAAAGTGGGAGCTTACATTTACAACGCTTGTTATGTTTGGCGGTGCTTGCTTTGCGGCGTTCCCGCTATTTTACGCTACTAGCTTTGGTGGTGCTTACTGGGTTTGGCTGGCTATTTTATTTTGCTTTATAGTCCAAGCCGTAAGCTACGAGTACCGCAAAAAGCCTGATAACTTCTTAGGCGCTAGAACTTATGAAATTTTCCTTTTCATAAATGGCTCGCTTGGCGTTATCCTTATCGGCATGGCGGTTAGCACATTTTTTAGCGGTAGTGATTTTGTGCTAAATGAGCACAACTTTGTCGAGTGGAAGACTCCATTTCGTGGTCTTGAAGCTTTATCAAATCCTTACTTGTACTTGCTTGGCATAGCGATGTTTTTCCTATCTCGCATAGGCGGCTGCTTATATCTTATGAATAACATTGCTGATGGCGAATTTATACAAAACGCTAGAAAACAGCTACTTGTTAATACCGTGCTATTCTTGCCATTTTTCCTAGGATTTCTTGCGTGGATACTTACAAAAGATGGCTTTGCGTACGACGCAAACGGCGTAGTTAGCCTTGTTGCTTACAAATACGCTATAAATTTGATCGAGATGCCTATCGCTGGCGCACTACTACTTGTTGGCGTGCTTTTGGTGCTTATTGGAATTTTCCAAGGGGCATTTACAAAAAGTATTCGTGGAATTTTCGCTTACGGCGTTGGCGTTACGCTAGCTGTGACCGCGCTATTTTTGATAACAGGACTAAATGGCACAGCATTTTATCCCTCTTTTAGCGACCTTTCTAGCTCGCTAACTATCAAAAATGCAAGCTCTAGCCACTATACACTTGGCGTTATGGCCTATGTTAGCTTGCTAGTGCCTTTCGTGCTTGCCTATATCGTCGTAGTTTGGAGAGCGATAGATAGCAAGAAGATCACGCAAGATGAGATCAAAAACGATCATCACGCATACTAAGGATAAAAGATGTTAGAAGCAGGAATTTTTTTGGTACTTTGGCCAGTGACATTGTTTGCTAGCTATAAATTTGTACTCTTTGCTTTAAAGAAATTTGACGCAAACAACTAAAATTTAGGGGCGTTTCGCTCCTAAATTTACCCTCTATATACTTTAAACAAAAATTTTATATTTATTTTTACCATTTAAGCCATACTTTACCTAAGTGATATTTCTGCGTTAGTTTTTTGGAGTAAGATATCATTAAATTTCTACAGAAGGAGCGAAAATGAGCAAGAATTTCTTAGGTTCAGTTGCCCTTGCGGCTGTTTTGGTGAGTGGTTTTGGCTTTAGTGCTCCACTAAACGCTGGAGTCTTGGCTCATCAAGTAAAGGTTCAAGGAGAGCTTGGCTCAGTCTTTATAAACCCCTACGACGTATCGCCGCTAACTGCCATCATCGATAGAGCTGGCAAGGATATCAAAGATATCCATGTCAAAGTAAAGGGCAAACCAGATGGCGGCATAGATATCGACTACAACGTCTCAGAGCATGCCTTGCTCACGCATGATGGCGTGCCTATTTGGGGACTTTATCCTGACTATCTAAACGAGGTCGAGCTTAGTTATACATTTAACGGAGCTAAAAAGGTTGAGACATATAAAATTTACGCCCAGCCTATCGTCACATATAGCCGTGATTTTAGGTTCTCACACATGCAAAAAACTCACGTCAAAAAGGTCGATCCTGCCTTTAAAAACAGGCTCTATCTCATAAACAACACAATAACAAGCGTCTATAAACCGCTTGATTGGAAAAATGGCGGGGCTGCTAGCTGGAACGACTTTACCGAAAACTATATCGTAGATACTAAGGGCGAGGTCAGATGGTATCTTGACTATCAGAAATTTTACGACCGCAGTGAGAGAAGAGTGATGGATGGGGGCATGATGATGGGATTTCATCAGCTAAAAAACGGCGATATCAGCTTTGGCATGGCTCAAAGATATCTTAGATATGACCTCATGGGAAAAGAAATTTACAACCGCCCACTACCTAGAGGTTACATCGATCTAAGCCACGAGGTGATGCCACTAAAAGATGATCACGCACTTCTTAGAGTAGCAAAATACAACTACCACCACAAAAACGGCAAAATTTCTCACACCATAAGAGACCACATCATCGAGGTCGATAACACCGGCAAGGTAGTAGAAGAATGGGATCTAAACGAAATTTTTGGCAACAACGTCTACCGCAGCAACCTCATAAAGGCGCTTGATGCTAGGGCTGTTTGTCTAAACATCGACATGGACGCAAAAGAGATCAAGATAAGCGACGATCAGCCATTTGGCGATGTCACCTCCACTGGCACAGGCAGAAATTGGGCGCATGTAAATTCTATCTCATACGATGAGAGCGACGATAGCATCATCCTTTCGCTTCGTCACCAAGGCATCGTAAAGATAGGACGCGATAAAAAAGTAAAATGGATATTAGCCTCGCCTGAGGGTTGGAGCGAAGACTTTAAAGCAAAAGTGCTAACTCCAGTAGATAGTAAAGGCAACAAGATAAAATGCGAAAACTCAAAATGCGAGGGCGAATTTGACTGGTCATGGACACAGCATACCGCATGGCTAACGCCAAGATACGAAAACAAAGGCGACATAAAACATATAAGCGTCTTTGACAATGGCGATGCTAGAGGCATGGAGCAGCCAGCCTTTAAAGAGGACAAATACTCCCGCGCGGTTGAGTACAAGATAGATGAGAAAAAGGGCACGGTTGAGCAGACTTGGCAGTTTGGCAAGGAGCGTGGATTTGACTTTTATAGTGCAGTCACTAGCAACGTCGAGTGGCAAAAGGATAAAAGCACCTACTTTATCTCAAGCTCAAATGTAAATTTACTACGCCCTGACAAGACTATCAAAATGGTCTTAGTCGAGATCGACCCAAAGACAAATGATATAAAATTTGAGATGGATGTGGATTCTGCTTCAAGAGATGATGTCGCTTATAGAGCGATGGTTATCAATCCAGAAGTGTTTAGTTATTAAATTTTGGTGTGAGACCCCCTCTCACACCGAGTGTATTAGTTATTATTTTGAAATTTATAAATTTCTTCTTTGACGCTAGTTAGGTCAAAATTTATCGCTCGCTCTAGCTCTAGCAAGCTTACATCTTCGTCTATCTCAAGAGCCATCGCTATCTCGTTTAGCTCTTTTGCTTCCTCATTTGCAAGGATCGCACTCTTAAAACTAGCCTCATCTATCTGGCCAAATTTTGAAAAGATCGATTTAAATTTATCTTTTAAAATTTCTCTACTTAGCTTTTTATCTTCTAAAGCCTTCTTCGTGCCACCATTTCTGTTACAGGTTCTAAATATAAAATCTATTGTTTCATTTACTTCATCGAGTAAATTTTTTGTCTTCTCGCTTTGCATACAAACTCCCTTCACCGCAAACAAATTCAAAGCAAGGCAGACTTTGTCCGCCCTGCTTATATTTTTAGACTAGATAACGTGGATCTCGTCTTTGATTTGAATAGTTACGGTGTTGTTTGTATATGTTGTGTAACCATCTTCTGAAGCACCTTTACTCCATTCGCTGCCTTTAACATCATCTTTTAGATCGACTATATCGCCTTTATCGCCTGTGATTTTTAGCGTATGTTTGTCATCAGTCATATCTAAGACATCCTTGATGCCAACTTTTAGAGTAGTGTTTTTAGCACCAGATATATCAAGCTCTTCAAAATTCTTAGCATGATATGAAACATGTTTTAGATCTATAGTATCTTCTGGGCTAGAGATGATTAGCTTATCATAGCCTTTGCCACCATCAAGGGCACCTTTGTCATCTACGCCGCCTATAACGTGTGCTGCTTTGATAGTTAGAGTATCATTGCCATTGCCTAGATCTATCTTAGCTTTATCTATATCATCGCCTTTGATAGTTACGCTATCGTTGCCATCGCCAGTTGAAATTCCAACTTTGGTAAATATAGTATTTGCTACTGTATCTCCTACTATCACAGTGTCATTACCTGCACCTGTGATGATCTTAGCACCATTAGCAACATCGTCTTTGATCTCTATATAGTCATCGCCTTTGCCAGATATAACAGTAGAGTGGTCAAGATCTGCAGCCACAGTTAATCTATTATTGCCATCACCTAGATCTATCTTAGAGTCCATGTTTATCCAGCCCCAGCCATTACCACTCTTATGGATATTTACTACATCATCGCCAGAGCCAAGTGTAAATTCTGATTTATGAGTTATAGTTTTGACATCTATCTCATAGTTATCATTGCCATTTATCTGTGGTTGCAACTCAGTAGAAGCTTTTAGTACTGGTCCATGTCCTTCTAGCCATAAGCCTGTATCATTATCTCCATATATAGCTTCAGCATTGATCTTTATGTTTTTAACAGGATCAGCTGGCTTATCGCTAAAGTCAAATACTAGATCTTCACTTGCTTGTTTGCCCATATTTCCAGCTTCATCTACCAAATAAGCTTTAGCACTTAGGTTAAAGCCATTAGCTGTTTTACCAAAAGGTATTAACTCTTTTGATGGATAGGTAATGTTTGCAACAGAAGTTAGATCTACATATCCTCTCTTAAGATCAAGCTCTGTAATGGTTACTGGTTCTTTAACAACGCCTTTATTCCATGCTCCAACATTTGAATGAACTTCATAATATAACTTATCACCAACTTTAATTAAGCCTTGATCAACTGCCTCTTTTGAGAACCTAGCGCAGCAATATATAACGTTATTTTCGTTAGATATATTATCGCTCCAGCTATATTTACCATCATGGTTTTTATCGCCAAGATAATCAATCCTTAAATCAACTATCTTAGTATCAACTGTTACATTAGCTACATATTCAAGGCTAGTGTTACCAGCTTTATCTACTGCTTGGTATGAGATTATATGCTCACCATCGCTAAGAGGATTAGTGATCTTATAGTTCCAAGAACCATTTTCATCAGCTTTAGTTGTAACCACATTCTCGTGATGCTCACCATATTTTATGATGATTGTAGATCCAGCCTCAGCTGTGCCTTTTAGAACTGGAGTGTTATCATTTGTAAATTTGTCTTTAACGTTTCCAGTAAAATCAACAACATCATTGGTTTTTACACTATCTTCGATACTTGTCAAAGTTACCTCAGGCCCTGTAGTATCAACTGTTACAGTAATTGGACTTGAAGACTCACTCTCTTTGCCAAAGATATTTTTAGCAATTGCTGTGATCTTATAGTCGCCATCAGCCCATGGAGAATTCTCCTCTGGTTCATAATGCCAACTACCGTTAGCATCCACTGGGATATTATCAGCGATTATTGTATCGCCATTTTTAAGAGTGATGGTTGTACCAGCTTCAGCTTTACCCATTAACGTAGGGGTGTTATCATTTGTTATAGCTATAGCACCTTCCAAGACATTACCAGTTGTATCTCCAGCATTTATGCTGATTGGGTCCTTTGGATCTATACCATACTCGTTATCTAGAACTGCTATGATAGTTGGAGCTTTTGGAGCAAAACCTACTATTTTTACTGCATCCATAGAACCTTCACTTACATTACCTGCATCATCAACTAGTCTATAAGACGGAGTTTGGAAGCCTCTTGATTTTGGCATATCGATGCTAAATTCATCTCTTTCTATAAAGCCTTTAGCTATATCTTGCGCAGTTACTTTAAAGATATCTGTCCAAGTTTTAGCATCGCTTCCAAGAATTTGAACCCTATCGCCTGCTTTTACAGTGTTTTCTGGAATTTCGATAACCCATTTAAGCTTGCCATCTTTTAGAGCCGAAGCATCATCTATGTCTATCTTCTTATCGCCATTTGTATCAGTTGTTATCTTAACTTTTGGAATACCAATAGTTTTATCAACATCTACACTTGACCACTCTGATACAGCACTTCTGTTGCCTGCTCTATCGGTTGTTTGAACTTTAAGAGTATGTACTCCATCTTCTAATGCAGCATGTACTTTGCCACCCCAGTTTAAATTTGCCTCAAATGTATATTCCCAGTTGCCGTCTTTATCAGCCGTAACTGTTACTTCTTTGCCATCTTTAAATACCATTCTATCATCTACCATTATCTTAACAGTTGAGAATGCCTCAGCTGTACCTTTTAATGTTGGCAAGTTGTCATTTGTTAGAGCATTTTTAACGTTACCTACAACACCACCAGCCTCGTCATCGATGATCTCAGTTATAACTGGCTGTGTAGTGCTTGTATCAACATTTACAGTTGCAACATTTGATGGAACGCTAACATTACCAGCTTTATCAGTTGCGATAGCTACTACATTATACTCACCCTCAGCAAGTGGAGATTTTGGAGTAAATTCCCAGTTACCATCACTATCTACAACGATATCTTCAGCAATGATATTGTTAGCATTTTTAAGAACGATAGTTGAGCCAGCCTCAGCTTTGCCTTTAAATGTCGGTGTAGTGTCATTTGTAAAGCCGTCATTTACACCAAGTATATTTCCGCCATTTTCAACACCACCCCACCAGTTATCTGTTACTGCAGTGATGACTGGAGCATCGATATGAATATCGACATCTAAATTATTAGAAACTTCTTTACTAGCATTACCTGCTTGATCAACGATCTTAGCTGTTACGCTTGAAGCTTTGCCATCAACTACTGGTACTTTGATCTCTACATATCCAGTTACTCTGTCATTGTAAGTAATAGTATGTG
>NZ_POYX01000143.1:0-15823 GCF_002913865.1 Campylobacter concisus
AAAACTAGCTGAAAGAACTCAAAAATCTCTAGGTGAGATAGAAGCAAATACAAATGTATTAGCTCAATCAATAAATGAGATGAGTGAATCAATCAAAGAGCAAAGTGAAGGAATAAACATGATAAATCAATCAGTTGCTCAGATAGATCACCTAACAAAAGAGAATGTTGTAATTGCCAACCAAGCAAACGAAGTAACATCAGAAGTAGATGAGATGGCTAAAGCCATAGTTGAAGAGGTTAGGAAGAAGAGGTTTTAACTTCTTAATAAACAAACTTAAATTTGTTTAAACAAGGCTACAAAACAAAACGATCTTGTTTTGGTGAAACTCTAAACCACTCAGGCAATTTGCTTGAGTGGTTTTAAATATATAATTTATTAGAAAAATGGCTAAAATTTTTAGTTATTTAAGCTATTTTTAAATGATTGCTAACTATAATACGACTTCTTTTAAGTGTTCCGGATTAGCTCAGCGGTAGAGTAGGTGACTGTTAATCACTTGGTCGCTGGTTCGAACCCAGCATCCGGAGCCATTCTTCTTTAAAAATCCTTTTAAAACCCCGATTTTAACTATATTTCAGGAACTTTATGTTTTCTTATTTTTTGTATTTTTCCTCTTTGTTTCCGATCAGGTTTATTTGCTGTTTCAAAATATATCGTTCTGATTTGTTGTCAAAATACTATTAGGTATTCATCTTTGGCGAAGCTAAAATAAATTTCTTTCATTCATCCTAGCTTCATTTTAGGTTTTTATAATGCGCTCATCCAAACGAAAGTTGGAAATCAAAAATAAAAGGATCAAAAATGAAAAAGGTATTAGGTGCAGCAGTTTTAGCAGCAGTTTTAGGAGCGATAGGTTTGCAAGCAGCCATCACGTCAAAAAAGGCTTTAAACATAGCTGAGAAAAACTTCCCAGGCTCAAGCATCAAAGATATCGAGATGAACGTCAAAAAGGGCGTGACTTTTTACAAGATAGAGTCATTTAAAGATGGTGTCAAACAAGAGATCAAGATCGATGCTAACAGCGGTCAGATCGTTAAAGTAGAGAATAAAAATAAAAAACACATACTTCCAATCGAAGCAGTGGATTTTTCAAAATTTGCTCTTAGCATCGACGAGGCTGTGGCTAAAGCTCAAGCGCTCGAGGCTGGCTGGAGCCTTGATGAGGCAGAGCTTGATAATAAAAATGGTGCTTGGATATACAAAGTAGAGCTTAAGCGCGACAGGAGCGAGAAAAAAGTGATCATAAATGCTCAAACAGGCGAGATAATCGGCAACTATACAAAGTGATCTAGCGCCCTTTTTGGGCGTTAAATTTTGTAAAGGTGAAAAAAGATGAGTGAAAATTTAGATCAAAATTTAAACGAGAAAGTTAGCAAGCAGGGTTTAGAGAAAAATTTGAGCGAAAATTTTAGCCAAAGCGCGAGAGAAAATTTAAGTAAAAAAGCCAAGTCTGGCGTTTATAAAAATAGTTGCGAAAATTTAGGAGAGAGCGAGCAAAGCCCTGAAAATTTAGATAAAAATCCTAGTGAAGAAAGCAGTAGCGCAGAAATTTTAAGTCAAGCTACCTCAAAATACAAAGCTCAAAATTTCTTTAAAAATGCGCTTGAGCTTTCGCTTCAAGGTGTAGCGGGTGCGCTCATCTATGCTGGCAAGGCTGGAGTGTGGCTATCAAACGCTTCAAACTGCCTAAAAGACGAGGCGCAAAGGGCTGAGCTATCAAAGATAAATGAAGAGCAGGTCAAATTTGAAAGAGTGGCTTGCATCTTGCCAGAAAGAGTTAAAGAGCTCATCTTAGAGCGCCTAAAAGTAGAGCCAAACGAGGTGGAATTTGCACCGATCTATCTAGCGAAAAAACAAAGCTTTGGCACGCTTGGAGCGGAGTATTTTTATGATGCAAGGGCTAAATTTAATGGCTTTTTATATGATTTTAAGATAGGCGCAGCAAATGGCGAAATTTTAAATCTAAAAATAAAAAGCCAAATTTGATAAAATAGCTGGCAAAACCAAGTGAGGAAGGTAAGGCAGGGATGAAAATTTTAGTCGTCGAGGACGAAATAGACCTAAATAGCGTCATCACAAGGCACCTAAAGAAAAACGGATATAGCGTCGATAGCGCGTTTAACGGCGAGGAGGCGATGGACTTTACCGCTGTGGCGCACTACGATCTCATCGTGCTTGATCTTATGATGCCGGTGATGGACGGACTTACATTTTTGCAAAGATCGCGCGCCGCAAAGCTAGCGACCCCTGTGCTTATACTGACAGCCAAAGACGATGTGGACGACGTTGTAAAGGGGCTTGACGCGGGCGCGGATGACTACTTGGTCAAGCCATTTGACTTTAAGGAGCTGCTAGCTAGAGTGCGCACGCTCATTCGCCGAAATAGCGGCAATGTGGCTAGTGAAATTTGCGCAGGCGAGCTAAAGATCGACCTTTCTAAAAAGTCAGTCGAATTTAGCGGCGAGCAGATCGAGCTCACCGGCAAAGAGTATGAAATTTTAGAGTTTTTGATGCTAAACAAGGGCAGAATTTTAACTCGCGACCAGATCAAAGAGCATGTCTGGGACTTTGACTACACGGGCGGCTCAAACGTCATCGACGTCCTTATAAAAAACATAAGAAAAAAGCTTGGCGAGTGCGAGGTGATCCAGACTAAAAGAGGGCTTGGTTATGTTGTTAAGGATTAAACAAGCGCTTGCAAACATCCCGATAACCGCGCGCGTAACGCTTTGGTACTCGTTTTTTATCATCGTTATCGTGGCGGCTCTCATTGCTATCTCGGCGGTCGTGGCGGATGAGGTTTTTGAGGACGTGAGCCAAAAAAAGCTAGCCAAATCAGTCACCAAAATAGCCAATGATATGGATGAGTTTGAGCCATACGATGATGGGATATTTTTTATAAAATATAACGCAAAAGGCGATGTGATCGGTGGTCTAGCGCCAAAACACTTTCAAATTTCACTTAAGATGAACAGCGGTACAGTGCGGCTTTATGAAAACGGCGAAAACCGCTTTTACTACTACGATATCGCAGCTAAAGGCAAAGGTGTCTGGATCAGAGGTGTGATAAATGCGGAGAAATTTTTTAAAAAAGAGGGGCTATTTTTACTAGCGCTTGGCGTTTTTGTGCCAGTTTTGTTTATTTTTGTGCTTTACGGCGGCTATAAAACGATAAAAAATGCGATGAAACCAGTCGCTACGATGTCAAAAACTGCGCTTGAGATAGGCAGCAGCCGGGACTTTTCAAAGCGCATAGACCTGCCTGCTGGCAAAGACGAGCTGCACGCGCTTGCAAGCGTTTTTAACCAGATGCTCGACTCCCTTGAAAAGGTCTATCAAAGCGAGAAACAGCTTACCTCAGACGTCTCGCACGAGCTACGAACGCCACTATCTGTCATTATGGCTGAGAGCGACTATGCTGCGAGCTATGCGCAAAATTTAGGCGAGGCCAAGGAGTCGCTGGAGGTCATCTCTAGGCAGTCAAGAAAGATAACCTCGCTGATAGATCAAATTTTGGAGCTTTCAAGACTGGAAGCTGGCAGAAATTTGGAGCTAAAAGATATAAATTTAAGCTATATCTTGCAAAATTTAGCCAGCGACTATGAGAAGCTAGCAAGTGCAAAGGGGTTAAAATTTAGCTGCGATATAGCACCAGATGCCCAAATTTTAGGCAATGAGCTGATGATATCAAGACTCGTGGATAACTTTTTAAGCAACGCACTAAAATTTGCTTCAAGTAAAATTGAGCTAAATTTAAGCGTGTCAAAAACGCAGGCACTTTTATCTGTAAAAGACGACGGAGCTGGTATCTCGCAAAAAGATAGCGAGCTAATCTGGAATAAATTTTATCAAGCTGACAGTTCAAGAAATAAAAGCCTAAACACAGGCAGTGGGCTAGGGCTGGCTATCGCAGCAAATATCGCTAAAATTCACGGCGCAAAGCTTGGCGTAAAGAGCGAAGCTGGAGCTGGAAGCGAATTTTGGGCAGAATTTGAGCTTGTAAATTTAAAATAAGTGTAAATTTAGACTTTTAAATAAAGCTGTATTTGATAGAAGTAAAAATGATTGATTTTGAAAGAAAGTTTAAATGGTGGTTAGAGGCAGAATCGAACTGCCGACACGCAGATTTTCAGTCTGCTGCTCTACCGACTGAGCTATCCAACCACCTTGATAAAGGAAATTGGATTATACATTTTAAATATTTAAACTAAGTTTAAAAATCTACAAGAAGCTTTTATTTTTAAGGAATTTAAATATAAAACTATAAATTTTTAGCCTGACAGAGTTAAATTTAATGCACCAAATTTACTACACTTACATCTTTATCTATCTCGATAAAAAATGTTTGTGCGCCAGCTCCGCTACCATATACGCCTTTATAGACTTGATTTAGCGCATGTCCGCTACCATCAATCGCCACTTGGTTGTGTGTATCACCTAAAGTGCTATGCTTTAAATTTAGTGCTGCCACTTCGCTGTCTGTAGCTTGTGTGAAGATAGTGCCTTTGCCCTCTAGCGCCACTTTGTCATTGCTATCGCCTTTGATCTTTAGCACGGTATTTACGCTTTTTAAACCACCATCTGTTACTTGTAAGTCTATGATATCAAGCACGCTTTTGGCATCCAGTCCTATCGAGACCGCCTGAGCGCTATTGCTACTAAGCTGTAAAATTTCAAAGCTCTTTAGTTTATCATTTAGATCATCCACTCTACTAAGATCGATATTTTCAGTAAAGATAAGCGTATCAACGCCACCTTTTGCGTCTATCTTGTTGCCTTCGTAGGTAAAGGTATTGTTTTGATCATCTCCCTCGTGAGTGATCTTGATATTTTTATCTATCTCAACAAAAAATGTCTTTGTGTTAGTTCCATCAGTGTATGTGCCTTTGTAGACGTGATTTAGTGCATGTCCGCTACCATCAATCGCTACTTTGTTAAATTCATCTCCTATGGCTTGACTATGTTTCCAGTTAAGCATAGTTACTTCTTTATCAGTAGCTAGTTCAAATTTATTATTTCCATCACTTATTAGCTTAACGCCATCTTCATCATCGCCTGAGATTTTTAAGACAGTATTCATACTTTGTGTATCTTGTATCTTTTTTCTGCCACTTCCTGAGCCAATGGTTATGGTGGTCTCTTTTGAGTCTATGATATCAAGAACGTTTTTAGTATTTAGTGATATTGAGACAGCTTGGGTTTCAGTACCTAGTTGCAAACGTTCAAAACTTTTTAAAGTATCATTTAAATTACTTACTTTTTCTAGTTTTGTATCTTCAACAAATATCAGCTTATCTACACCACCTTTTGCATCTATACTCTTGCCATTATAGATAAAGACATCATTTAGATTACTTCCTTCAAGAGTATTTGTATTGTGTTTTAAGTGCATTACTCTATTAAAATCATCTGGGTCATTTCCATAACCATTTAGTGCTTTTCTATAGCCATTTGCATCAGCACTACTAACGTATCCTTTATCTTCCAAAGCTTTTATATAGCTATTACTAAAAAGATGTGTGCCACTTCCTTGCGAGCCAATATTTTTATAGTCAGCATCTGTATATATAGGATTTTTATGTTTTCTTATCTGTATATCGAGATCCACATCTGTTCTTTGATCTATATAGTCGATATTTAATTTGTAAAAGCCTTTTTTTAATGTTATGACGTTAGGGTATCCCAAAACAGTATCACCCACTCTATTAACTTCTCTTGTTGACCAAGGGTTTGGATTTTGTGGAGGATGTGGTTGTTGGTCGCCATTCCAATATGACGCAACTATTTTATAATTGCCAAGCTCCATATATACATGATCTTGAAAGCGGTCCGCCCTTACGTGGTACTCGCCATCTTCTTCTATATATATCCATCCACTCATATGCATGACAAGGTCTGTTCCTACAGTCTCAGCTTCTAGCAAGGTGTAGTTACCCGAGTGATTTACATTGTAGTGGGTGCCAGTGTGGTCTGTGTCACTTGCCATAGGGGAGTGTCCTACTCTTGCCATATCATTTGTGTTTAACTCTCCCGCTGATGGTCTAGTCCAGCTTAATTTATAATCTTTTCCTCCCCTAAAGGAGACTTCATCAAACGTAGTAGTTGCACTAACACCAGCCCACTCCATCCATTCTTTATAGTGATGCTTTACATAAAATAAATTTGCACTATCTGTTTGTAAAAATGGTCCAGGATACATAAATTTATTTATAAATTCTTTATTTGTACAATCATAAAACCACATATCAACATCAAGCCCTTTGTTTGCTACCATAGTTACGGTTTGAACGGCTAAATTTCCCGCATCATCTAGTCTTTCTACTATGTAGTTTTTGCTGCCAGTGTTTTGTGCTACGTTAAAGCTTCCAGAGTAGCTTAAATTTCCATCAAGTGTCAGTGTCGTCTTATCAGATGTCTCAGCGTCTATGACCTCTACATCTTTTGATTTTTCATCGTGTGGATTGTTTGCAGCTTCGCCTTTGCCGCTAAAATTTATAGCGTAGCTACCAGAGCTATTTTTTATATTATCAAAGTCAGATTCTATTAGCTTATCAGGCTTTGAGTCAAGATCGACTGTGATAGTTAGGTTATTATCTCTTTGAGGCACGCCGTCAGTCCCCACGTAGGTGGCGTCTATGATGTGGTGCGTTCTATCTA
The DNA here is from genome assembly GCF_002913865.1 of Campylobacter concisus. Lineage (GTDB taxonomy): Bacteria > Campylobacterota > Campylobacteria > Campylobacterales > Campylobacteraceae > Campylobacter_A > Campylobacter_A concisus_AM. The sequence continues at coordinate 6,661 of NZ_POYX01000143.1, forward strand.
GCTTTTTGCCAACCTTTTCAAAGTCTGCTATGACGGTATTGTTTTCGATCTTGGCTATAAAGCTATCACTTAGACCTCCATTTTCGTCTTTTATCTCGATTAGCACGTAGCCTTTGCCGTCACTTGTGGTATCTGGCTTATTTATACCAAATTTAATGTATGGCTGTTCGTCATTTGTAAGAGCGATGTTGTAGTTTATCTTTTGGGTCGAATTTGACTCATACTGGCTTGTCGAGATGATATGCTCGTAGTTCTCTTCGTTTAGGTATTTTGCAGAGTGGATATCGGCATTATCTATCTTTGTAACAAGCTTTACATCGTCTATATAGTCAAGCACTCCAAAGGCAAATAGCCTACCACTTGAAGTGCCTGATATTGCACTTCCATCATCTTTTATAAGGGTCGCATCGACTAAGGTCGGACGCTTGCTACTTACCGTCACGTCTGGTATGGTGATAGCGCCGTCACTTATCACTTTTATATCGCTTGGGTCTTTTTTGTTTATCATATGCACGCCGTCACCATCTAGGATGTAGCTCACGGTTGATTGTTTGTTGGTAAGTGGGTTTAGGATGCTTATCTTTAGCTCATCTTTTGGCACTGCGCTACTTGGGAGATAGACCTTTACATCAGAGGTCGTTATAGCTCCAGTGGTGTCATCTATGAGCCCGTCTCCGTCAGCGTCTTTTACAAATTTCGCCACTGGGCTGTCGCTAAATTTTATCTCATTTGTATCGCTCTCGCCTTTGTTGCCAGCCTTGTCCATCATGGTCGTCGTTATACTTGTGGTTTTGCCATGTTCTATTGGCACTGTGATCTTAAATTTACCATCATTTAGTGGCACTTCATTGTGATCAGGGGCGATTATCTTGCCATTAGTATATGTGTAAATTTTGTGCGTTTTACTGCCGTCTGGGTTTGTGACATCGATGGCTATCTTATCGCCTTCTTTTATCACGCTTGGGATTTTTATGGAAGCCTCGGTCTTTGTTGGGTCGCCGTCATTGTATCTGTTTTCTGAAGTGTCTATCTTGCCATCTGGTGTTCTATTACTAGAGCCCAAGTCACTATCAAAGCTTATCTTGGCTGATTTTACAGGTGGAGCTACCACGACGCTTGGAGTGGTTTGGCTGCTTGTGCCATTTGGTTTTGGCGTGCCATGCTCGTCATTAACTGTTGTATTTATAGATACACTTGAGCCAGGTGTTACTGGTACGCTTACGCCTGGCACTTCAAATTTACCATTAACTATTGGCACTACTGCGCTTGGGTTATTTTTATCATAGACGCTTGTGCCATCATCGCTTACGACAAATTCTTTTGGCGAGCCACCTATGTTGATAGTGACGCTCTCTTTTGGTTTTATAGTGCGAGGTAAATTTATCTCAACATTTGAAGTGCCATCACCTATCTCGTCGCTACTTATTAGCCCATCGCCGTTTTTATCAGCTGTTAGCGTCACTTTGACTGTGTCGCTTACGCTGCTGCTTGGCGTAGTGCTTGTGGCTGAGACGTTGCCAAATTTATCAACTACGCCAGTTTCTATGCTGCTTCCTGCTGTGATATTTGCGATATTTGGCACGCTAAAGCTAACCGCGCCATTTTCATCGGTCGTAAATGTATAGGTGTTGCCGTCCTCGTCAGTAGCCGTGCCATTTTCTTTATCTAGTGTAAATTTCTTCTCAACTGGCGGTTTGCCTGGTTCATTTAGCTTAAACGTGATCTTATCTCCAGTGCTAAGCTCGTCAGGCACTACAAATTTCATACCGCTAGTTTGCGTGCCACTGCCATACCCTAGCTCGGTCGCATCTATCACGCCGTCGCCATTTTTATCAATATCAAGCGTGGCTGTCACTTTTGAGATGGCTGGCGTGTCGTTTAGCTCATAAGCAGTTGGTGGCGCGGTAAATGTCTTGCCACCAGTGGTGTATGAGCTTGTCACGGTCGTTTTACCATGGTTTAAAATTTCAACCCCAGTGATCTCTGCTTTGCCATTTATGATAGGTATAGGAGGCGCTCCAGTAGGTGTGCCGGTGCTATCAACTGGGATTAGCTCGTTTGTAGCAGTATTTATTTTGTAGTTGCTAGTTTTGCCACCACCTTTCATATTTGTCTTTATCGTGATGATGTCGCCATTTTTAGCAACGTCTGGGATATGGGCGTCTATGCTTGTGATGATCTTTTTGCCATCAGGTGTTTTTGGTAGCGAGTTTAGCTGCGCTCCTCCTAAAAAGCCCTTTTTCTCGCCAGTGTCGCTTGTGAGGTTAAAATTTAGCACGATGTTTGGCTCTGGAGGTGTAAAATTTAGGTTTTGAGTGCCAAATCCAGCGTATGAGACCCCACCGATCTTAGCCTCGCCAACTGGCCATTTGACCTCGTCATGCCTAGCTTCAAGAGCGCGCAAACCAGTGTAAAAGTCGTAGATATTTGAGTAGTGGCCACCTAGTTCAAATTTGATGCCACCACTGCCCACTGAAGCAGAGTATTGCGATGATGAGCCGTGAGGAGATAGCTCTTGATGAGAGATTTGATCATCGTCATTTGCGTGTTCTTTGTGATTTTCAAGGATGTTTGCGTTTTTTGGGATGACTAGCTCGCCCTTATGCTCGGCAAAGACATTTACCGTGTGAAATACCGAGCTAAAGCCGACATAAGCCTTTTCGCCGTCATCAAAAACAATGGTAAGGTTCGAGTTTTCGCTCGTTTTTATATCGTCACCAAGGTAAATTTCATCGTCTTTGTGTAGCACCCTCATAGTGCCGTCCCTGCTTATGGCGATGGCTTCACCCTTGATCTTTTTGATAACGCCGATCCTTATGGCGTCAAAATTTGGCATTTTTTCATCCCTGTAAAATGTGTGTATTGTAGTATCGGAAAATCTCTTAAAATTTATATAGTTTGTACTACATCACCTCGACATGCACGTTTTTATCTATCTCGACGAAAAATGTCTGCCCAGCGTTATTTTCGCCTTTATAGACTTGATTGACCGCTTCGCCACCAACCTCGTCGAGCTTGTTATCATCAGCTCCGATGACACTATGCTTTGCATTTAGCGCGGCTACTTCGCCATTTGTGGCCTTTACGAAATTTCCAACTAGCTGCACCACATCATCGCTGTCGCCTGAAATTTTAAGGATGGTATTTAGGCTCTCTAAGCCATCAGGCCCCTCGGTAGGGTTGGAGTCTATCATGTCGATTATGTTTTGCCCATTTAGTGTTAGCTTCACAGCCTTTGTGTGATCAAGCTTGATGCGCTCAAAGCTCTCAAGGCGCTTATCTAGATCCTCTATCTTTGTTAGATCCACGTTTTGGGTAAAAAGTAGCGTGTCTATACCGCCTTTTGCGTCGATATCGTGTGAGTTAAAGATAAATTTATCATCATCGTTACTACCAACGTCTTTTGTGCCTTCAAATTTTAGGTCAAATGGCTTATCAAAATCGCTTGCATTGTCGCCAAATTTCACACCATTTGTTTCTTTTGCCTTATAAAACGTATCGCTCTCTTTTGTTACAAGGCCTTTTTGAGCAAGAGCCTCCATATAGGCGTTGCTGACTAGTTTTATGTTAGGGTCATCTGAAATAATTTTATTAGGGCTGATACCAGAGAATGCTACAAAAATATAACTATATCTCTCATCAGATACTTCTATATGTACTTTATAAAAGCCGTAGTCTTCTGTTAAATTTAGGCTACTTGTGCTTTCGCTTTGTATGGCATTGCCTTCATCTCTGCCGCCATTTTTACTTGCCCATCCAAATGGCTGCCATGAAATTTCTCTACCATCAAATTCAAACTTAATACTTTGCCTTTCTTGCTTTGAATCATAATAAAACTTGTTAATATCACTACGATTTTTTATAAATATCCAGCCATCCATACTGACCATCACTCCATCTGCTGTTATCTTGGACTCATATAGTTTATAGTGTCCGTTTAAATTGTGTGGCTTGAAGGGGCTGGTCATATTTTCGCTTAGTCTATCATTGGCATAGTCTGCATTTGAAGCTCTGCCTATCCTAGCGAGCTCCATAGCTGTCGGAGTACGGTCGCGTATTCTGCTAGCTTTAGCTGGATCTGATGTGTCGAAATATCCAGGATCAGCCTGTTGCCCACTATAGTAATATAGGTCATTAAATGTACTTGTCGCACTTACGTGATGGCTTGCACTCCACTCTTTTAGTATGCTTTTGCTATTATGCTCTATATCATAATAATCAAGCCCTCGCCCATGGTTTCTAGCGGAGTCATAAAGCCATATATCTGCGTCTAGTCCTCTGTTTGTGACATTTTTTAACACATTTATGGTATCTATAAATGGCTCTTCTTTTGGCTCTGCAGCGCCGCCGCTTTTTTCTACTAGCGAGCTAGAGGCACCTGAGACGCTTTTTAGCTGGGCTAACTGGGTACTACTTACGTTTGGCTCTAAAGATCTGTGTTGGTTGTAAATTTGATGGATATTTGCGCTATGTCCGCTTGTGACAAAACTCGCCGCGCTTAGAGATATGCCATCGCTTGCGCCAAAGCCGTTAGAGTGATCGCTCTCGCCCTTTTCTTCTGCTGGTTTTGTTGAAATTTTTAAAATTTCATCTAAATTTACGCTTTGATGAGCGTTTAAATTTATCTGTTCGCCATTTTCTAAAGTGATCTTGGCATCTAAATTTTTAGTAAAAATTTTCTGATCAGCGTAAATTTCATCACCATCTTTTAGCATTTTTATGCTTCCGTCTTGACTGATGACGTAAATTTCACCCTGAATGTCTTTTATGATCAGCTTTTTTTCTTTCATATCTTTCCTTGTTTTAGTCTAAGCCATATCGGATAAATTTATAAAATATGTATAGCTAAATTCTTATTTTGTGGAGATTGTAGTGAAAGATGCTAGGTATTATCATTGTTTTATGTCAAAGTAATATCTATAAATTTATGAAAGTATAAAACATGTTTAAAAAGCGCAGGGATAAATTTGTTAAAGTAAATTTATAGTTTAAAAAATCATTAAGATTTTAATCATCAAAAGGTTTAAAAAGGTATATAATGCCTTTTGCGATTTAAATGGAATTTATCTTAAAAATGGAGGTTTATCTTGAAAAATAATCTTAGCATTTCTCTTGTTGTATCAAGCATTTTATGTAGCTGCTTAGACGCTCAGGTCATGGATATAGGGACAAATTTTTATAGAGATTACCTTGATCTTGCTCAAAACAAAGGCATCTTTAAAGCCACAGATGCACCACTAGAATTTACGCAAAGAAACGGCACTAAATTTACGTTTAATAAGATCCCAAACAACAACGCAAGAAACAATAAAGGCAACTTCACCTCCCTTGGGCGAAATTTTGTAGTTACAGCAAATCACACACTTCTTGCCTCAGCTGCTACAAATTTTAATGAAAACAGAGGCTGGTTTGGCAATACACTCTATGAATACGCAACAAATTCTACGCAAAAGCTTTATGGCGCAGACACAACGTATCTGCGAACTTCAAAATACATAGTCGAAGGGCAGATCGATCCTTTGGATGTGCCAAATTTGGAGATATCTAGCCAAGATCAAACAAAAGATGAGGCTAATGCAAAAAAGATAGAAGATCGTTTTATGGATATAAAAAATAGCGGTGGAGCTAGTGGCGATAACATCCTTGCATACGAGGCTGGCACAGGCTCACTTGCTCTTGAAAGGCCAAAAAGCGATTCAGATGGCTTTGCTGAGGTGATGAGCGCTACTGAGTTTGAGCACCAAAATATAGTAAATAACGCACTTGGTGCAAGCGTAAATGAGATAGGAGTGGCGTATTCGGCAGTTTATAAGAGCCATTACTCAAGTGTAAGCAAACCCGGGGTTTATCTATTTATGACTTCAAACAGGGGCTTTAGAAATAGACTTTTGCCAGGAGATAGTGGCTCTGGGTTTTTTGTCTATGACACGGTAGCTCAAAAATGGGTCTTAGTAGGTGTTTTAACCGGAGTTGAGGACAATAAAAACTACGCATCTATCGTTACTGCGAGAGATTTTAACGACTATAAAAAAGAGTATGAAAATTTAGTAAGTGGCGTAAATGTCCTAGGCAGCGCGCTAGTGCAAAATAAAGATAATATATTTAGCAGCGCAAATGGCTCAAATATCACGCTAAACACTAACCTAGACTTAGGACATGGCGGCATCGTCGTAAATAGTGGCGACTTTACTCTAAATAGCACAAATGGTAGCAAGATAGCGAAATTTGCAGGTTTTGACATAGCTGGGGGAGCTAGCTTAAATTTAAACGTCACTTCAGACGCAAGCGTGCATAAGATAGGCAAAGGTAGCTTGATAGTAAGCTCAAGTGGCAACAAGCCACTAAGGCTAGGAGATGGCGTGGTTGAGCTAAGAGCTTTAAATGCCTTTGATAAAATTTATCTAACAAGTGGCAGAGGGCTTTTAAGGCTTGGCGTGAATGAAAATTTAAATGATAAAATTTTCTTTGGCAATGGTGGCGGAGCGCTTGATCTAAATGGCTTTGATCAGACTTTTAACAACATATCAGCCAACTCAAGCGATGCGAAGATAACAAATGCAAACTCGCAAAGGGCGACGCTTACTATAAACGGCGAAAGTGGCAAAGATACGATATTTCACGCAAGCATCGATAAAAATATAGAGCTAAGACATAGTGGGCAGGGCAAGGAGCTTGTTTTTGACGGAGGATTTGACATTGATGGTGCTTTGAGCCTAGAAGATGCAAAGGTTACGCTCCAAGGACATCCAAAGACGCACGCCATTGGCGATGCTAGCGTTTTAACTCCCCTAGCAAAGAGCAAGATAGCCGCAGCTGGTCTAAACGAGCCAGCCTATATGGATCTAGCTCGCCCATCCACACTCTCTCAGCCTGACTGGGACGAGAGAAAATTTAGTGCAAAAGATGGCATAAAGCTTAAATCATCAGAGCTTACCATAGGTAAAGATGCTAAGCTAAATGGCGACATCACGGCTAAAAACTCGGTCATAAATTTAAGTGGCGAGCTAACTCACTATATAGATAAATTTGATGGCTCAAACACCTATGATGACGGCTTAAAGTACCGCCAGGATATTGAGAGTAAAAATTTACTTGTTAAAGACGTTAAATTTGACAATAAAATCGTCATGGATAGTGATAGCCTGCTAAGAGTAGGAGGAGGTGCAACTAAGCTAAAAGAGCTGGTTGTAAATGGCAAAGATACGCCTTTGGCTAAAGATGTGCTCTTGGGCGATGGTAAATTTGAGGTAGAAAATTTAGAGGTTAGTGGCGCGCAAAAGCTTGGCTTTGAGCCTGATAGTGTCGTAAAAAAGAGCCTAAAGATAAAGAGCTTTGGCAGTGAAAATGAGCCAGTACTTGACTTTAAAAAGGTCCTAACCCTTGGCGCTGGGATGAAATTTGATGTTGATTTTACTGCAGCACTTAAAGGCGGTATGGCGCTTGATAAAACATATACTTTAGTAAGCGCACAAAGCATCATAAATGAGGGCGCTATCTTTAACAACGAGCAAAAACTTGGGGATTTGTTTATGACATATGCCATAAATGGTGGCAAGATCGAGATGAAGCTAAGCGATAAAAAGGGAGAAAATCCAGCCGTTTCGCCTAATGTAGTGCAAGAGATGGCTTCTAAATTTAGCCAAAGAGAAAATAAAATCCTAAGCATGCTAAAAGGCACGCCTGAATTTGTGCAAGCAATCTCAAGTGGTGACGATGAGGCACTAAGAAAACTAGCACAAAAAGCAGATAAAGAGATGAAAGAAATTTCTACTTCAGCGCTTAAAGTGAGCATAAAAGCCTTGCAAAACAGCAACGAGCTGATGAACTCTAGGCTATTTCAGGTCACGCAGCTAAGGGCAAAGGCTGATATCTCGCAGTTTAAGCTAGCTGGACTTGAAAGCGACATTATGCCAAGCGCGAAGATGGCTTACGAAGCAGCAGAAGCTAGCAGGGAGAGAAACAACTTTTGGGCAAATGTAAATGGTGCCTATTTTAAGGATAGACAAAGCGATGGCGACCTTAAATTTTATGGTACAAATATCGGCTATGACAGAGGTTATGACGAGTTTATCTTAGGCGTGAGCGCTGGAGTAAGCAAGGCTAAATTTAGCTCAAATGTATTAAAAGATGATGCTAAAATTTATAGTTTTGGTGCGTATGGGCTTTTTGAAAGAGGGGCTCACGAGATACAAAGTAACTTAAATTTTGCCTTTATAAACTCAAAACGCAGCCTAGATGAGGCGCAAAAAGCTAGCGTAAAAGGTAGAGGCATCCTCTCGAGCAACTACTATAAATATAAAATTTCACTCTCTAAAAGTGGCGAGTATGAGCAAAGTATAAAACCACTACTAGCACTAGAGCTTGGCGCTAATGGCATTGATGGATTTAAAAATGACCGATATGATCAAAAGAGCATAAATGACTTTAATGTGGCTGTAGCAGCGGGAGTAGAATACGCTTTAAACAGCGAGAAAAACGCATTTAGCGTGCAATTTTTAGTAAAACAAAGTGTATATAACTCAGAAGATAAATCTTATGTTTCACTTAATAATTCAAATGAGTATGTTGATTACAAACTTGATAACAATAAGCTAAGCTATAAGCTTACTTTAAACTCAGACACCAAGCTTAGCGAAAATTTAGTTCTCTCTTCTCAGCTAAGCGGTATGCTTGATAACGATAAAAACTACGGCATAAGTGGTGGTTTGAAGATCGAGTATAAATTTTAAATTTATGTCAAAGTGGATTTAAATTTCACTTTGGCGTTGGTAAAAAGCAGATTGTTTTAAATTTGGTAATTTTAAAATCTAATGAAAAATAGTGAAATTTAAAGCTTAAAAGTAGGTGGTGGGTTCACCAGGACTATTGTATCAATAATATTCAGCAAATAATAGAGCCTTATGATCTAAAGTAAATATATTATTACTCGATAAAATACTTTTTTATCATCTAATATGTCGTTATGATATTTACTATATATTAATTATATAAGACTTATAATTAGTTGTTCATTATTGTTAAAAAATATATTACACTTACGAAAGTATAAAGGAAGGGATGCTATTGTCTTTTTGAAAAAAGAGCTAAAAACAATAGACAATAGGTAAACCAAATTTTGCTAAAGCAAAATTTGGACTTTTATTTAAAACATGGGGGCAAGCCC
>NZ_POYX01000144.1:0-1512 GCF_002913865.1 Campylobacter concisus
CTTGGTTTTTATAAGTGTTTAGTAGATCAAGTACATCTTTACCATTACTTGAGATTGCATTTTTAAGAGCAAGTTGTAGATCTTTAAATGTGCTTTTTAGTTGATTTAGAGCTGGGTTATTAGTATCAGCTTCTAGGCTTGCTTCATAGTTGCCATCTTTTATCTCATTTACAAAGGTGTTGGCTTTTTGGATGAAGGTGTTTTCTTTTTCTTTAGATGTTTGGATCTTTTGGATGTTTTCATTTATGAGAGAAGACATAACGCAAATTTCATCTTTGCCTTTTAAGCTTAAAAGTTTGGCAGAATTTGTTTTGTTGTTTAAATATAAGAAAAACTCGCCAAGACCGCCCTTTACGCTATCGATGCCTGAGATGATATTTTTACCAACAACAAGCGAGATAAAGACGAGTGCTACAATAAAACAGGCAAGCATTATAGCCATAAATAGCACAAGGTTGCTGGCTTCATCTTTGTCGTGTATGGCTAGCTCTTTCATATCATTTAACAAGTAAAGCTCGTAGTTTCTGAGGCTATCGATCAAATTTGTGATGCTCTTAAACCAACTAGCCGCCTCGATCTTTCTGGCTGTCTCTTCTGGAGTGGCGATAGCGTCTTTGATGATCTCGTCTATTTGCTTAAATTCGTTGCTTTGCAATATATCTTTTTGCAGGCTGTCTGCGTATTTGCCGCTATTAAATTTGACATAGTCGTTTAAAAGCTTTTTGATATTTGCGTCGTGAGAGATCAAATTTACATATGTGTTTTTGTCGATCTCATCTTTGATAAAGGCGACGTTCATTATCGCTCTTGTGATGCCGTAGTACTCTTTGATCTTTGAAATGCTAAAAATCCTAGCCACATCATCTTTTATAGCTGGCTTGGCGTCTTTTGAGAGAGAATTTAAAAAGACAAGCGTGTTTTCTATCATACCGCTATATTCGCCAAGGAGGTTAAATTTCTCTTTTTTATCGACCTTTGCCCTTATGCCACTAAGTACTCTTAACACCTCATCTTTGTTTGAGAGCTCTATCACGATCCCATCGACCTTAGCTCTTTGCTCTTTTAAATTTTTCTCAGAGTCTTTGCCGTTTGCTATGAAAGCTGCGCTATAACCACGCTCTTTTTGAAGCTCATGGATAAATTCGCCCTGCTTTATGATATCTTCGCTCATTGAAAGGTTTGAAATAGCTTCACTTCTGCTGTTTAAAACGCCTTTTAAGATGTAAACACTAGTCACGCTTAGACAAAGCAAACTCACAAAAACGATGAGTAATATTTTAGATTTTATACTTAGATTATTCATTTTATTTTTCTATCCCTCGATCAAAAACCACTATCCAGTGGCATTTTTTGGTATTTTGGGGCGGATTGTATAATTTTTATTATTAAATAAAACTTGAAACTAGAAATTACCTTTAAGCAATATTTAATAAATTTTGGCTTGCAAATGCCGTATTTTAGGGATTTTGTCTAATTATTAATTACAAATAAATAATAAAAATTAATCAAAAT
>NZ_POYX01000145.1:0-7686 GCF_002913865.1 Campylobacter concisus
TGGGGTGTAAAGCATCTAAAGAAAAAGAAAGAAATAAAGACGAAATCCCTCCTCGCCTAGTAGGTCGTTTAGCTACTACCATAGTAATGGAAGATGGTCTATATATAGGATAAGATATGAAGAAGATCATATTTATCATCATGGCTATCTTAGCAGTCACAGCAGTAGTAGTAATAAGCAAAGGAAAATTACAAGATAAAGGAAATTCAATGGATAATAATACATATACGGTTATAGCCCACAATGGCAGAGAGGTAAAATTTGATAAAAATACAAATTTGATTGTTTATGATGGAAAAAAGTCGGATAATACAAATAATGATCTTTCTTCAAAACTAGTCCTTGACTCCCGCTCCATCCTAGACTCATCCCCATATAAAAACTATAAACCCTTATACTATAACCCTAAACCAAATTCTCTAGGTCAAACAGACTATCTATCATTTAAACCATGGCTAGACATTAGCTATAAATCAAGCTCTACTAAAATATCACCTTGGACTAAGACAGAAAAAGCCTACTATGAAAGTTTAAAAGATAAGAGAGATAGATATATCTATCTAGTAAAAAGAAGTAACCTAAAATGCACCATGATAGATATACCAGATGATGCAATAGGTAGAGTAGATAGTAATGGCAAACTAACAAAGCCAGAGTATGCTGAAATTTATGATGAAGTAGATAGAAATAAAAATACACTTAAATCAGAACTCTTTATAGGAGAGTGGGGAATTTGTGCTGGAGTATTAGGAGATAGTGAATCACTAGGCAATGGAAATGAAGGTGGATTTAAAGCAAGAGAATTTCAAGCAGTATTTCTAGCAGCCCAACTAGGAGTAGTGGAAGCACTACATGTACTAGCAGATTGCTTTAAATACTATACATATACAGTTGGAGTAAATAAAAATTTAGATACCTACGAAAAAATTCTTCAACTATATAAAAATCCCCCACTAGATGAATATGGAATGATGCCTTATCTTGATGAGATAGTAGGGAGCTACTTCGTGATGGATTTTAATAGGGGTGGGATAGCAGCAATGCCAGATAATTCTTTATACAAAGACCTAAGAGAACTCGTAGAAGACAAAGGTAAGCTACTAGACCCTAGAGACCTAGATGCAAACGAGACTACAAGAGAAGAATTTATCTCTTATGTTAAAAGCGAACTCCCTAAATTTCAAGACAGGCTAGAGCTTCCAGGATTTCCTAAGGATTGGGATGATAGAACGCTTTCTCTTTTTATTGACTCCACCCTACTAGAAGCTAAAATAATGTCCCTAACTCCACCAGAGGGATATCCAAATGCACCATACTACAACACACCAGAAGAGCTAACAAGACTATATGAGGCTGGTAAATTAGATAAAAAGCTAAACCCTTTAACACCAGTGATGTATAGAGATAGCTTTCCTGAAGATCTTAGGCAAAAGATATTAAGCTATGCCAAAGAGCATAATATAAAGGATTAAAGAATAAATTTAATATCTATGGCTCCAAACGGAGCCAACTACGAACAACAAAAAAGATCTTATGAACTAATACTTCATAAGTATTTCACAAATAAATTTAATGATACCTATGCTGTTAAGAATACATCTTATGAACCAAATTCAAATAAAACAAGTGAATATACTTACTACCCTATAGAGATATACTCATCTTTTATAAATATAGACCTGAAAAGAACTATCATAGGAGGAAGACTATCTAGTGGAGGACTAGACTATCATAACTTCTTCTACTATGATATAAACACTACTACAAACAAACTAGACTCTAACCTATCTAAAGATATAAGCCTAGATACTATGATATCTTATCTATGTCTGGATGAACTAAGAACAGATAATAAAACTGATGAAGAGTTCTTTAATAACCTTAACAAAAGAAATAAAAAACTAGCATATTCACCAAAAGAGCTTATGCTACAAGGAGTTAAAACATTGCTTACAATAAGTCCATCAAACTCAATAGATATAAAACAAAGAGGTGAAATTTATGATATGTATAAGACAAGTAAAAGCACCTCAAAACAAGCCCTGCCAATAGACAAATACAACGAAGCTATGGAGATACTAGAAGACTTTAAAAATGGAAATTTAAACACCTTTGGATCAGAAGTAGATAATAAATCAAGAAGACTACTAAAAGCATTAGATGTGATAGGAAACAACAATGTCAAGGGTATGTATGTGGGGTGTAAAGCATCTAAAGAAAAAGAAAGAAATAAAGACGAAATCCCTCCTCGCCTAGTAGGTCGTTTAGCTACTACCATAGTAATGGAAGATGGTCTATATATAGGATAAGATATGAAGAAGATAATATTTATCATCATAGCTCTTTTAGTAGCTGGATCACTATTAATAATAAACAAAGGAAATTTAATGAGTAAAGAAAATTTAATGGATAACACATATACGGTCTTAGCACCAGATGGTACAGAACTAAAATTTGATAAAGCAACAAATCTATTAGTGCCAAATAATAATGAGTATAAAAAGGTACGTACCAGTAAGGAATACTTAGAAATTCAGTCTAAATATTTACTAGATTCCCGCTCCATCCTAGACTCATCTCCATATAAAAACTATAAACCCCTATACTATAACCCTAAACCAAATTCTCTAGGTCAAACAGATTATTTAGCATTTAAACCATGGCTAGATATTAGCTATAAAGCAAGCTCAACTAAACTATCCCCTTGGACTAAATCAGAAAAAGCTTACTATGAAAGTTTAAAAGATAAGAGAGATAGATATATCTATCTAGTAAAAAGAAGCAATCTAAAATGCACTATGATAGATATACCAGATGATGCCATAGGTAGAGTAGATAGTAGTGGCAAACTAACAAAGCCAGAGTATGCTGAAATTTATGATGAAGTAGATAGAAATAAAAATACACTTAAATCAGAACTCTTTATAGGAGAGTGGAATTTATGTGCTGGAGTATTAGGTAATCCATCAGCATTTGGTACTGGCGGTTCAGCAGGATTTAAAGCAAGAGATTTTCAAAAAGCATTTCTAGCAGCACAGCTAGGAGTAGTAGAAGCATTAAACTATCTGGCAGACTCTTTTAAATACTACACTTATGGTATGGGAGTAAATAAAAATTTAGACACCTACGAAAAAATTCGTAAACTATATAAAAACCCTCCACTAGATGAATATGGAATGATACCTTATCTAGATGAGATAGTAGGGAACTACTTCGTGATGGATTTTAATAGAGGACTTGCCCTTGATACTGATGGTAGAGTTATGCGGTATTTTAGAAAACTAGTAGAAGATGAAGGAAAACTACTAGACCCTAGAGATATAGATGCAAACGAGACTACAAGGGAAGAATTTATGACAAAAATGAAAGATGTCCTAAAAGATGAAATGCTTCCTTTTGACGTAGCTGAGCCAGATGATCAGGAATATAAGCAAGTGATTTTAAACAGAGATATTAATATTTTAGAAGCTAAAATAATGTCCCTAACCCCACCAGAAGGATATCCTAATGCACCATACTACAACACACCAGAAGAGCTAACAAGACTATATGAGGCTGGTAAATTAGATAAAAAGCTAAACCCTCTAACACCAGTGATGTATAGAGATAGCTTCCCAGAAGATCTTAGAGCTAAGATATTATCTTATGCAAAAGAGCATAATATAAAGGATTGATTAATGCTCATTAAAGTTTTATTTAAGAGCATTGATTTTAAAATAAGTTTCTTCTAAAATAACTTTAGATAGAATTACATAAAAATAATATTATTAACGTGAGGTAAAGGAAACCATGAAGAAAACGTTTAAATTTCTTTGTTCTTTAATTTTTATGCTATTTATCGCAGGATGTGCAAAAGATCTTATCATAAGCAACACTCCAAATTCAAACTTAAACTACCACGGTGACAACGTTCCAGTGACTATCATCGCTTATAAACTAAGAGATGTGGCAAAATTTCAGCAAGCTAGCATAGTTGATCTAGCTGAGAAAAATGGTGACATACTTGGTCAAGACAAGATAGACTCGATAAAAACGCAAATTCAGCCAAACACAAACAGATACGCTTTTACAAATGTCGATCCAGACGAAGTGCCATACGTTGGCATTTTGGTGCTTTATGCTGATCAAAGCAAGACAAATATCAAAGCTTACAAATCAACAAAAGAAGCAAAAGAGAAAAATATAGTTTTTGAGATAACTAAAAATGGCGTAAATACCATAGACGCCAGCGGCTCTAAGATCCAAGCAAGCAAATAAAATGTCTGATAAATTAAAAGTTGTCTGGTACAACGGGATGAACGTTGATAAGGTTCATTTCGAGCAGCAAGAGAGGTATTTTGAGAGAAATTTAAACATAAAAACCGTCTCGTCTTTTTCAAATTTATATGGAGTTTTGGATCTTGAGATCTCAAGTGAGCTTTTGCTTCAAGGCAAGATAGGGCTAAATAAAATTTCTTGCATCTCGCAAGATGGTACGATATTTAACGCTCCAGATCAAGACGATCTACCAGAGCCACTTGAGATAAGTCCTAGCGAGCTAAATTCTGCCGTCATCGTACTAAAGCTACCAGTTAGCTCAGGGCTTGTTGATGTTAGCTTGCAAAATAACCTGCCAAATCTAAAATTTACAGCCAAGCAAGCACTCATTAGCTCAAGAGTGTATGATGAAGCTAGTAATGACATCTTAGATGAGCTTGATGACAAAGACGACTTTGAGCTTTCGTCTGCTTTTACGCAGGATAAAGAAAATTTGATCCTAGCAAGTCAAAGATCGACTCTAGGAGTGCTTGGCTCAAAAACGCCTTATGAGCTTAGCGTGCCTATTTGCAGGATAAAAAACATAGATCTAAACAAACAAATAACGCTTGATGAGAAATTTATACCAACTTGCATCGATGTCAGTAAAAATTCTTTCATCACTAGCTTTATAGATGAGTTTAGCTTTGCTACAAAGCAGCATCAAGAGAGCTATACTGGGCTTTTAGGTGGCATAGATCAGGCTAAAAATAGGCTTGATATCTCAACATATTTGACGCTAAATATGCTTAAAAAATGGCACTTGATATTCTCCTATCTTTTCAAAAGAGACAAAATTCATCCAGAGTATCTATATGAAAAGCTAGTTGATTTTCAAGCTGATCTGCTAGCCCTAAGTCACGATGATAGTTTTAGCGAATTTATAGCTTATGATCACAACAACTTAAGTCAAACTTTCGTACCGCTAATAAACAATCTTAGGCTTTTGTTCTCGCATATCTTGTCGCCAAAATACGTCATGGCACAGATCGTTAAAAACAATCACGGCTTTTTTGACTGCGTCTTTGATAACCCAAGCATCATAGAAAACTCAGAAATTTACTTTGCTATCCATAGCGATACAAAAAATGAGTACCTGCTCAAAAATTTCAAAGAACAGTGCAAAATTCACACCCAATCAAACATCAAAAGTATCGTCTCGTCGCAGCTTCGCGGCATAAACGTAGAGCAAATTTCAGCTATACCAAGTACATTGCCAAAGCTAAATGACTATATCTACTACAAGATCGATAAAAAAGATGAAATTTTTAAAAGCTTCGCAAATCAAAGCGTTATTAGCGTCTATATAACAGCAAATTTATCAAACGCTGACATTAAGATGTGGGCTTTATTATAAGGATAAAAAATGAGTGAGAATCAAAATGAAATTTCGGCTTTAAGCCAGACAAAGCTTCTAGGACTTGGTGCAAATCCTGCCCTAGATCACGTGCTACCACTGCTTCTTTTAGCAAACAGAGTATCAAAACTACAAAATTTTTCACAAAGTGAGATGCAAAATTTACGTGAAAAGCTGATAAATGATATATTAAGCACCACTTCAAAGATCTCAAATTTAGGCATTTATGAAGAGGACGACATCATTAGGCTTAGATATTGCCTTTGTGTTTTCATCGATGAGAGCTTGCTAAAAAACGAAATTTTTATGAACAGTTTTTGGGCGAACAACACCTTAACAACAAGATTTTTTAACGAAAATTTAGGTGGCAACAAATTCTTTGGCATCATGGATAAATGGTTTGAAAACGTTGGCAAGAACAAGGACTTTTTAGAGTTTATCTACGCTTGTTTGGTGCTTGGCTACAAGGGTAAATACGAAGCGCAGGAAGATTGCAACGAGAAAATTTCATACCTTTGTGAAAATATAGCCTCAGCCGTTTCGCCACTTATAAAGGCTGATGAAAATGTATTTGAAAAGAGCTATTTAAAAACTAAAAAGAGAAGCTTTTTTGAGATATTTTCATTAAGGCATTTGAAATTTTATTTTATCCTTATAGCGCTTGCTGCTATCGCGGCTGCGTTTTTATATAGCACCTACTCGATGGATCAAAACAACGTTAAAAACGACAGCGTCCTAAACAATAAGATAGAAAATTTTATGGACAAAAAGTAAGTGCAAGATAAGTTTTTCAACAAATTTAACGAAAACTTTTCAGAAAACGAACTCTATATCGGCCTGATAGACGAGATGTCAAAGTATAAGACTTTGACGCATGATACCATTAAGTGGGACTATGTTTTTAGCTCGTCTTTAAAGGCATTAAGCGAATTTAGCCTCGATGTAAAGCTTTTAAATTTCTTAGCGATCTCTGCTATAAATTTAAACCAAAAAGATAGTTTTAAAACCCTGATCGAGGCCTTTTCATTTTTTCTAACTACTCTAAAACAAGAGCCAAATTTATTAGCAAAAAATGAAAAGCAAGTGCCTGCTAAAAAAAAGATATTTGCTCAAACGATAGAGCTTTTTACGCAAGCTCATAGGGATGGTATAAATTTAGACGAAGCGGACGCAAGAGCTTTTAATGAGCTTGTGCCTGAGCTCTCACACGAGCTTAGCACGCACTTTGATATGCTTTATATAGAAGAGAAAAGCGAGCAAGCTCAAAAAGTAGAGGAGCCAAAGCAGCCAGCAAAAGCCGAGCCAAGCTACTCACAAAGCGCCTCTTTTGGCAGTAGCGATATTGGCACATTTAGCGATAGAGAGTTTAGGGAGTACTTTGTAAATTTATCCGTCTCTCTTTTAAAAAATGACATAAAAAATTTGACCGCTTACTCGCTTGTTTTTGAGGCGATGTGGGGCAGGATCAAGGCTTTGCCAGTTAGCAGCGAGCAAGTGACGCAGATACGCTATCCTGATGAAAATTTGATCTTACTTTTTAAAAATATGAAAGAAGCAAGCCAAGAAAATTTGGAGAAATTTATAAGAAATTTAGCCCTTAATCCGTTTTGGATAGATGGCGTTAGGATATTTTGCGAGTTTTTAAGATCATCTGGGCTAAGCGAGCAAAGCGAACTAGTTTCTAATATGACTTTAAATTTTATAGAAAAATTACCAGATATGAAAAAGCTCAAATTTCAAAGTGAAGAGGCATTTTTCAGCGAAGAGAGTGCTAAATTTTTTAGTAAAAAAGAGAGTGTAAATTTTATCTCTAGTGACGAAATGAAAAAAGATATGAGCTTTGAGGAGCTGATAAAAGCCCTTGATAGAAGCAAATATACAACAAATTCGCAAAGCGAGCTTAGCTTTTTGTTAGAGCTTTCTAAAATTTTTACAAGCCAAGGCATGGATAACAATGCAAAAGTTGTATATTCTCAAATAGTTAAATTTATAGAAAACACTGAGCTTAAGGATTATTTGTCAGATATTTATAT
>NZ_POYX01000146.1:0-17906 GCF_002913865.1 Campylobacter concisus
TTTCTATCTTATTTGGGTTGTCAGAGCCTTTTAAAATTTGCTGTTCATTCTCGTAAAATGCGATTTGCACATTTAAAATAGCCTTTTGCAAAGTGGTTGGGTCGGTGATCTCATGGATCTTTTCGTCCATTAAAATTTCTCTAACCATCTCCTCATCGCTCACGTCGTATCTATAAAGGATGGCGTTTAGATACTCAGGATGTTTTATAAAGTATCTAGTCCCAAGCCTTGAGAGTATCTCATCTCTGTAGTTTGGGTTATTTAGCATAGTTTTAAAAAGTGCAAACTCGAGTGGGTCTTTGTTCATCACAGCTGGCACCTCATCTACCATGACAGAGTTGCTAAATTCATCTTTATCTTTTTTTCTAAACTCTTTTTTAAATTTATATTCATTTTTTGGCTTCTGCTTTAGTCCAAACCTATCTGCCACGCTTTGTGGAGTTAGGTTAAATCTTGCCGCTACTTCTGTTACATACGAGCTTGCTATCTCCTCTCCAAGCTCGTCCATATAGGCTTTTATCTCGCTTAGGCAGTTATCTCTTTGCATTGAGCGGGTTATGTCATACTTTTGTATGATCTTTTCTATATAAAATTTCACCGCATCCTCGCCCGAGCCAAAGAGCTCACTAAGCTCCTTTATCTTGCCTGCAAAGACCATATCAGCAGGATCTGCGCCGTTACTTATGATGACTACTTTGGTATCTATCTTATTTATGCTTAGCAGGTGAGCGGATTTTATGGCTGCATTTATACCAGCGCCATCGCCGTCAAAGCAAAGCACTACGCTTATCTCGCCCCTTTTTAAAAGCGGCAAGTGGCTTGTAGTAAGTGCTGTCCCAAGCACAGCAACAGCGTTTGTAAAGCCCGCATAGTGAAGCATGATGACATCAAGATAGCCCTCTGTGATGATGATCTGCTTCTTTTCAAAGATACTTTGCCTAGCTAGGTGGTAGCCGTAAAGTAGCTTTGACTTATCAAATACCGCACTTTGGGGCGAATTTACATATTTTGCAGGGTGATCTGAGATCGTCCTACCACCAAATCCAACTAGCCTTGTGGTGTGCGAGTAGATAGGAAATGTTATGCGCTCGATGAAACTAGCATAAATTCCCTTTTCATTTTGCTTTACGATACCAACTTCAAGCGCCTCTTTTGGCTCTATGTTTTCATTTTGCAAAAGCCTAATGGTGCTTTTACTATCCCCAGCCCAACCAAGCTCAAATTTCTCGATCATCGCGTCATTTATACCGCGCGACTTGATATATCTAATGGCTGCTTCGTTTTTGTAAAACTCACTTCTATAAAAGGCATTTACCTTTTCTAAAATGTGCTTATTTTCTTTTTGCGTTGGCACCTTGTCATTTGTGTATTCAAGGCTGAAATTTGAAATTTGAGCGATCTTTTCTATCGCCTCTGGGTAGGTAAGCTTTTCATAATCCATCACAAATTTAACCGCATCTCCGCCAGCCTTGCAGGCAAAACAGTGATACATCTGCTTGTTTTGATTTATGCTCATGCTCGGGTTTTTGTCGTCGTGAAACGGACATACGCACTTGTAGCTTGAGCCCATCTTTTTAACAGGGATATACTGTTCGATGATGCTAACAATATCTATTTGGTTTTTTAATTTTTCAATGGATTTTGGATCTATCATAAGCAAAATTATACAACTGCTTTGTTATAATTAAAGTAAAATTTTATTACAAAGTGTTAGCGTGGATATTTTTTTCATTGGACACAGAGATCCGATATTTAGCCTTATTATTCTATTTAGTATCATCTTGATGATCGCAGCTTTAAGCTATGCTTGGGGTATATTTTCTAGCAAAGATGAGAAAAAACGCATCGAGAAATTTATAAAGAAATTTGACAGCAAAGATGGCATAAGCGACGAGCACAAGCAGATGCTAAAAAGCCCAGAAGTAGATATACCAAGCCTTAGCATGCTAGGTCAGACCTTTGCTAAAAATGGCGACTTTGAAAAATCGATCGGCGTCTATCTAATCGCACTTAGCAAGGTAAAAGATAAAAACGAAAAAGAATTTATCCTAAACGAGCTTGGAGAGGTATATTTTAAGGCTGGATTTTTAAAAAAAGCTAGCGAAATCTTTGAAAAAGCGCTCGAGCTAAGCCCTAGAAACGTCCTCGCACTGCGCTTTTTAACGATGATAGATGAGAAGCTTAAAAACTACAAAGAAGCCCTTTATGCACTAAATTCTCTTGAAGAGCTTGGGACAAATGTGAAAGATCAAAAGGCCTATATAAAGGCGATTAGCACGCTTGATGATAGAAATTTAAGCTTTAGCGAAAAGGTGGAAATTCTCTCGCACCTTAGCCAAAATTTTGAGCTTTTAAAGCGCATGATCTTGGCACTTTTCATAAGACACAATGAAAATTTAGAAAATTTAAAAGATTTTGCCAAATTTGAAGATGTGCTAGACCTACTTTACAACCTAAAAACGCCTATAAATTTAGACGATGCAAAATACAAATCCCTCTTTTACGCAAAGGGCGATATAGACGAGCCATGTGAAATTTACGGCTTTGAGCTAAATGCCATAAAAAGGCTAAAGGACGCTAAATTTGACGCGGCTGGGTTAAGCTTTAACTACGTTTGCAAAAACTGCAAAAACTCATTTCCTATGCACTTTTACCGCTGTCCGGTCTGTCACGAGTTAGGAAGTGTCAAAATTTTATCTCACATCACAGAAAAATCAAGTGAAGATAGTAACACTTTTTAGTGATGGCTCGTGCCTTGGAAACCCTGGAGCTGGCGGCTGGGCTTACATTTTGAGATATAACGAAGCGCAGAAAAAAGCAAGTGGCGGCGAGGCATATACGACAAATAACCAAATGGAGCTAAAAGCTGCGATAATGGGGCTAAAAGCACTAAAAGAGCCCTGCGAGGTAAGGCTCTTTACCGATAGCTCATACGTGGTAAATAGCATAAACGAGTGGCTTGCAAATTGGCAAAAGAGAAATTTCAAAAATGTAAAAAATGTCGAGCTTTGGCAGGAGTATTTAGAGATTTCAAAGCCGCATAAAGTCGTAGCTAGCTGGGTTAAGGGGCATGCTGGACACCCTGAAAATGAGGAGTGCGACCAGATGGCAAGAGACGAGGCATTAAAAATAAAAGATGAGAATAAAATATGAAAAATTTAGAAGAATTTGAACGTAATCTTGGTTATAAATTTAAAAAATCTGAGCTTTTAGAAGAGGCTCTAACGCACAAGAGCACCAAGCAGGCGTTAAATAATGAGAGGCTCGAGTTTTTGGGTGATGCGGTGATGGATCTGCTCGTGGCTGAGTATCTTTTTAAAAAATTTAGCAAGATCGCAGAGGGCGATATGAGCAAGCTAAGAGCTGCACTTGTCAATGAAAAAAGCTTTGCAAATATGTCTAGACGACTAAAAATGGGCGAGTTTTTAAGACTTAGCCAAGCTGAGGAAAACAACGGCGGTAGAGAGAAAGATAGCATTTTAAGCGACGCATTTGAAGCTGTGATGGGCGCTATCTACCTAGAGGCTGGACTTGATAAAGTGCGAGAAATTTCGATCACTCTGCTTGAGCTTTGCTATCCACAGATCGACTTTGCGCACCTTGAAAAGGACTACAAAACAGCCCTTCAAGAGGTCACTCAAGCAACCCTTGGCGTCATACCAAGCTACGAGCTCATAGGCTCATTTGGCCCTGATCACAAGAAAGAATTTGAGATAGCCCTGCTGCTAAATGGCAAAGAAATTTCACGTGCTGTTGGGAGCTCCAAAAAGCAAGCCCAGCAGCTCGCAGCAAAAATCGCACTAGAAAAAATCAAAAAATAGGATAAATTTTGAACACATTTGGCAAAAAACTAACCTTAACTAGCTTTGGCGAGAGCCATGGGGTGGCGATAGGTGGCGTGATAGACGGCCTGCCAGCTGGGCTAAATATCGATGCAGACTTCATCCAAAGCGAGCTTGATAGGCGTCGCCCGGGACAAAGCAGCTTTACAACGGCAAGAGATGAGGCTGATAAGATAGAAATTTTTAGCGGCGTTTTTGATGGCATGAGCACTGGCGCACCGATAGGTTTTGCCATTTTTAACAACAACCAAAAGTCAAATGACTATGAAAATTTACGTGAGATTTTCCGCCCTGGGCATGCTGACCTTACATATTTTAAAAAATATGGCATCAGAGATCACAGAGGTGGAGGAAGGGCGAGCGCTAGAGAGACTGCGGTAAGAGTTGCTGGCGGAGCATTTGCGCAGCTACTTTTAAATAAATTTAAGATAGAAGTTTTAAGCGGCGTGCTTGGCATCGGCAGGATCATTAGTGACAAGGTTGATTTTGCTTTTGCACAAAATTCGCAAATTTACGCCCTTGGCAACGAAGAAGCGATGAAAGAGGCGGTAAATAAAGCTAGGAGCGAGCACGATAGCGTAGGAGCCGTGGTTTTAAGCGTGGCTAAAGGCGTGCCAGCTGGTCTTGGCGAGCCACTTTATGATAGGCTAGATAGCGCTCTAGCGGCGGCCTTAATGGGTATAAACGGCGTAAAAGCCGTAGAGATAGGCGCTGGCGTAAATGTAAGCTCTATGCTTGGCTCAGCAAACAACGACGAGATGGACGAGCTTGGCTTTTTAAGCAACAACGCTGGTGGCATACTTGGCGGCATAAGCAGTGGGGCCCAGATCGTGCTAAAGAGCCATTTTAAGCCAACACCTTCGATATTTAAAGAGCAAAAGACGCTAAATTTAGCTGGCGAGGCGGTGGATTTTGAGCTAAGAGGCAGGCATGATCCTTGCATAGGCATACGTGGCAGTGTCGTCGCAACCGCGATGATAAGGCTAGTTCTTGCTGACATGCTACTGCTAAATGCAACTACAAAGCTTGAAAATATAAAGAAAATTTACGGCTAAATTTATTTACTAAATTTCAGCTAAGCTTCGAGTTAAAAACAAATCAAATTTAGCCCCCCAAAGTGAGAGCTAAATTTAGAAAATGCAGCGACCAGCTTGATCTCGCCTTTATATTTTTCTAAATTTCCTAAGACCCTGCGTCTGCAGTTGCTTTGAGTGGTGCTAGTGTGGCTTTATCGCAAGTTAGAATTCTCCTCTAGCACTTCAGGGTCGTACCATGCGCCTTCGCAGATGGCGATGACGTGCTCTGGGATAATGTCGGTGACTAGCGCACAAACTAAATTTCACCCATGTCGCTAAACATTCTCACCATGTCGCCAGTTAGTTGCTATGCCTTCATTTACATTTATAAGCATCGGCTCTCTAGCACGCATCTTGGCGTAGTTTCTGATCGCGGAGCTATTTAGCTGTGAGTGGAGGCGATATCTTTGATGCTGTGTCTTTGCACTCAAATTTAGCCTTTTTCTAAAAGATTTTTATTAAAATTTTAAGCCATTTCAAACAAAATTTTGCAAACTAACTTTTACCAAATTTCATCTATAATCCCCTTATGAAAAACCAAAATTTGCAAGAGAAAATTTACGCCGTTATCGACCTAAAATCCTTTTACGCCTCGGTTGAGTGCGTAGAGCGCGGGCTTGATCCATTTAAGGCTAATCTTGTCGTAGCTGACGCTAGTCGTGGCAGTGGTGGCATCTGCTTAGCTGTTAGCCCTGCGCTTCGTGCAAAAGGGGTGAAAAACCGCTGCAGGCTCTTTGAGATACCAAGAGATATCAAATTTATCGCTGCGCCGCCTAGGATGCAGTTTTACATCGACTACGCCGCAAGGATCTATGAAATTTATCTAAAATATGTCTCCAAAGATGACATCTACGTCTATTCGATCGATGAGTGCTTTATCGACCTCACTTCTTACTTGAAATTTTACGCTCTTGGCGCAAAAGAGATGGCAAAGATGATGATGGATGAGATCTTAAAAACGACTGGCGTTACGGCAACTTGTGGCATGGGGACAAATTTATACCTCGCAAAGATCGCGCTTGATATACTAGCAAAGCACCAAGATGACGGCATCGCGTATCTTGACGAAGAGCTTTACAAAAAGCAGCTCTGGACGCACCAGCCATTAGATGACTTTTGGCGTATCGGTAAGCAAACTAGGCTAAAGCTCGAAAAATGCGGCATCTTTTGTATGAAAGATATCGCAAATGCGCCAAAAAGCCTGATTGAAAAAATTTTTGGCGTCGATGCTTACATCACGATCGATCACGCAAACGGCATAGAACCAACGACGATAGCCGAGATAAAGGCGTATAAACCAAGCACGAAGTCCTACTTTAGCTCGGAAATTTTGCCCAGAGACTACGAGCGCTGCGAGGCGGTGATCGTGCTAAAAGAGATGGCTGACAGGCTTGCACTTAGGATGATAAACAAAGATGTAAGGGCGAGCGGGCTAACGATAAATGTGAGATTTGCCGATAAGCTTGAGCCGCAGCAACGTGCAAGCGTGCGGTTTAAAACGCCAACAAATATCTCAAGCGTACTGATGAGCGCGGCTGAGGAGCTGCTTTTAAATAAGATAAAAAATACTGGGTTAATCAGGCAAATAGGCATATCGGCAAACGATGTGGTAAAAGAAAATTTGGCAGAATTTAGTCTATTTGAAGATGACGCCAAAGAAAAAGCGGTGCTAAAGTCGCTAAATTTGATAAAAGAGAAATTTGGTAAAAACTCAATCCTGCGCGCGATCGACCTGCTGCCAGAAGCGACTGGGCAGGATAGAAACAAAAAGATCGGAGGGCACAAGAGCGGTGAGTAAAGATAGGGCGAAAATTTTTAGCTCGTTTAATCCTCTCTCAACATTAGAGCGAGCCTTACGACAAAAAGAGCGAGAAAAATGCGAAAAACTAGAGCTTGACGAGAGCAAGATCGATGAAATTTTAAAAAATATAAGTGATATAAAGATAGCTGATGAGGTGCGTGTGAGCTACCACGACGGCTTTACTTACATAAAAACTAGCGGCCTAGTCTCGGATGTAAATTTCAAAGATAAAATCCTCATGATCGTAAAAACTAAGATCAAATTTGAGGATATAAATGATGTGGAGATAGTTAGAAGATGGGCGATTGCTCGCCCTTTTAGTTAGTTTTACGTTATCTAAAGCCTTTTATATGGCTCTAGTTATATCTTTGAGATTTTAACTGATTCAAATAGTAGCATCCCCATTCATATCCGCTATCGCAAACTTTTTCAAATAGTTTTGTTGCTTCTGAAACGCTTTTTATACCACATGTTCCATGTTTATATGCGATCCCTAATTTAACGCAACCTGCCATATTGCCTCCATTGCAGGCTTTTTCATATAGGCGCATAGCCTCTAGAGGATCTTTTTTTATCCCTTTACCATGTTCAAATTCATCTGCTAAAACGACGCAACCACTCATTTCACCTTTTTCGCAAGCTTTCTTAAAAAGATCTATCGCTTTTTTGATATCCTTTTCTATGCCCTTGCCATACATATAAGCAAAACCAACATCAACACAGCCACTCATATTTCCACCATCACAAGCTTTTTGATATAGCTCATCTGCCTTTTTATAGTCTTTTTGTGCATTTTTATCACTATAATAGTTCATCCCCAAAACAATACAAGCCCCTAAATCTCCATATTGACATTTTGCTTCATTTTTTTCTAGTGGCGACATCTCGGTAAGTTTGTCTGCTTTTATTTTTATATTGATTTGTTCATTATTTGATACGGTGACGTTTTGCTCCCCACATATTTTATGTGTTGTGCTTTTTCCATCTGGAAAGCATACTTTTATCTCATGATTGCCATTTTCGGCTAAAATGGATGCTGGCTCTTTTAAAGATGTCACTCCTCTTTTTTCGTTATCTACATAGATAGTGCCACCATCTTTTAAGTTCATAAAAAGCAATTTTTTTGTGTAGCCATCTACTAGTATCGTAGCTTTTGAATACAAGAAATTTAATGATAAAGCGACAAAAACTACTATTTTAAAAAGATCTTTCATAACTAGTTTCATGTTTGAAATTTATTTACTAAGCGAAAAATAATATAAGAATTATTCTTACTGAATACTTAAATTGTATAAGTATATGTTTTATTTTTATCTCTCTTTATAGATCACTTGATAGCACAAATTTAAATTTAGTAGTTCATCAGTTTTACGCAGATTTTTATATTAAAACAATGAAATATTGATAGAATTTGCTTATTTTATTTACAAGGAGAAAACATGCCATTTGAGCTTGAATATAAAATTTTTAATGGCAGAAACAAAAAGCAACCAGATAAAAACCTTAAAATAGATCAAACACCTATTTTAAACTCTCTTGTAAATACATATGCACTCTCTCTTTTTGTTAGTAAATTTTATGATTTTAGTAAAGAAAATGATCTATCTATACTTAAAAAGATAGTTGACGAAAAAAGAGACAGACAGACTAAAAAATTTATGGATGAAGTTAGCAAGGTTTGTGGCAAAGACGAAGATCTAATAGTAAATGTGCCAAGACTTCGTGGCTACATCAAAAATTTTGATGAAAAAATAGACAGCAAAAGAAGGCAAATAAATATAAAGCTAAAAAAAGTATGTGAAGAGTATGCACTTATAAAGCTAGATAAAAATTTAGTACCGAGCCAAAAACAGCATATAAATGATAAAAATAGTTACATCCTAGCTCCAAATGAATACCTAGAAAAGCATGTAAAATCTCTAAAAAGTAGGTCAATGGTTGATGATAAAAAATTTGCATATATGCAAGACGCTGCTTTTATAATGATGTGTTTAAACTCAGGGGAGTACTTTTGGAAGGGCGAATACGAAGACTTTCCAAGTAGCCAGCCAGATGACTTGACATTTTATCTTTCAGGCTATGTTTATGAAGAGGCAAAAGTTCAGAGATTTTTAAAATCCATGAATGTTTTGATCATAAAAAGAGGCTTTGTGATGGGACTAGATAAGGACAATCAAGCACTAGTTTTTAGCAATATGGGATCTAAAATTTTTAAGTTTGAAATTTTTAAAGATAGATATGTAAGTTTTAGAGAAGATGATGCTTTGGTTATATTTTCACCCGCATTTTTTGGTAACTTTGATCAAATTTATGATGAAATTTGGAAGATAAAGCAAAATGTGATAAAAATAAAAACTACCACTACTAAAAAGAGCTTAAGATCTTTAGATGATAGCTCGCTTTTAGATCCTGAGCTTATATATAAATCCCTTAAAGATGAAAATATCTTTGTATTAAGCAAATTTAAAAAGGAGCTAGATAATCTAAAAAATGATCTTTCTTACAAAAATTTTGAAATAAACAAAGATAGATACGCAAGGCAGTGGCTTATATATGATATCTACGGACTATACCTTGCCGTGCATGCTCCGTTTAAATACAAAAACTCTAAAGAGCTAGCTAAAATTTACTTCGAGGATATTCTTGGAAAAAGCTTAAATTTATTCATCGATGAAAAAAGATCTCCTGCTTTAGGACATCACATAGACGATCTAGAGCTTTTATAAACTACCAAGCCACCGGCTCTAGAAGCAATAGGTGGAATTTAAAGACTCATCTACTATCTTAAACTTCTCTCACAAAAACCAAAAACAAGGAGAGAAGATGGCAGAGTTTGACAAGCTAAATTTCAACGACATTCACATGAGCTTGCTAGCTGATAGAAATATCTTTTTATATGGGCAGATCGATCAAGAAATTTGCCTAACTACACAAAAGACACTTTTGTATCTTGACAGTGTAGATCAAAGTGACATAAACATATACATAAGTGGCCCTGGAGGCTCGATATATGATGGCTTTGGACTAATCGACTTTATGAAGACCATAAAATCACCAATAAATACATTTTGCGTGGGGCTAGCTGCCTCTATGTCTGCACTCATATTTTTAAACGGAGATAAGCGCTATATGTTGCCAAACTCAAGCCTCATGCTTCATCAGCCTCTTGGCGGTGCATCAGGTCAGGCAAGCGACATAGAGCTGATCGCAAATCAAATTTTAAAAATCAAATCAAAAATCAATGAGATGATAAGGGCTAATAGTAACCTAAAAATAGCAAAGATAGAACAGCTCACCGATAGAGACTGCTATATAGACGCATCATCAGCCATCGCTTATGGCCTAGCTAATGAAATAATACCAACTAATAAAGGAGAATAATATGTCAGTTTTTTCACTAATTAATAATACAAAAGGTGCAGCCCTCTGTGCTGCTTCAAACGCTCTTAGCATACCTATTAACTTTACGCATGCGATGATAACAGGGCAAACAGGTTGTGGCAAGACCACTTCAGCGATCCTACCAGCGATGGATGAGCGTATAAAAGTAGGGCATGGGATGCTTGTCTTTGACTACAAAGGAGTTGAGCATAAAAAGGTTAAATTTCTAGCCAAGAAGCATGGCAGGCTAAAAGATGTCGTAATGATAAATGTCCCATGGGGAAACAAAATAAATATAATGGATGATGCAAGTGAGAGTTTATTGATGAATTTCTTTCAAAAGACATTTGGCACAAAGCGTGATCCATTTTGGGGAAATTTAGCGGCAAATATCGCTACAAAGTCCCTTTCAACGATGAAGGCGATATGTGACCTTACGGAGCAAGGTTTTTGCACCCCATATATAGAAAATAGAGCAAAAGATATAAAGCCAAGCTTTGCAAATTTATGCAAATCAACCCAGCAGCTAGGTGACTTTAAAAAATTTTATGCCTTAGTTAAACTGGTAGATGATCATGTAAAAAGCGACACGGCATTTGCAAAAGGTATAAGTAAAAGAAGACATTTGGCTAGCTCTTTAAATGAGAAAATTTGGGCATTAGGCGAGTTTAATGAAAAATCTGAAAATTTCATACAAGCTTTTAAGGAGTATGAGGGTGTAAGAAATGATGAAGAGTCACAAAAAGCAAGACTTTTTTCAAACTACACATTTATGCTTTTTGCCTTGCAAAGCATAGCTGATGATGAGATGCTAAACTATCATGGCAATAGCATAAGCAAGCTACTAAATGAAGGAAAGATAGTCGTTGTAAATTCTCAAGGGCTAAAAGATAGTGCGGTAGAGCTTATGCTAAATTCCACCCTTTCAAATATGGCGCAACGCATAGCAAACGAAGAGAAGGTGCCAGTTAGTATCTTTATAGATGAAGCGCAGCGTGTGCTAAATCCATCAACGGACCTGCACGCTGACGTGCTAAGAGAGGCTAGGGTCGAGCTAATACTCGCCTTTCAAAATGAAGATGTGCTAAAAAGTAGCCTTGGTAGCGACTCAAGATATAAAGAGCTGGTGGGAAATTTAACCAATCAATACTTCTTTAAAAACTCGGTCAGACAATACGCCAGCGGAGAGGATAAAGACTTTAGCAAGTTAAAAAAATTTGAGTATTACCACGATGGTAAAATTTATAAAGCTTCACCTATATTTATAGATGAAAATGACCTATTAAAGGCTGAGCTAAGCTACCAAAAAGAGCTTGGCATCGGTAGTAGTTTTACTAATGTAACTCTTGGGGATAATGAAATTTTGGTATATAACGAACAGCTATTTAAAAGGCGCTCTTTGCTCATAAAGCAAGACATAGTGACAAAAAAGAAGTCTGAAGTGCCAGTGCTAAATCAAAAACTCGATGCGCTACTTAAAAGACTAAATGCTTTAGTTCAAGAAGCAAAAGAGTCAAAAGACGAAGATGAAGATCTCTGGCAGGGGGTTTTATAAGATGTAAATTTACTCATGGGAGAGCTTCCCATGAGTTTTTAGTAGCTAAAATATTGATTAAGTATATCTAGTGCTTTTTTGTCGCCTAGTTTATAGTATGCTTTATTTAGCGCGTCTTGTGCCTCTTGTTTTGCATTGGTATAATTGCCATATTTGCATAATATTTCGCCTAAATTTGTGCATCCCCTAGCATAGTTGTAGTCATAACAAGATTTTTTGAAGTAAGAGTATGCGTTTTGCATATTTTTTTCAAAGCCAGCGCCATCTCTATAATTTACGCCAAGATAGTTACAACCTCTACCACTAATTATATTTTCAAAGTAGGTATTTAAACTAGTAAATAATAGTCATCAAGCCCCTTTAATGCCTCTTTTTTAGCCTTTAGCGACACTCCTTTTGCATATGTGTCAGTTGCTAGGTCTGTGCTATGACCCAAAAGAACAGAAGTAAGATCTGCTAGAGAATTTTCCAAACAATAGTCTTTAATGGCTTTTGCGAAATTGCCACGTAGTCTGTGAAAACTAACATTTGCACTTGGGATAGATTTGTGGATA
Organism: Campylobacter concisus; assembly: GCF_002913865.1. Lineage (GTDB taxonomy): Bacteria > Campylobacterota > Campylobacteria > Campylobacterales > Campylobacteraceae > Campylobacter_A > Campylobacter_A concisus_AM. The sequence goes on from NZ_POYX01000146.1 coordinate 12,210, forward strand.
TGTCTATTTAGGCGCTTTCCAAAATAATCATTACTCTCTTTTCCTTTCTTGATTTGCTCTAGCCACTTTAAATCAGCCAAGTGCTCAATATTCTTATGTAGCGGAATTTGCCTATATTTGCTAACGCCTCCTTTTTGTTTAGCGGTCTTAACATTTATAAATTTTATGCCATCTTCTTCGCCTACGCTTTTGCTATCAAGTTGCCAAATTTCATTAAGCCTTAGCCCAGTATGAAGAGCAAACATCATATAGTTTCGTAGATCAAGCCTTTTTGTGTCAAAAACTATTTTTAATTCATCTAGGCTAAAGTTGTCTTTTGGCGACTTCTCGTCAGCCGAAATTTTAAAAGATGTAAGCATCTTAAAAGGATTGGTCGTGAGCTTGCCCATCTTTATGGCATAGTCAAAGAGCCTTTTTGAGTAAGATGTATAGTTGTTGATGGTCTTTTTGTTGAGTTTTTTGTTTGCAAGAGTTGTTTGAAAGTTTTCAGCATCGCTGTAGCTAAACTCTTTACCTTGATGATCTTTAAAAAACTCATCCAAGAGCTTGCCAGTCTTAATGTAATAGCCCTTGGTTTTATCACTGGACTTTAGCTTTAAACACTCGGTTTGCACGTACCTTTTAGCTACTGTTTCAAAAGATAGCGGCGAAGTTTCTTTTGGGCTTAAAGATGCGTCCAATAATGTTTTGAGCTCTTTTTCAAGCTTTTCTTCTGGAGTTACTAGATTATAAAATTTAGCTATCACTTCTTGTGAGAGCTCTTTATATTCGCTAACATCTAAAAATATGCCATTTTGTTTAATACACCGCTCATTTTGTCTTTTAATGTTTATCAAGGTTCTTAGGCTTTTAGAATTCGTATGTGTTGTGGTTATCTTTTTAGCAAGAGCTTCGTTGGCTGCGGCTTTTATAGAATTTGCCAGTCTTACTGCCTCATCTGGATCTTTTGTGAAAAGGCAAAATTTAACAGTTAGCTTTTTACCATTTTTAAGAGCAGTATCAAAAAAGTAGAAATTTGGTCTGTTTGCTATCTTAGTAATTAGCTTAGAACTCATGATAGAGCCTGTCTATTTTCTGTAACAAAAGTGCAAATTTTCTGTAACAAAGCTGATTTGTCTGAAATTTAGGACAAAAATATCTGCTAATAAATGCAGTTAAAACGCCGAAATTTAGGGAAGTTGAAAAGAAAAATATTGTGTTGGTGGCGGACAGAGAGGGATTTGAACCCTCGAGCCCCGATTAAGAGCTGCACCCTTAGCAGGGGTGTGGTTTCAGCCGCTCACCCATCTGTCCAAGTATTAGAAAAGTGGATTATATTTAAACACTCCTGATAGAGTGCTTAAAGTTCAGTCAAAATGTATTTTTAGTAAATTTAAATGATTTATAGGTGCAAAAAGCACCTATAAATTTACGCTTTTAGTTTTAGTCTGTCGCCAGCGTAGTAAGCGATCTTCCAAACAGTAGTTTGTTTTAGGTCTTTTTCGCCATAACCTCTTGCAGCAACTCTGTCATTGTAGATTTTCTCGATCACATCTGACTCGCCAACTAACAAAGCCTTTGTAGAGCACATAGCAGCACAAACTGGCACTTTGCCCTCAGAAATTCTATCTTGTCCATATACTTCGCGCTCTTCTTCGCTATTAGTTGGTAGCGGACCACCTGCGCACATGGTGCATTTATCCATTACGCCTCTTGCACCAAAAGCACCATCCTTAGGGAATTGCGGTGCGCCAAATGGGCAAGCATACAAGCAGTATCCACAGCCTATGCAGATATCTTTATCATGAAGCACGATGCCATCAGCTCTGATGTAGAAACAATCAACTGGGCAAACAAGCGAACAAGGTGCATCTTCGCAATGCATACATGCGATTGATGTTGAAATTTCTTTACCAGGCATACCTTCATTTAGTGTGACGACGCGGCGTCTTCTAACGCCGATAGGCAACTCATGAGCTTCATCACATGCTACTGCGCAACCGTTGCAATCAATGCATCTATCTGTGTCGCAGTAAAATTTAAGTCTATTGTTATCGTTAAATGCGCTCATATTATGCCCTTTCTATGCGGCAAAGACCGCCTTTTGTTTCTGGAATTTGAGTGACTATGTCATATCCGTAGTTTGTTACGGTATTTGCACTCTCACCAACCGCAAATGGCAAAGTTCCTTCTGGGAAATTTCCAGTCATATCAACACCTTGCATATATCCAGCCCAGTGGAATGGCAAGAAGATCATATCAGGCTTGACCGATGGCACGATCCTTGCACGAACCTTGATCTTGGTACCCTCAGGTGAATGAACCCAAACAAAATCCCAATTTTTAATGCCATGTTTGGCTGCTAGCTCTGGGTGGATATCGGCAAACATCTCAGGCGTAATGCGTGATAGATACTTACTAGCACGCGTCTCCATACCAGCACCACTGAAATTTACGAGACGAGCTGTAATAAGGTTGATAGGGAATTCTTTTGAGAAGTCCTTACTTTGTTGCAAGCTTTCAAATTTAGTATCAACGCGGTATTGTTTTGCTTTATCTTTAAAGCTTGGATACTTCTTGGCTAGATCTGGTCTTGGTGAGTGGATCGGCTCTCTGTGTTGAGGGATCTGATCAGCAAATGTCCAAACGATAGTTCTAGCACGTGCATTGCCATATGGAGCGATGTTTTTCTCCAAACATTTTGTTGCTATGATATTACTATCATCAGTTGACCAGCTAGCTCCGATCCTTGCTTTTTCATCATCAGTTAGTGTGATGCCTAAAATTTTCTCGATATTGTCTTTTTTGATCTCAGGATATCCGCCATTTATAGATGAACCAACTGGCGCTGCGCCTTCAGCTGCTAGCTGGCTAACACCGTTGTGCTCTAAACCAAAGCGGTTTCTAAAGCCCATTCCGCCTTCACGAACTGATTTATGTGTATCATAAAGTATTGGGCTACCTGGGTGATTTTCTGTCCAGCATGGCCATGGAAGTCCGTAGTATTCGCCTTCAACAGGAGTGCCAGGCTTGCCAAGAGATGTTACTTCATCAAATTTATCCCAGTTCTCTTGGTGGCGTTTCAAGCGCTCAGGTGTCCAGCCAGTCATACCGATAGTTTTTATAATATTTGCTATCTCGTGAGTAGCAGCTTCTGGCCACTCTATCTTGCCGTCAGCATCCCTTATAGTGCGAGTTAGCTCGTCATAGAAGCCTATGCGTTTAGCTAGTTCAAATAACAATTCATGATCAGGTATGCTCTCATAAAGTGGTTTGCATACTTGGCTTCTCCATTGACCGCTTCTGTTTGTAGCTACGACTGTGCCGCTAGTTTCATACTGAGTTGAAGCAGGTATGATATATACATTATCTTTTTTATTTGTTATAACGGCAGCGTCATTTACAAACGGATCTACACAAACAAGTAACTCAAGTGCATCAAGACCTTCTTGAACCTTTGCTTGTTGTGCAGTAGATGTGATACCATTTCCTATAACTACAAGAGCTTTTAGGCTATCTCCTGCATTATCGATCGCATCATTACCATCTTTACCATTTAGCGTACCAGCCCACCAGCGTGCAAGTGAAAATCCTGGCTTAAACATCCACTCAGGCTTGATAAAATTCTTTTGCAACCACTCGAAATCAACCTTCCACATTTTTGCAAAATATTTCCAGCTTCCTTCATTTTTAGGGTAATAACCAGGTAGGTTATCTGGTAAATTTGCCATATCAGTTGCACCTTGAACGTTATCGTGGCCTCTTAGGATGTTACATCCGCCGCCACTTACGCCCATGTTGCCAAGCACTAGTTGCAAGATCGGAGCTATACGAGTGTTTGAGCTACCTATTGTGTGCTGAGTTAGACCCATCGCCCAAACGACTGAGCCAGGGCGGTTTTTGGCATAGACTTCTGTGATCTCTTTAAGAGTTGCGGCTGGGACTCCAGTCACATCTTCAACGACTTCAGGTGTCCATTTTGCAGCCTCTTCACGAATCAGATCCATACCATAAACACGGTCATCAATAAATTTCTTATCCTCCCAGCCATTTTCGAAGATGAGATTCATCATGCCATATACAAAAGGTATATCCGTTCCTGGACGAATTTGTGCGAAATAATCAGCCTTTGCCGCCGTTCTTGTATATCTTGGATCGATTACTATTAGCTTAGCGCCCTTTTCTTTTGCTTTTAAAAAGTGTCTAAAACCAACTGGGTGATTTACCGCTGGGTTTGATCCGATTATAAAAATAGACTTTGCGTTTTGGATATCTCCAAGGTGATTTGTCATAGCTCCATAACCCCAAGTATTCGCCACACCGGCGACTGTAGAGCTGTGTCAAAGACGCGCTTGGTGATCTAGGTTGTTCGTCCCAAACATCGCAACGAATTTGCTTATATAATAGCTTTGCTCGTTGCAGTCTTTTGCTGATCCTAAAAACATTACTTGCTCTGGATTTTTCTCGCGGTAAGCTTTTAGTTTTGCACCGATCTCGTCAAGTGCTTGCGTCATAGAGATGCGTTGCCACTTGCCACCAACTTTTTTCATCGGATATTTTACACGGCAGTGTGAGCGCACCATATCGATAACGTCCGCTCCTTTACAGCAGTGACCACCAGCACTTACTGGGTGATCTTGTGCTACTTCTTGACGCACCCAAACCCCATTTTCTACCTCAGCTAACACTCCGCATCCTACAGAGCAAACTGTGCAGACAGTTTTTACTATTTTTGAGTCTGGAAATGGGTTTGCCATCTCTTGAGCTGTTGCTTCTCTTGTGACATTGCTTGCTGCAAAGCCGGCCGCTCCACTAGCACCTGCTAATGCAGCCATTTTTAAAAACGATCTACGGCCGATGTTGTTTGGCGTAGCGTTTAATATAGCTTCAGACATTTTCATCCTTTCTTAAATTTCTATCAAATTTTATTTTGCTTGTTTGTAGTAAAGTTCCCAGTTTTTGCTTCTTTTGTAAAGCACTTCGGTCTTTTTACTCTTTCCTGATTTTAAATTTTCATCAGCATTTGCTGCTACAGTACCGCTTGCTGCTACAGCGCCAACTAGACCGACTTTTTTTAGGAATTCGCGTCTATTTTGCATATGTACCCTCCGTTCTTAGTTTTCTTATCCTGTTTTTTTCTCTTCTTATGCTTTCAGATCTTGAAAGACCATCGCTCTTTTTGTGGTCTATCTTGACTGGTTTTGGTGAGTTTAGTGCCACGCGCTCAAACGCGATAAATTCGTTTAGCAAAACGGCCACATCCTTGTAAATTTCACTATTTTTATGCTCATATAAATTCTCTATAAACTCATCAATGTTTGGATTTATAATATTTTTAAAAAGCTCTTCCTCGCACTCGTCAAATTTACCGATAAACTCGTTCATAAGCGTAAAGACAAAGCCCACGTTATCTTCATTCTCTTTAAATTTACTCTCATCTCTTCTGATGTTTGTCTTAGCTAAAATTTTACGCACATTAGCGCAAGCATGACCCACTTCATATCCCTCATCGTAAAAAGAGAGCGAGTTTCGAAGCGGACTTGGCGGAGTGTGAAAAATGTCATCAAATTCGGTGATCAAATTCTCTGGATTTTTTTCATTAAATTTACTTTTTATATTAGTAGCAGCTTGCGATACTTCATCGTTTAGGCTATATTCTTTGATAAGATCAAGCATTTTACTAAGGCCATCAAATCTCTTTTCATCTTCACTAAATAC
>NZ_POYX01000147.1:0-13349 GCF_002913865.1 Campylobacter concisus
GTATCCGCTCTTATCAACGCCCATTAAGCTCGCCACTTCTTGGATAAATTTAGTCATCTCACCCATCAAAACTGGGTCCATCTCTTGGAAGTTTTTGTAGTGTTTTTTAGGGATGATGAGGATGTGGATCGGCGCTTTTGGATTTATGTCGTTAAAAGCTAGAAATTTCTCGCTCTCAAGCACTTTGTTACAAGGAATTTCACCAGCAACGATCTTTTCAAATATGGTCATTTTAGCTCGTTTGAAAGTTTGAGAAATTATATCAAAGTGTGCTTAAATTTCGCGCTTTTTATCTTGATTTTAACTCTTTTTCTATAAAATCGATGCAAAAATTCATAAAGGTAAAAAATTGCAAGATTTCATTAATAAAATCAAAAATGAAATTTCAACTCTTGATGATTTAGAGAAGGTCAGGGTAGAAATTTTTGGCAAAAAGGGCATCTTGGCGCAAGGTTTTGCAAAGCTAAAAGAGCTTGGCGAGGATGAAAAAAAAGAATTTGCAGCAAATTTAAACAAGCAAAGAGATGAGCTTGGCGCGCTTATAGAAGCTAAAAAAGCCGAGCTTAGCGAGCAAGAGATAGATAACAAGATGAAAAAAGAGGCCGCTGATATCACGCTTTTTAATGAGCCTGTTGCTAGTGGGGCGCTGCACCCTGTGATGGCCACGATGGATAAGATAATTGAGTATTTTTTAGCTCTAAATTTCTCGCTCGAGACTGGGCCGCTTATAGAAGATGATTTTCACAACTTTGAGGCGCTAAATTTACCAAAATACCACCCAGCAAGGGATATGCAAGATACATTTTACCTAGATGATTTTAGACTTTTAAGGACGCATACGAGCCCAGTTCAGGTGCGAACTATGTTAAATCAAAAGCCACCTATCCGCATGATAGCGCCTGGCACTGTCTTTAGACGAGATATGGACTTAACGCATACACCGATGTTTCACCAAGTGGAGGGCCTTGTGGTGGAGGATGCAGACAAAGTTAGCTTTGCAAATTTAAAATCAATGTTAGAGGGCTTTTTAAAGCACATGTTTGGCGATGTTGAAGTGCGTTTTCGCCCTAGCTTCTTTCCATTTACGGAGCCTAGCGCAGAGGTTGATATTAGTTGTATATTCTGCCACGGCAAGGGCTGCAGGGTGTGCAAGCAGACTACTTGGCTTGAGGTGCTTGGATGCGGTGTCGTGGATCCAAATGTATTTAAGGCGGTTGGCTATAAAAATGTAAGCGGATATGCCTTTGGCCTTGGGGTTGAGAGATTTGCGATGTTGCTTCATAGAGTGCCTGATCTAAGGTCACTTTTTGAGGGAGATTTAAGATTGTTGGAGCAGTTTAAATGATAATTTCAAAGCATTGGTTAAACGAGTGGATCGACCTTAGCGAGGTTAGCGGCGAGACACTTTCAAAGACATTAAACTCTATCGGCTTAGAAGTTGATAGCTATAAAGAGATAAATTTACCAAAAAGCGTTGTGGTGGGCTACGTAAAAAGTAGAGAAAAACACCCAGATGCCGATAAACTAAGCGTTTGTCAGGTTGATGTTGGCAGCGAGACGCTTCAGATCGTTTGTGGTGCCAAAAACGTCGAGGCTGGTCAGTTTGTGCCAGTTGCGCTCATTGGCACTACGATGCCAAATGGTCTTGAGATCAAAAAGGCAAAGCTAAGAGGCATCGAGTCATGTGGTATGATCTGCTCTTCAACTGAGCTAGGACTACCAAAGACAAATGACGGTATCTTGCCACTTGATGAGAGTATCGGCAAGCTAAAACTTGGCACAAGTCTTGGTGAATTTGAAGCGTTTAAAGATGTGATCATCGAGGTCGATGTCACAGCAAACAGGGGTGACTGCCAAAATTTACATGGCATCGCAAGAGAAATTTGCACCGCACTTGATCTAAATATGAAAGATAGCCACGAAAATGAAGATAGCGAAAATTTACTAGGCATCGGCAGGATCGCATCTGTGCGAACCGAAGATAAGGTAAATGGCTCGTTTTTGTATAAAGCATTTGAGCTAAAAAATGCATTAAGTGAAAATTTATTAACTCGCTTGAGGCTAGCTCTAATTGAGTGCCAAAAGACAAATTTAGTAGAAAGACTGCTTGAATACGCGACATTTTGCACGGGCGTTTTATTTAGAGCTTATGATCACACTAAGCTTGTGGGCGAGGGCGAAAAAGCTGTTTTTGACATCAAAAATGGCGAAAATGGCGAGTGCGTGGTTTTTTGTGAGGATAAAAATTTAGGCGTTGCTGGAATTTACCAAAGCGATGAGGCTAGGGTCGATGAGGGCTCAAAGGTGATCTTGGTAGAGGCTAGCTACGTAAAACCAGATGTTGTTTCAAAAGCCATTTTTGAAAATAAAAATTTACCAAAAGGCGATCAGGTTTATCGCTCAAGCCGTGGTAGCGAGCCAAATTTAGCTTACGGGGCGGACTATCTTTTTAAAAGGCTAGCTGGCTTTAAAGATAGCCTAAGTCTTTTTGCTGGCTCACAGCAATCACTTCTAAACACCGAGCCTATCACGCTTAGCATCTCACTTGGCGAGCTTAAAAATATGATCGGACAAGAGGTTGCAAGAAACGATGTCGTTAAAATTTTAAAGAAACTTGGCTTTGAGATCGCGGTAAATGTTGAGCAAGAGAGCTTTAACGTAAAAGTGCCGTTATTTCGCCACGACATCGTAAATTCGCATGATATTTGCGAGGAGATCGTAAGGATAATAGGCATCGACAATATCGCCTCAACGCCGTTAAATTTCTCTGAGAAAAATAGGCTAAATAAGACATATTTTGACTATAAAAATGCTTTAAATTTAAGGCGCCGTGCAGCCGATAATGGCTTTTTTGAAAGTGTGCACTACGTATTTGACAGCCTTGATGAGCTAAGTGAGCTAAATTTCAAACCTTGCAAGATCAAGATACTAAATCCTATAAATAACGAACTAAACACGCTTAGACCAGCACTTGTTAATCACCTTCTAAGCTCGAGCGAGAAAAATATCAAAAACTCAAAGCGCTCAGTTAGACTTTTTGAGCTTGGCGAAGTTTTTGACGAAAATGCAAATCAAGGTTTAAATTTAGGCTTTGTCGTATCAGGTCTTTTAAAAGAGCCAACATTGATAAACGGCGCAAAGGGCGAGGAGGCAAATTTCTACGCATTTGCAGCGATGGTGCAAAATGTCATAGGCAAATTTGAGCTAAAACCTTGCCAAGAGATCACATATCTTAGCCCATACGAACAAGCGCACATCTATCAAAATGGCGAAAAGATCGGCTATATCGGCAGAGTCGATGCGAGGGTAGAGGCAAAAAGAGATCTGCCTAAAACTTATGTCTGCGAGATTGATTTTGCAAAGCTTAAATTTGAGCCAATCCTTGCAGTGCCATACTCTAAATTTCAAAGCACGACAAGAGATCTTAGTCTCATCGTGCCTGAAAATTTCGAGGCTGGACGAATTTATGAGTGCATAAGAGGGCTAAATTTAAAAGAGCTAAAAGAGTTCTTGCCGGTTGATATCTATAAAGATGCGAAACTAAACGGTGCGATCAGCCTTAGTCTTAAATTTACATTCCAAGATATGGAAAAAACGCTTGAAGATGACGATATAAACGCGCTTATGGATAAAATTTTAAGCGAGCTAAAAGAGAAGCTAAATATCGGAATAAGATGAGAATTTATCCATTAGAAAAAAGTCTAAATTTAACCATCGATGACATCGCAGCCGACAAGTCTATCTCGCATAGATGTGCGATCTTTTCGCTTTTAAGTGACAAGCCATCTCGCGTTAGAAACTATCTAAGAGCAGGCGACACGCTAAATACCTTAAAGATCATTCAGCTCTTAGGTGCAAATGTCGAAGATAACGGAGCTGAGATAATAATCACTCCACCACAAAAGATAAAAGAGCCAAATGAAATTTTAGAGTGTGGCAATTCGGGCACGGCGATGAGGCTTTTTATGGGGTTACTAGCCGCACAGAAGGGTTTTTTCGTGCTAAGTGGCGATAAATATTTAAATTCTCGCCCGATGGCAAGGATAGCAAAGCCTTTAAATGAGATGGGTGCAAAGATAGATGGCGCAAACGACGCAAATAACGCTCCTCTTTGCATAAGAGGGACTAAATTTGAAAGGTTTAGTTTTGATAGCAAGATCGCCTCAGCTCAGGTAAAAAGTGCGCTTTTGTTGGCGGCTCTTTACTCAAATGGCTGCAAATTTAACGAGCCAGAGCTAAGCAGAGACCACACTGAGCGCATGCTTGCTGGCATGGGAGCTGATATAAAGCGTGACGGCTTAGAGATCACTCTAAAGCCTATGAAAGCCCCACTTGCGCCACTTGATATAGACGTGCCAAATGATCCAAGTTCGGCATTTTTCTTTGCGGTTGCGGCTTTAATTATCCCAAATTCGCATATTATTTTAAAAAATATCTTGTTAAATAAAACTCGCATCGAAGCTTACAGAGTTTTAGAAAAAATGGGCGCTGAGATAAAATTTCACAAAACCTCAAGCAAATATGAAGATATCGGCGATATTGAGATTAGATACTCGCCAAATTTAAAAGGCGTAGAGGTTAGCGAAAATATCTCGTGGCTCATCGACGAAGCCCCAGCTTTAGCCATCGCATTTGCCTGCGCAAAGGGTCAAAGCAAGCTAACAAATGCAAAAGAGCTTCGCGTAAAAGAGAGCGACAGGATAGCTGTCACGATAAATGCGCTAAAGCAGTGCGGTGTCGATGCTAGTGAGCTTGAAGATGGTTTTATCATAAATGGCTCGGAGGCTAAATTTGCCACTATCGATAGCCACGGAGATCACAGGATCGCTATGAGCTTTGCCATACTTGGGCTAAGATGTGGCATGCAGATAGAAAAGAGCGAATTCATCGCCACTTCATTTCCAAATTTTGCTGAAATTTTAAAGAAAATGGGAGCTAAGGTTGAAGATCGAGCTTGCTAGTAGTTATGGTTTTTGCTTTGGTGTAAAAAGGGCGATAAAGATAGCTGAAAACGCTGGAGATGCTGCAACTATCGGCCCACTCATACATAATAACGAAGAGATAAACAGGCTTGAGAAAAATTACAATGTAAAGACGCTTGAGGGCATAAGCGAGCTAAAAGATGAGAAAAAGGCGATTATCCGCACTCATGGCATCACTAAAAACGACCTTGCAGAGCTAAAAAAAACAGATATAAAAGTGATCGATGCAACTTGTCCGTTTGTGACAAAGCCGCAACAAATTTGCGAAAAAATGAGCGAAGAGGGCTATGATGTGGTGATCTTTGGTGACATGCATCACCCAGAGGTAAAAGGGGTGAAGTCATATGCTAAGGGCAACGTCTATGTTGTGCTTGAAGAGAGTGAGCTAGAGGGCGTTAAATTTAAGCAAAAGGTCGCGCTTGTTAGCCAAACTACTAGAAAAGTTGAGAAATTTATGCAGATCGCAAACTATCTCATGCTTCATGTAAAAGAGCTGCGCGTTTTTAACACGATCTGCAACGCGACATTTGAAAATCAAGAGGCTGCTAAAAATTTAGCAAAAAGAGCTGACGTGATGATAATAATCGGCGGTAAAAACAGCTCAAACACAAAACAACTCTACCTAATATCTAAAAATTTCTGCGAAGATAGCTACCTAATAGAAAGCGAAGAAGAGCTTGAGGGATCATGGTTTGATGGCAAAAATTTGTGTGGTATAAGTGCGGGGGCTAGCACGCCTGATTGGATCATACAAAAAGTCGTTGATAGAATCAAAAAAGTATAAAATTTATCCTAGCTAAAGCCACAATTAACTATAATAAGCCAATTTGCCTCTACTGGCATAATAAAATTTAAAGGATCAAGATGGCTGTGAACAAAAGTGTTCAATTAGGAAAAGCAAAAGACGAAGATATCGAAGATATCGAAGATATCGATTTTGCTGCGATGTTAGAGGAGTCTTTTAAAAAGACTGAAGAAGATAGTGACGCAAAGATCGTCAGTATCAATGGTGATGAGGTTTTAATCGACGTTGGCAAGAAGTCAGAAGGCATTTTAAATGTTTCTGAGATCACTGACGCAAACGGCAACCTGACGCATAAAGTTGGCGATACGATCAAAGTTGTAATAACTGGATCAAGAAATGGAAGACCTATAGTGTCGCACAAAAAAGCACTTAGAAAAGAGAAAGTTAAAGCTTTCATCGAAGCTTACGATCCTGAAAATTCTGGCGAAATCGACGTAAAAGTAGTTGGAAAAAATAAAGGTGGTTTTATCACTCAAGACGCAAATGGCGTAGAATTTTTCTTACCAAGAACGCACAGTGGATTTAAAAACGCTGAGGGTGTAGTTGGAAAATCATACAAAGTAAGAGTTATAAAAGTCGATAAAGAAGAGAATAGCATCGTTGTCTCAAGAAAGAAAATTTTAGATGACGACCGCAAAAAACGCAAAGAAGCCCTATCAAACATAGTAGAAAACGATAGCGTTATAGAGGGCACAGTTAAAAAGATCACAACTTATGGTATGTTTGTTGATGTTGGCGGTGTAGATGGACTTGTTCACTACAGCGAGATAAGCTACAAAGGCCCAGTAAATCCTAGCTCACTATACAAAGAAGGCGATAAAGTTTTAGTTAAAGTTATTAGCTATGACAACGAAAAACGCCACCTATCTCTATCTATCAAGGCAGCTACTCCAGATCCTTGGGAAGAGATCATAAGTGACGGACTAGAAGTTGGCGACACTATAAAAGTAACAGTTAGCAACATCGAGCCTTATGGCGCATTTGTCGATCTTGGAAATGATATTGAAGGATTTTTACATATATCTGAAATTTCATGGGACAAAAATATCAAAAATCCAAAAGATCACATCAACGAAGGCCAAGAGATCGATGTTGAAGTTATCGAAATAGACGCAAAAGGACACCGCTTAAGAGTGAGCCTTAAAAATTTACTTCCAAAGCCATTTGATGAATTTAAAGCTAAATTTAAAGAGGGTGACGTAGTAAAAGGCGTTGTAACAACTATCACAAATTTTGGTGCTTTTGTTAGAGTAGGCTGCGTTGAGGGCTTGCTACACAATGAAGATGCATCTTGGGATAGAAACGACAAATGCAAAGATATGTTCAAAGCTGGCGACGAGCTTGAAGTAAAGATTATCAAAATAGACAGCGCTGAGCAAAAAATTTCTCTAAGCCTAAAAGATCTAAAACAAAGCCCAGTTCAAGCATTTGCTAATAAATTTAGTGTAGGCGATATCGTAAAAGGAACGATCCGTGACATTAAAGAGTTTGGCGTATTTGTTGAGCTTGGTGATAACGTCGATGCGCTAATCCGCAAAGAAGATCTAGGTAGCGTAGATGCTAGCACGTTAAAGATCGGCGATGAGATCGAGGCTGCTATCGCTTTTATCGATGAGAAGAAAAATAGAATTCGCATAAGCATACGCCGTTTAGCAAAACAAAAAGAGCGTGAAGTGTTAAATGAGATCAACGACAACGACGACAAAGTAACACTTGGCGACATTATAAAAGAACAATTACGCTAGTATAAATGGGCAGACGCACGCTTTTATTAGTAGTTGTTCTGCTCTTTGTGATGTTAGGTTTGGTTGGAATTTATCTTGTTAAATTTGCAAGTGTAAATTTCAGCCAAACTGCTGAAAAAAATATGACAAATGAGCAAAATATAACCAAAAACACAGCCGGCAGTGAAAACTGGATCAACGAGCTGGCAACTATTAAGAAAAAAGATTACGTATTGCCCGTAAATGAAATTTTTATAGAATACAACCGACCTAAGATAGAAAAGCCAAAGATCACAGCATACGAACTTTTGATAGATAAAAACGATATCTACTCTATGTTTTGTTTGATGCAGACTTTGCGAAGTAGCGAGGTTGATTTCACTGTTGTAAAGGACGGCGCCAAAAGCCAGATCTTTTTAAATACTCAAGACTCAAGGCTTTTGCAAAATATTATTTTGCAGCTAAGAGTTTACGACATCCACTCAAGTGTAAGAGAGGTAAAATTATGAAAACTATCATTGTTTGCGACGCGATACACCCAGTAGGTTTTGAGCTTTTAAAAAAAGAGCAAGATATAAATGTAATAGACGCAGTTAGTACTCCAAAAGACGAGCTTTTAAAAATTTTAGGCGAGGCTGATGTGGCGATCACTAGAAGCTCGACTGAGGTAAATGAGGCGTTTTTAGAAGCTGGTAAAAAACTAAAAGCTATCGTTAGAGCTGGTGTTGGCGTGGATAATGTTGATATAGATGGCTGTTCAAGAAGAGGCATCATCGCTATGAACGTCCCAACCGCAAATACTATCGCAGCAGTCGAGCTAACTATGGCTCACATGCTAGCGGCTGCAAGATCGCTAGAGTACGCTCATAACGACCTAAAGCTAGATAGAATTTGGAAGCGTGAGAAGTGGTACGGGGTTGAGCTATTTAAGAAAAAGCTTGGCGTTATCGGCTTTGGCAACATCGGCTCAAGAGTAGCAGCTCGTGCTAAAGCTTTTGGCATGGATATCATCGCATACGACCCATATATCGATCCATCTAAGGTCATCGATATGGGCGGCACTTATACTAAAAATTTTGACGATATCTTGGCATGTGACTTCATCACGATCCACACTCCAAAGACCAAAGAGACAACCGATATGATCGGCGCTAAAGAGATAGCAAAGATGAAAGATGGCGTAAGACTTATAAACTGCGCTAGAGGCGGCCTTTATAACGAAGAGGCGCTTTATGAGGGGCTAAAAAGCGGCAAGGTGGCTTTTGCTGGCATTGATGTTTTTACAAAAGAGCCAGCGACAAACCATCCGCTTCTTGATCTAAATAATGTAAGCGTCACGCCACATCTTGGAGCAAATACCCTTGAGTCGCAGCGCAACATCGCAGTAGAGGCAGTTGAACAAGCTATCTTGGCAGCACGCGGCATAAGCTATCCAAACGCTTTAAATTTACCTATAAAAACAGAAGATTTACCACCGTTTGTTGAGCCCTATATTGATCTTACAAGCAAGATGGCTTTCTTGGCAGCTCAGATAAACAAAAGCGCTATCAAGGCTATCCGTATAGAGACTCACGGGCAGATTGGCGAATATGCAAATTCAATGCTAACTTTTGCGATCGTGGGCGCTTTAAAAGAGAGTCTTGGCGATGCGATAAACTACGTAAATGCTAAATTTTTATGCGACGAAAAAGGCATAACTACCGAAACTAGCACAGGTGGAGATAGTATCTTTAAAAATAAGATCACGGTTCGTCTTACTACTGAAAATGGCATCGTAAGCATTGGCGGCACGGTCTTTGGTGAAAATCAACAGCGCATCGTAACCGTAAATGGCTTTAAGACTGACTTCAAGCCAAAAGGTAAGATGATCATCTTCAAAAACCACGACGTACCAGGCGTTATCGCTCAGATCAGTAAAATTTTAGCTGACGAGAAGATAAACATCGCAGACTTCCGCCTTGGTAGAGATGAGCACGGCATGGCGCTTGCGGTCATCTTGGTTGATGAACATATAAAAACAGAAACGCTAGAGAGATTAAACGCACTTGAAGCTTGTGTTTGGGCTCAATACGCAGTTATATAACAAATTACGAAAGGATAAAAAATGGCTTCATATTCAATGGGCGATCTAAAAAAGGGACTAAAGATCGAGATCGATGGCGTTCCTTATAAAATCGTAGAATATCAACACGTTAAACCGGGCAAGGGCGCAGCTTTTGTTCGTGCAAAGATCAAATCTTTTGTCGATGGAAAGGTTCTTGAAAAGACTTTTCACGCAGGCGATAAGTGCGAGCAGCCGCATCTTGAAGAAAAAGAGATGCAGTATCTCTATGATGATGGTGAGTTTTGCCAGTTTATGGACACGACTACTTACGAGCAAGTTGCGATCAGTGACGAGGACGTGGGCGATGTTAAAAAATGGATGATCGATGGCATGATGGTTGAAATTTTATTTCACAACGGCAATGCTATCGGCGTTGAAGTGCCACAAGTAGTCGAGCTCAAGATAGTTGAAACTCCACCAAATTTCAAGGGCGATACACAAGGTGGTAAAAAGCCAGCTACTCTTGAGAGCGGCGCGGTAGTTCAGATACCATTTCACGTACTAGAAGGCGAGGTCATCCGCGTCGATACCGTTCGTGGCGAGTATATCGAGCGCGCAAATAAATAACCATACATCTGGCGCGTTAAATTTATGAAAGAGAAATTTGACGAGCTTATCGCTCTACTAAAGCCGCTATTTAAGGATAATGGCTTTAGTAAGAGCGCTTTAAATTTCTACAAAAATACTCCAAATTTTATATACGTTGTAAATTTTCAAAAAAGTAGTGGCAATAGCTCAGAGCGCACGAGATTTTATATAAATTGTGGCATTTATGCCCCTTTTATAGAGGCTACTCTTGGCAAAGAAGCGCTTAGTAAGCCAAAAGAGTATGAGTGTCATTATAGAGCTAGAGTGCATGAAATTTCAAAGACAGCCTTGGCACACTACGAGCTAGAGCCAGATAGTGACGTGGAAGAAATTTATGAAAATTTAGCAAACGACCTTGGCTTTGTTTTTAAATTTTTGGGGCAAAATAACTCGGAGGAAAATTTAATAGAGCTAATGCTCGAACAAAACGGTCTTGCAGCGATAAATCAGCTCTACGAATATCTTTTAATAGAAGACAAAAGAGAAATTTTGATCTCTCATGCCAAGATGCTTTACGCAAAGCACGGCAGCGAAGCAAGATGGGAGAAATTTCAAAATCAGATAAACGAGCTACTTAGAAAATATAAACAAGACGAGATAAATTTTAAAGAGTAAATTTGAGACAAAAGAACGAGGCAGTTGCCTGCCCCGCTAGTTAGCATTAAGCCGACTTTTCTTTGAGATATTTGTTTATAAGAGTTGTGATCTCTTCGCCGTGAGGAAATCTTGACTCATCGTTTCCGATGCGATCTTTCTTAGAAAAAATAACATCTCCATTAACCTCGACGATGAAATTTCCACCATCTCCTACAACCAACTCGACTCTTGCATCACTAAAGTTCGTTTTTATTTCATCTTCTACACGAGAAGCTACCGGACGATAGTTTCAAGAGTTGCAGTAAATAATTTTTACTTGCATGCTCTGTCCTTTCTTGTGAAATAAGCTTTGATTATATAAAATTTATCCTAACGAACGGATAACACAAGAAAGGAGAGAGTTATGAAAAAGGTAGCCGTAATCCTAGCTGATGGTTTTGAGGAGATCGAGGCGCTAACCTCTGTTGATGTTTTACGCAGAGCAGGTGCTATAGCATCTATCGCTAGCTTAAAGGATGCGCAGATCAGAGGTGCTCACAACATAAGTGTAAAAGCTGATGTCACACTTCGTGAGGTGGAAGAGCTAGGTTATGATGCGATCGTGCTTCCAGGAGGTCTGCCTGGTGCAGAAAATCTCGCAAATGACGCCAAACTAAGAGAAATTTTGCAAAAATTTGATAAAGAGGGCAAGCTAATTTGTGCCATTTGTGCCGCTCCTATGGTGCTTGAGCGAGCTCGTGTGCTTAAAGAGTATTTTGTCTGCTATCCTGGCTTTGAAGAAAATGTAAGAAGCGATAAAAGAGGCTACGTAAGAGATAAAAACGTGCTAAAAGATCAAAACATCATCACTGGCAAGGGACCAGCTTTTTCTATGGAATTTGCGCTTTTTATAGTGAAAAATCTGCTTGGCGAAGAGGCTTACCTTAAAGTAAAAAATGATTTACTTTATAAATAGTTTATAAAAAAATTGTAATTTTTTATTTAATTATTCTACTTAAACTTAAGGATAAATTTTGTTTAGTGATAGATATTATAACGCTGTGTTGTTGCGATTTGTTGCATTTAAGGATATTTTTTAAAAATTTATAATATTTTTTTTGATTTTTACATCTTTTTGACGGAAATAAGCTATTATTTCTCTAATCGATCAGATCGATAATTTTTTTAAGGAACACTCCTGTGAATATTTATGTAGGAAATTTGTCGTATAGAACGACAGAGGCAGAGTTGAAGGAAGCTTTTGCACAATTTGGTGAAGTAAAGCGCGCAAAGATCGTAAAAGATAGAGAGACAGACCGCTCAAAGGGCTTTGGCTTTGTTGAGATGGACGATGCGAACGAGGGCCAAAAGGCGATCGACGCACTAAATGAAAAAGAACTCGGCGGACGCACTTTAAGAGTAAATGAGGCTAGACCAAGAGACTAATGACTATTTGCCACCATCTGGTGGCATAGTCTCTCGCATAGCTCCCACGCCAAGCGGCTATCTACACGCTGGCAACGCCTACAACTTCATCTTGACTTATCTTTTGACACGCTCATTGGGCGGTGTTTTGCACTTAAGGATCGATGATTATGACCTTGGCAGATACCGGCGCGAATTTGTTCAAAATATCTTTGATGTGTTAGAATTTCTGGGGCTAGATTACGATAAAGGCGCTACAAGCGTTAGTGACTTTGAGCGTAATTTTAGCTTTAAAACAAGAGCTAAAAGATATGAAAACGCACTTGAAAAGCTAGGTGAAATTTACATTTGTGAATGCACAAGAGCCACGAAAGATGCCTATGAAAACGGCATTTACACTAAAATTTGCAAAGATAAAAAGCTAAAATTTATAAAAGATAAAACCGCTATTAGACTAAGCGTGGATGAAAATGATGAGCTTGGCAGACAAGTGGCAGCGCAGATGGGCGATTTTGTCATTTATAAAAAGGATTTTACCCCAGCTTACAACTTTGCAAGCGTCATAGACGATGAGGATATGGGGGTAAATTTAGTCGTTAGAGGCGAGGACTTGCTGCCTTGCACGCTAGCTCAAAGATACCTTGCAAAAAGGCTAAATTTTAGCTTTTTAAATGCCAAATTTATTCACCATAAGCTACTTTTAGACGGAGCTAAAAAGCTCTCTAAAAGCTCGAAATCACCACCGATAGATCTAAGCCAAAATCCTCAAATTTATTACAAAATGTTAGTAAACGATCTTGGACTAAATTTAAACTCAGCAGATAAAATTTCAAACTTGCTTTATGAATTTAGGCTTAAAAATATAGCTGAGAAGTTGATGGGCTCTAAAAATTTTATATAAATTTAGATATGTAGTGTGTTGGTGTTATTGTTTGCACTATTTTACAAATTTTAAAATTCTATTCACTCCTAAGAATTGACTACTGATTTTAGGTTTCGTAAAACTCGCCACTAAATTTAGAAGCGCGATATGCTCGTTCATAAATTTTTAAAATTTGCTTACACTTGCCCGACGATAAAACGCATGCTGTGCGTTAGCGCTATCGCATGCCACCTCTAACGTCGTAGGGGTTAGGGGATTGTTA
>NZ_POYX01000148.1:0-1945 GCF_002913865.1 Campylobacter concisus
GGAAAATATATTTTTGGAATCATATGATGTTTTTAAGGTATGTAAATCCCAAAGCAAATTAAAAATTTATGATGAGTTTTTACAAAACAACAAAAGGTACTCTATAACGCGTTGCTACTACGTCATCGTGGTGGATAATACATTTTTAACCTACTCACATCTCATGGTCTATGAGCAACTGCTCTATCTTTTATACTCACAAAATAAACTAAAAAATGGCGACTTTTCACTCACCCTTAAAAAAGCAGAGCTTGCTAAGAAATTTAAAACAGATATCACAAAAAGTGCCACAGATACGATAAAGTGCTTTTATGAGATGCAGGATGTGAAAATTTCGATCTTTGTAAAAGATAAGATCGAAAAGCAGATGAATATCATCGAATTTATAGACGCAGATCAAACTGAAAAGTATGGCGATCTACAAGATGAGATAAATTTGAGGCTAAACCCAGAATTCGTTAAGCTTTACCGCTGCATCTATCTTGATAAGATCGAGTATTTAAACAGCTTTGACATAGAGCAAGGCAGCTTCATAAGATACTTCATGCAGCACGAGCTAGATGGCGGCGTAAGAAGCTCGGCTATTATCGATAAAATGGGCGTTTTAAACTATTTGCCTTTTGCTTACAAAAAGCGCTTTGAGCAAGAGGTGGCAAGCGTTAGTTTTTATTATAAAAATGAAAAATACGAGATAAAAGATGGCTTTGTAGTAGTCACAAATCACGAAAATAGAGTGATGGATAATCAAAATGCCTCTATTGAGCTTTTTGGTCTTATCTACGAGCAGATCGCTAAAAACTGCACTAAAAATATCGTGCTAAATGACGCAAATTTGCAAAATTATTATGCTAGATTTGGCAAATTTGAGTCAAATCAAACTATATTTAAAATTTTTAGCAACATGGAGCTCATGCTAAATCACTCAATGCAAAAAGAAAATGCCAAAATTTCTTTCTTCTCTCACTTTTTTGAAAGCATAGTCTGCAAAAGAGATACGGAGCTTGAAATTTTGATTGAACTAAATCAAAAAGGCTTTGAGTATATCATCTCCAGAAGTGCAAATTTAGACTTTTATAACGTTGAGTCAGCTGACTACGGACTTACTTCATATCCAGCTAGCTCTTGTGCTATGGGTGGAAATTTCTAAATTTAGTTGATTTTATCTTTTAGTTTAGCAATAATTTTGTCAAGCTTGCCGCCATCTTGAGCGTTTTTTAGGCATTCATTTATCTCGTTCATCTTTTTGGTAAATTCGTTTTTTATAATGCCAGCCACAAAGTCCTCGCTGCTAGTCTCGTCCAAGATAGGATACATGTCTCGCCAGATATCTTTGATCCACCAGCCACATTTTGATATGCAAGGAAACTCTTTAAGCTCGCCAAGCTTTAGGCTCATCATAACCTCATCAGAGTGCTTGATATCGTCTGTGACAAAGTCTTTATGTGCGCTATCAAAGCTCGTAAACATACGGTAGCCAAGGCTTGATACGTTGTTTTCAGAGCAAATTCTAAACTGAAAAACATTATCTTCATAGTCTAAATTTGATATGCAAATTTGATGTTTTTGGGTGAAATTTGGAAATGAGTTAAACCTTTTATCATCTATGTCAAGCTGCCACTTTGAGCTACTATCGCTAGTTAAAAACTCTTTAAAGCTTAGTTCTACAAATTCTTTATAGCTCATCTCATCAGCTGTGAAAAAGTCATAGTTGCTACTGTTTTTTTCTTTAAAATCTTTAAATTTCATTTCATTTCCGATCAAAAAAGTGTAACTATTTTACTACTTTTAACAATAAAGCTTATTAAATTTTACGAAATTTATAAGATTTTTTATCCGCGAGCTACTTTGATTTTAAAAATTTGAGTTGTGTAGCAAATGTTTTTTCAAAGACAAATCAAATTTCATCCGTGATTATCCCTATATTTTTAGAGATTTTAGTCTGAAT
>NZ_POYX01000149.1:0-2229 GCF_002913865.1 Campylobacter concisus
TTAGTCATGATGACTGGTTTTGGGCACTCTAAATTTCTGCAATCAATTGTTCTTGTCATTGTTTTTCCTTTGTGATTAGTATTTCAAACCTTGAAACTGATTTTGGATTATAGCTAAAAAATATTAATTTTTTAAAAGGATTTGTGCTGTGAAATTTGCTATAAAAGAGAGTTTGACCCTGCGTAAGTCGCAAGGTCAAGGTTGATTATTTTAAATTTGTGTAAGATTTCTCGTAGTCAGATACTGGGATCTTGTTTTCCTTAACAAGCTCTTGATACCAGTAGTGGTGAAGTACATAAACCTCTTCTTCTTCTTTGTATCCAGTGACCATTGACCAGATAGCGCCATGTATAGCGATCGCAGCCATATAAATATGAACTAGGAAAAATACCGCACAGACGATGCCAAGGCAGTTGTGGATAACTACGCTATATCTTAAAAGATCGATTTGAGAGATACCAAACCAACTAGCAACTGCTGGCTCTTTAATATCCATGAAATACATGATCGCACCAGTGATGATCATCACGATACCACCAGGGATAGCGATCCAGTACCATGCCTTTTGACCAGCGTTAAATTTACCAGCAGGGACTGGTTTTTTCTTCTTTGATAGATAACCACCAACTATCATCATCCATCTGATGTCATAAACAGCTGGAAGCATTCTGATAGTCCAAGCAAATAACATAGGAAGCACAGAAATAGCAAATATAATAGTCGCTATATCGTGCAAGTATCTACAGAAACGCACAAATGTGCCACCGCCAAGCTCTGCACCCCACATAATGATGATGCCAGTTGGCACTAAGATGATCCAAGAGATCGCAGCTAAGCCGTGAGCTATACGTTCGATCAGTGAAAACGCAAATACTTTTTTGCCATCGTGACTAAAGTGTTTTGGTCCGATGATCAAGAAGTGTAGCACGAACGCGCCGATAACAGCTAAAATGATAGAAAGTGCAGCTATCGCGAAGTAGTCGTTGCCTTGTATAAAAGTAAATATCGGGCCCCAGCCATGCTCATAAGGCTTGATATTTTCTATCCTCTGTGCTGCCCAAATGGTGCTGTCAAATTGATTGACGCCAGTTGGTCCTTCAATGGCCATTGCCGCAACGGACAATGTAAAAAGTAGAGTAAGAATTCTCGTCATTTTATTCCTTTATTTGCTAAAGCTTAAATGATTTAAGCTTTGGTTAAATATGCTAAAATCACACAGCTATGCCGTTTTGTGGCTATTATATCAGAGCTAATCACAAGCAAACCTTAGCAAAAAAGATTACTAAAATTTTTATAAAAAATATTTAAGTTTTATTAATTTTGATAAACGCTGATATAAATTTTGAGCAGTAAAAATCTCAATTTTTTACCTAAAAACGTGGTTAAAATCAAATTTGGAAATGGTGCTAGATAAATTTGAATATTTTTATCAAAAAACCAATGATTTATAAATTTAGCTTTTTAACTCAAAATACCTTATTAAATTTATATTTTCTCAAAATTGAATTAAAATATCAAAAGCATTTTAGTTCTCTATTAAAAGGCGAAGCAATGGACATTTACGCTCTTATCTTTGATGATTACGAGACGCTTGATCTCATGGGTCCGGTTGAGTTTTTAGCCAGAGTGCCTGAGCTAAATTTAAATTTTGTTTCATTTGAGGGCGGGACAAAAAGAAACAAGCAGGGCTTTGAGATAAAAACAAAAAAGCTTGCCAAAATGCCAAAAGAGAGCGTTTTGCTAGTTCCTGGAGGTCAGGGCACAAGGACGCTTGTAAATGGTAGTGAGTTTATCTTAAAGCTTAAAGAGTGCGTTTTGGCATCTAAATTTTGCCTAAGTGTATGCACGGGCTCGGCGCTCATCGCTCGCACTGGAGAGCTTGACGGCCTTAAGGCTACATCAAATAAAAGATCGCTTGAGTGGGTAAAAAGTTGCGGCAAGGCTGTAAAATGGCAAGAGCGCGCTAGGTGGGTGAGGGCTGGTAAATTTTATACAGCTTCAGGTGTGGCTGCTGGCATGGATATGGCGCTTGGCTTTATCGGCGATCATTTTGGCAAGGAGCTAGCCCAAAATATCGCAAACGAAACTGAATACAACTGGCAAAAAAGCTCAAAGATAGATAAATTTGCCAAAATTTATGGGTATTAAATTTTAAAATTCTAGATAAAGTCAGAAAATTACTAAATTTAGCGATCAAATTTCGATTTTAAATTTAAAAAGATAGCAAGC
>NZ_POYX01000150.1:0-4143 GCF_002913865.1 Campylobacter concisus
CTCCACAAAAGCACGACTTTTTCGTCGTAGATGTCGCTTTTCTTTGGTGAAATTTGCGTTTCGTTGATGGCAATGTTTTTAACATCATTTGCCTCTTTTAGCGCATCGCACTCTTGTGCAAATTTCTCTTCAAGCTCGCTTATGGCTAAATTTATATCATTTACGCTTTGCTCGCTAAGCTTGACGTCGCTTCGCTCCTTTAAGACCTTGTTTGCGCTTCTAGCACTTGATGCGATCTTGCCGGCGTTTTGGCGAGATAAGAGCTTGTTGCCAAATATCGCTCCAAATATGCTTGCGCCTATGCTTATAGCTGCGTCAAGGCCGCTTGTGGTCATATCTTTTTGCTCTTTATCAAGCTTTGCAAGGGCTTTATTTAGCTTATCTTGCAAGCTCTTTTGCTCTTTTTCAAATTTAGCCGTGAGTTTTGCGGTTTGCTCCTCTAAAATTTCATTACACTTATCCTGAAGCCTTATGAAAAACTCCTCTTTTGACTCGTTTTCTTTTGAGTAAATTCCCATCGCCTCAAATGTGTTAAATTTGAAATTTCTATACAAAAATTCTTTAAAATCTTTCTCTAAAGCGTCAAAATTTTTAGCGCTCGTTACGAAATTTGGCACAGCTGCAAAGCTTGCACCGCTTGACTCATTTTCACTTGCATCAACGCGCATGCCTTCGCTAGCCTCACTCCAGTTTGGCTCTTTGTCATTTTCGCTAAGCTCATAAAGATAGCTCACTTCGCAAACACTATCAATGCCCTTTTTAGCATCATAAATTCTAACCTTTGCACTTGCTAGTAAATTTGGTGTGAGGCTTTTTGAGTTGGTGTAGAGCTGCGTGATATCGCTTGAGATGATAGGTTTTGCGCTAAATTTCATCTCGCTTTTATCTACGCCTTGGCTGCTTAAATTTTCTTTTTTATCTTTCATCAAATTTGAAATTTGCTCGCGGCTGAGCGGGCCTTTTAGATAGCTAAGTGCCCAGCGAGTGGAGATGACGTTTAAGCCGTCCTCGTTTATATTTTTAAGCAAGAAATTTCTTTTGGCTAAATTTGATATGAGACTTTCAAGTGAGGCTTTATCTAAGCTTGAGCCAGCGATGCCGCTTAGGCCGTCGATCACGCGTGCTTTGTCCTGCGCTGTTTGGAGGCGGCCGATGAACCAAGTGCCGATGTTGCTAAGGCCTTTGTAGTCAAGATCGACCGGGTTTTGCGTGCTTAAGATGCAGCCTAAACCAAATGCACGGGCTTGTTTTAAAAGCGTGAGCATAGGCGTTTTTGACGGCGGATTTGCGTTTGGCGGAAAAAAGCCAAAAATTTCATCCATATATAGGATCGCTCTAAGTGAGCTAGTGCCCTCTGTGCCGCGCATCCATGCTATGATCTCGTTTAGTAAAAGGGTGACAAAAAACATCCTTTCAGCGTCATTTAAGTGTGAGATCGTAAAGATATTGCACTTTGCTTTGCCGTTTTCGTCAAAAAGCATCTTTGAAATTTCAAGTCTAACGCCCTGCGTCCAGCCTTTAAAGCTTGGGCTTGCGATGAGTGCGTTTATCTTCATGGCAAGCTTTAGGCGCTCACTGCTTGGATAAAATGTATCTACGTCAAAAACGCCTATCTTTTTAAATGGCGGATTTGCTATGAAATTTATGAGCTCTTCGATGCTGACGTCTTTTTGCTCTTTAAATTTGCTCTCAAATATAGTGGATATTAGCAGCTGTTCTTTTGAACTCATGTCCTCTGAACTCATGCCAATAAGTGATAGCACCGAGGCTGCTAGCGAATTTATATAGTTGCTAAAAATTTCTTCGTCACTAATATTTGGGCAGGCAAAGTCGCTAAGTAGCGCCACGCCTATGCCAGATGAGCTTTTTGGTGTGTAGATGTTAAAGCTAGCGCTATCTTTTAAAATTTTTACGCGCTCGAGGTCTTGAAAACTAGACTCTATGCCGTTTCTCCAAAGCTCGGCCTGAGAGGCGGCAAATTCCTCTACGCTTTGACCTTTGTTTGCCGCTTCTGCTTCATCGACATAAGGTAAAAAATCCTCCGCTCTCATCTGCGGAAAGGTGAGGGCTAAATTTGTGATGTCGCCCTTTGGATCGATGATGATAGAGGGGATGTTGTCTATGCAGGCCTCTTCTAAAAGCGTGATACCAAGGCCTGTTTTACCGCTACCAGTCATACCAATGATGGCTGCGTGGGTGGTTAGGTCCTTGTTTTTATAAAAAAATGGCTCTTTGTCTTTTAGTCCGATATAAAAAAGTTTTAAATTTTCTTGTATGGTTTTCACTAATTGCCTTATTCGTATAAATTTATGCGTGAGCGAAGCTCGTCAAGCGTCTCTTTGACGCGCTTTTGCGTGAAGTCTTTTATCGTTTTGTCATCATCAACTAGCTGCATGCAGTATCTTATGTAGCCCTTGTATGCTAGCTCAGTGACAAGTTTTAGCTTTAAGGAGACGTTTTTTACTTCATCTGGTGAGAGCAAGATGTCAAAATTTGCCTCTAGCTCTTCGCCGTCTTTAAAATTTGTAGCTTGTGAGCTCAATATACTTATGCCGCCCTCTGAGATGTCGTAAAGACTGCCAACAAGCTCGCCTTGCTCTCCTTTTAGAGAAATTTTGGTAAAGCGGTTTGGTAAGACGCGCTGGAATTTTCTCTTGTTTGCATGCATGGTCGCTGTGCGCGAGAAATTTGAAAGAGTGACGCTTTTATCGGCGATATTGTAGTCGATGATGTCGGCGCGAAGTTGCTTTGAGAAGAAGCTATTTGGTAGGATGAAGCCCTTGCCATCTTGCTTCATGGCTAAAATTTGCATCATATCTACGCGAAAAACGACACTATCTTCTTTAACCTCTAAAATTTCGGCTTCGTATTTTATATTTAATCCGTCGTATAAATTTAAAAATTCAGGGCGGACCTTGGCGTTTTTCATGCGTGTAAATGTGTTGATCGGATCTTCGTAGAAAAATGAGCCAGTATCGATCATCTCTTTTACTGTGGTCTCTTGATGATTTTCGGCGTTATATAAAATTTCTTTCAATCTTGAGACGGCATTTACAAAGTAGCCCACATAGACTGCATCGTCGCAGGCGTGACTAAAATTTAGTGTCAAATTTAAAAGTAGGAAATTTATCAGCTCGTCTTTTGCGTTTAGTTTTGGTATTAGGCTGTTTAAGTCGTCGCGAATTTGTGTGGCATTTGGTTTTTGGATGAGTAGCGCGTCAAAGATACTCTCAAGGCAAATTTTCATCTGCTCGTGCGGCACCACAAGGGTTAATTGTCTGCAAAATTTGATACCCTCATCTATAAATTTAGCTCTTAAACCAAGTATGCAATCCTCGCAATTTTCGACAAGTTCTTGCCTGCCCTTAAACTCCATGGGGTCTCCAAAAAAGGTTATTTATTAAAACATTGCTATCATATATAAAGTTATATTAAAAAAATATTTAAATTTGTGTGCAGAGAGAATTTCTAGGCAAAGCTGCCTAGAAATTTGAATAATTATAGTTTGCTTTCGTTGTGTGAAAGGTAGTCAGCAACACCTTCAGTGCTTGGTTTCATACCAGAATCACCTTTGTGCCAGCCAGCTGGGCAAACTTCGCCGTGCTCATTTGTAAATAACATAGTATCTACCATTCTGATCATCTCGTCGATGTTTCTGCCGAGTGGTAGGTCATTTATAACTGCGTGGCGAACTGTGCCATCTTTGTCAAGTAGGAATGAACCGCGAAGTGCTACGCCAGCGTCTTCTAGAAGTACGTCAAAGCCACGAGCTATTGATTTTGTCATGTCAGCTACGATCGGGAAGCGAACTTTGCCGATACCGCCTTTATTTATTGGAGTCTCTTTCCATGCAAAGTGTGAGAACTGGTTGTCGCAAGAAACTGCGATAACTTCGATACCGCGTGACTTGAACTCGTCGTATCTTTTATCAAACGCGATGATCTCGCTTGGGCAAACGAATGTAAAGTCCATTGGGTAGAAGAACACAACAGCGCCCTTTTCGCCGATGTTTTTGTAAAGGTTGAAATCATTTACAATTTGATTGTTTCCTAAAACTGCTGCAGCTGTAAAGTCAGGTGCTTTTTTTGTTACTAACATATTTTCTCCTTAATAATAAATTTTATTGATTGCGAAATTATATCC
>NZ_POYX01000151.1:0-2547 GCF_002913865.1 Campylobacter concisus
ATATTGATAATTTAAAAGTAATTGTAGTAGATCGTGATCCAAGGGATCTTTTTTTGTTGAATGAGACGCACTGGAATGGCGCATCTTATATTTGTGACACAACTAATGTATATGAATATATAAATTGGTATAAGACAATGCGAGAACATAGAAAAATAGAAGAAAAAAATAATAATGTAGTTTATATAATGATAGAAGAGCTTATATATGAGTATGATAAGTCATTGGAGTGTTTGTATAAGTTTCTAGGTTTAGCAAAAGATGAACATATAAATAAAAGACAATACTTTAATCCAGATGTATCTAAAAATTGGACTAGACTTTGGGAAAAATATCCCGAATATAAAAAAGAAGTAGAGATTATTATGGAGCATTTAAATGAATATTGCTACAAATGATCTTAAAAAACTAATTGAGCCGCATTTTCAAGGAGATCTAACTAAAGATTATTATGAAATTAAAACAATAAAAGCTATAAGTTTATTAACTCATACTAGATTGGATCTGGCCTTTAAACTTTTATACCTTGATATGATAAATAAGGATAGTGTTTTTGCAAAAAAAGTTTACGAAGAGCATATACGTGCGTTTAGTTTGGGGAAATTTACTGAGTTTGGCAATAAAAACAAAAATGGTATTAATTCTTTTATAAAAGAATTTGATAATACTTTTGAGAGTATTAAGAAAAATGGATTTGACTGTCGTAAAACTATTGTGCCACTTTCAAAAAATAAGTCTATAGCAAATGGAGCACATAGGGTTTCTAGTGCTATATACATGGATATAGATGTTGGATGTGTGCAAATAGATACTGCAGACCATATTTATAACTATAAATTTTTCTATGAGCGAAATGTGTCGAATGAAATCTTAGATGCTGTAGTTGCTAAATTTATAGAATATGCTAACAATACATATATCGCCTTTATATGGCCTACGGCACAAGGACACGACGAAGAAATAGAAGAAATAGTGCCAAGAATAGTATATAAAAAAGAGATAAAGCTTAATCCAAACGGTGCGCACAACTTACTTTCTCAAATATACTATGGGGAAGAGTGGTTGGGTAGAGTAGAGAATAATTTTAGTGGGTCCAAAGGCAAGCTTGTAGAGTGTTTTACTAATTTTAGTCCGGTAAGGATTGTAGTATTTCAAGAAAATAGTTTAAATAATGTATTAAAAATAAAAGATAAAATAAGAAATATTTTTGATATTGGAAAGCATTCTGTGCATATAACTGACACTAAAGAAGAAGCTATAAGAGCATCACATATAGTTTTAAATAATAACAGTATTCACTTTTTAAACTATGCAAAGCCAAATAAATATATTGTTGCTCATAAAAACATAGATAAATTTAAGAAATTTATAATGGATAACAAACTTAATGCCGATGATGTAGTATTGGATGGCAGCATAATCTTAACCATTTATGGATTAAGGGAATCTCGAGATATAGATTATTTTTCAAGTATAAAATTTGAGAATAAGGAATTTGAAGCCCATGACGAAGAATTGAAGTATCATAAAAAAGAAAAAAACGATATTATTTACAATCCAGAGAATTATTTCTATTTTAATGGTATAAAATTTGTATCATTTGCTCAATTATATAAAATGAAAAAAAATCGCCATGAAAAAAAGGATGTAAATGATTGCAAAATAATGGAGGCTTTGATAGAAAATAATAATTTAAAAAAACTAATAAATGGAATCAAGCAGGATTTATTCTACATAAATATAAAGGCCAGGGCAAAATTAATAATTTTTTTAAAAGGTATTGGACTTTTTTGTATAGCAAAAAGAATTTATGGTGTATTAAAGGGCAATATAAAATGATAGACATTAATAAAAATCCAGTCGTGTCTGTAGTGATGTCTGTGTACAATGCTGAAAAGTATTTAGATGATGCTATACAAAGCATATTGAAACAAACATATAAGAATTTTGAATTTGTCATTATCAATGATGGTTCAAATGATAGAAGCTTAGAAATAATTAAAAAATATAAGAATGAAGATGATCATATAATTTTAATCAGCAGGGAAAACAGAGGACTAATATCGAGTTTAAATGAGGGGATAGCAAAAGCAAGAGGTGAGTATATAGCTAGAATGGATGCAGATGATATTAGTTTGCCGTTTAGGATAGAAAAACAACTACAAGTGATGGAGCATGACAAAAATATAGTTGTTTGTGGAAGCTGGATAAATATTTTTGGAGAAAATATAAACGAAAAAGTTGCTAGATATTTTGAACATGACAAGCAAATAAAAGCAAATTTGCTTGTTTCTTGTTGTTTTGCTCATCCATCAGTAATGATTAGAAAAGATGCCTTAACAAACAATAATATTTTGTATGATGAAAGGTTTAAAAATGCAGAAGATTATTATCTTTGGACTCAGCTTGCAAAGGTTGGTAAATTTTATAATATTCCAGAAATACTCTTAAATGCAGATTTTTAGAAACAAGCATTACAAGATTATCAGATAGGGATTTCTCAAAAAGATATAAAATAATAAAAGATATTTTTAAAGAAGCTTTGTA
>NZ_POYX01000152.1:0-59298 GCF_002913865.1 Campylobacter concisus
TAATTTTTTGTAAAATAAAAAGCGTGTTTAAAACCAAAAATGTATAAAAAAATGTATAACTAAAAAATCTAAAGTATTTATTTATAGGGCTATATAAAGATTTTTTTGGCGTCATTCGGGGCCACCACTCCTACTTTTTATATCAATTTATACTCATTTATTTTTATTTATAGAAGTCCTAAATTTAGCTTCTAAAAAGCATTTTTCAATTTATATTAATTTATAAATATTTATACTTATTTACAATCAAAGTGTATAACAAAATGTATAACCAAGGGATAAACATGCCTAAAATTTTAAACATCTCGCAGGTAAAAAAACTAACCCACGATGGCAAAAAGCTTAAAAATCACTCCATTGATAGCACTTGCTCGCTTTACCTTGCTTGTTTTGACAATGGCACTAAAATTTATAAGATGCGCACAAAAAGTGGCTACATAACGATAGGGCGGTATGAGGATATAAGCTTAGCAGAAGCAAGGGATATGGCAAAGAGCATGCGAAAAGAAAAGCTTGGCTTAGTAGTAAAGAGCAAAGCCCTTGGCGAGTGCTTTTATGAGTGGCTAGACATAAAGATACCGCACATTGATGACGAAAAGACAAGACAGAAACGTCGTAAGCAGATAAATAGGGTAAATAAGCACATTTTAAAGCCACTTGGTAGCAAAAATATCAGTGAGATAACAAAGCAGGATATTTTGGATGCGACTAAGGGTGTGAGCTTGGAGAGTTCAAAGAAAATTTTAACAACGCTAAGATATGTTTTTAAATTTGCTAGGGGAAATGGTTTTGTAAAGGATATTAGCTTTTTGCTTGAAATAATAGAGGACAAAAGAGATATTTTTGTAAATAAAAAGGTTGAGCATAGAAAGGGTATAACAAGCGAGCTTAGGTTAAAAGAGATAATCACCTGCGTCCATAAAGCAAGGATAAACCAAGTGGTTAAAAATATGTTTTTCTTTAACCTTTTAACCGCACAGCGACCCCACCAAATAAGAGAGCTTACGTGGGATAGGGTAGATTTGCAAAAAGGGCTTATCTACTTTTACGAAGAGCAAAACAAGACTGGACTAAATGTGAGACTGCCGCTATCAAAGCAAGCGATAGAAATTTTAAATTTTCAGCGTGCTATTAATGATAACGGCAAGGCAGTCTTTAAATCCCCTTTTAACTCACGTGTTAGCGGTCAAGCCTTTTGCGATGCTGTGCTTTTAAAGACGCTAAAAAGTATCGGCATAAACGACCTTCACGCACACGGCTTTCGCGCTACTTTTGCTACCTTTGCGATCCGCGCAAATGAGGGCAACAAAGCGATGTTTGAAAAAAGAGTGATAGATGAGATATTGCTTCACACGGTAGGCAGTGACGTGGATAAGGCTTATTTTAGGGATTTTAACACGAGTGAGCAACTTCGCGTTTTGCAATGGTGGGATAATTTTTTATTTGAGCTTTGCGGTTTTAAATTTTGCCAAATCAGCCTCTAACCAATCAAGCGGATAGCGGATAACGCCGTTCATCTCGATGTATCTGGGGACAAATTCATACTTATTTTTGTTTTTTGGCATACGCATAAGGGCTAAAATGTTGCTGTTTTTAGAATAACCCAAAAACTCCGTAGCCTCTTTTTGGTTTAATAGCCTTTGGTTCATTTTTTATCCTTAATATAATCTTTCAAATCTCGCAATGCGTGCCGTAAATAGCGGACATCACACTTAAATAAAAGAGCTTGTATTTGCTCAACCAAATTTATATTTTTATTGTGTGCCTCGCAAAATGCCTCTAGGCTTGCAAGGGCTGCTAAATGTTTATCTTTTTCTGGGCTACTCATCTAAAAGCTCCTTATTCTCGTGGATATTGCCAATAATAGAAGCTTCTTGGTTAAAAGCAAAAAGGTCAAACTCTTCCGTACCTTCCACGATGCACCTAAACATTGCTAAATCATCAGCCCAATAAACTTCAGCAATTACATTATTACCCCAAGTGAGAATATCACCTGCGTAAATTCTTTTGCCGTCTTTGTCTTTTAAGCCAGTATCTTGCATAACATCATAAAAGTTGGGTAAATCTAGTATTACTCCAAAAGACGATATATTAACAGGATAGTTATCATAAGTGTGCTCTGCGTCATATATCATTCTCTTTTCTTCTTTATCCCAAACTCTATATCTTGGTCTCATTAGTTCTCCTTCCTTAAGCCTTTTCTAAGAGCATCCAAAATCATATAGCTAAGGTCTAAGTTATCTTCATTAATTCCTTTCAGAGTTGAGGCTTCTACCCTAGAAAATGCCACCTCCTTAATTCTATCCCTGATGGCTTCCTCGTTCTCTTTTAGTAGCTCTTTAACTAGGTTGTTGATATATGAAGCTCTTTCATAGGTAGCTGGGTAGTAACATCTATCAAAAGATGTAGGCTCAATCTGCCACCCAAACAGCGAGTGACTAGATACAAACTCCATATCATTAACCAACTTTCTTAGTGTGTGAAGAGCTTTATCAACTGCTTCAGGGTTCTCTTGAAAGATTACCTTTAGAAACTCTCCTGATACTGAGCCATAAACAGCTTCAGAGATAAAGTCACTTATACTCTTGAAGCTACTTAGCTGTTTCATTACATAGTCTTTTACACTCTGTTCGCATATATCTTTAATATCACTCTCAGAGATATAGTCTTCTACGTTTATTGTTAGTTCCACGAGTTCTCCTTTAGCTTAAATCCAAAGCTATACACTGGCTTCCACATAAGTACATCATTATATGATGCAAGCTCCTTGTTTATATCGCTCATAGTAATCCTAGTAGGGTATAAATGAACCTCCTTAGAGATAAAGTCATATATCTCAAAGAACCATAAGACATCTCTTTCTGATATATACTCTTTCTCAACTTCTTCTATGGGACGCCTGCTTGTGTTATTAAACAAGTAATACCCTTGCTTAACCTCCGTAATCTCATAGGTAGTAATACCTGCTGTATTTACATCCCCTATGAAAACAAGGACATCTCCTACCTTAAACTTAGGTGCAGTTTCTTTAGGCTTTATTCTATATCTACCCTCTTCTAAATCCCATATATTATGTATTTTATCAAACCAGTTATTATGGAATTTACTAAAGTATTCTATGGGCTTACCCTCTGCATAAGCCTTAATAACTTCTAGTTTCTCTTCTAGTGTCATCTTATTCTCCTTATTGTTTCTTACTTAGTGCAAAACCTAGAGCATACAAAGGTCTCAAAGTGTCATGCTCACACTCATACTTAAACCTATCGCTAGCCTCAGAAAGAGCAAATCTTCTGTCTGTTATCATTCTCCACGTCTGTGCTGAAGCGTCGTATGTCTCAAAATACCATAGAACATCATCAACATAGGTATAGTACTTATGTAGTTCTTTTATTGAGACATCCCAGCAATCATCAAGCAGAGCTATTCCATCTGTAATGCTCGTTAGCTCCAACCTCATAGGGCTCTCTTTTCCCTCTGATCTTTTATCAACTAACTTATCTCCTATCTTAAACTCAGGTGTAGGAGCAGGCTTAATACGATACTGCTCTAATTCAAAGTTCCAAGCATCTACACCTACTGGTCGCCACGCTTCTACTCCATCATACTCATAAAGACGTTCTACTATCTCTTTGTTATGGTAAGCGGTAATTATCTTTATCTTTTCTTCCAGTGTCATCATCATATACCCTTTCAAATATTCTCAATATAAAAATAAGCCAGCGTTTGGCTATCCTCTGCCTCTTTGCGGTATTTTGTATCGCAACTCTTGTTCGATATGTAGGCGATTTTCTCTTTATTGCACGCATAAAAATCAGCCAGTATCGGAGCCAGCCTTTGCCCCTTGCGTTCGTTTGGTGCTAAGCGCAAATAAAGCAGATCACACGCTAATTGTGGGGCGGTTGTGCTAAAGTTTTGCTTGGTAATGCTCGCCTTGTTATCCAAAGCGTTTATTTGAGTTTCTATCCGCCTTTTAAACGCGTGATAGTGTCCGACTATCGGCGCCATCGCCTCGATCAACTCATTGATAAATTTGCTCGCTTTTTTGTTTATAAATAATCCTAGCTTCTCAGTGCTATCCATTTGCAAAAAGCTATACGCCATTACAAAAATGGCTGCGTCTTTTAGCTCAGCTGTTGTCATCGCTCACTCCATTTAGATTTTTGCCTTTGAGTATTTGTAGCACGTCTTGCTTTGAAAATTTAGAGCTTGGACTTAGCTCGATTTTACTAAGCCAATAGCGATCTAGTTTTTCGCAGTAGTATTTCATCGCTTTATTAAAGCTCATACGAGATGGTAGTCGCCCACATATCACAAAAACGCCATTTTTCATTTGCATTTTTTCTTTTTCTCTTACAATCTTTTCGCCGTAAGTCATCACACTGCCTTTAGTCCATTGATGTTAAATAGTTGTTTTAAAATCTCAACGTCATAGGTATTTACCCTGCCATATCTTGGGTCGATCACCGCACCCATAAAAGCACCCTGCTCGTCGTTCATCTTTTTAGCCTTTTGCCTAAGCTTGGGGTATGATACCACTAGACAGAATAATCAAATTCAAAAACCACCCATTGCCCGTCTTTGCGCTCATAGGCGATATACCCGTAATAACTACACTCACACATCCCGCCTCTTTGCCACACCAGGCAATCGTCTTGGCGCTCAAAAAGATACTTTTCGCCGAACAAATTTCGGCCCAGCAAGTCGCAAGTGTAAAATTCCTTGCCGTCTTTTTCAATCTTCTCAAATTCTGCTAACCCATAATAAATAGCTTCATTTCTACCTATCATATCCGTCAAGTCGTCAATAGAGTATTCGCTCATACCACGATGATTTTTGAGTAGATCACTAAAATTCTTTCTTGTTTTTCGCCTAATTTTTTCAGATATTCCCAAAAACATTATTTTCTTTTCCTTTTAATATTTTTACTCGTCAAACAAAATTAACCAGCAAAAAGCCCTAAAAATTGGCTTTTGCATGGCTGTATTAAGTTTATACTAAGCCAACTATCAAACAACCGTCAAACAATTAAAATGGTATTTCGTTAGTGCCGTCGTCTATCTCATCGCTATCATATTCAGGATATTGTGGCTCGCTATATTGCTGGCGTTGAGGCTGTTTTTGCTGTGGGCGCTGATTTAAATAGCCGCCTTGCTGATAGCCTTGATTGTTTTGTTTTGCGTCGCCAAGCATTTCCATGCTCTCAACGGCGATAGAGTGTTTTGAGCGATTTTGTCCGTTATTGTCTTGCCATTGCTCAAACTTCAAATATCCTTCAACGGCTAGCTTTGAGCCTTTGCCGAGATATTGATTGGCTATTTCCGCTTGTTTGCCGAAAAACGTTATGTCTATAAAGCAAGTTTCCTCTCTTTTTTCGCCGTTTAGTGTGTATTTTCTAGTTACAGCAATGGCAGTTTTGCCTATCGCCATTTGGCTTTGTGTATATCTTAGCTCTATATCACGAGCTAAGTGTCCTATCATTATTATTTTGTTCATTGTTTTATCCTTTATGTAGTCGTGTTTTTCAACTGTCAAATAAAATTTGACAGTTGGGCTATTTCATCTCTTTTAGGTAGTTTGCTTCGTGGTGGTTTTCGCTCATAAGGCGCTCAATAAAGGCAATATGGCTTAAAACTTCCTCATTGTTTAGTTGTGTATAGCTTAGGGGCTTGCCCTCTTTATCCTTTGGGTAGTCGGTATCAAGGCGTTTTAATACTTGTTTTAGGGTATCAAACGCCAAATAAAATGGGCGTATAGCTACGCGGAGTTCTCTAATCTCTAAATAACGCAACGCCCAAAGCTCTTTTAAAACGACGCCGTGCATAAAACGGCTAAACTCGTTTCTAATTTTCACATTCTAACCGCCCAGCTTGAGCTTTCAGGGCGGATAAACTCGCTTGGCACGTCGTAGCCCATAAACTCGCAGTAGCTCTTATAATCAGGTTGCGCTTTGCGGTTGATCTTATATACGCTTAGCCCAAAGTGCGCCTGCTCCCTGCCGTCCGCTTTTTCGATAGCTTTGGTTTTTAGTTCGGCTATCTTTGCCTCTAGCTCACTTTTTTGTGCGTTTAGCTCGCTTAGTTCGCTTGCAAGCTCAAGCCACTCATTGTTTGCCTCATCATCTTGCAAATACTCCTTTTCAAAAGTGTTCCAAGCATTTTTTAGCTCATTGATCGCCTTTTTGTTTGGCAAAATCTCACAAGTGACTGCCTCTAGCTCAAAGTCATCATTTAGGTGTCCGACGGCAAAGATGCACTTTTTAGCTTCACTCACATATAGTTGGTGTTGGACTTGATAGTAGTATTTTTTACTAGGCACTCCGCACTCTTTTACTTGTTTATATTCGGCATCACTAAATTTTATCTCGCAGATCACGTCCGCCATAATATCTAGCCCATCAAGGCTTGCAGAAAATCTTGTGTCCTTGTCGCTTTGCATTACGGCTGGTAAAAAATCATAGTGCATTGTTTTGTTTATCCATGCTCTAAGATCAGGCTCGTAGTTTTTGCCATTTTTCATAGCTTGATTTTCAAAAACGGCTTTTTGCCCTTTCTTGATCTGGGCTAATACATAGGGCTTATTAAAGCCCACGCCCATAACGTCGCCAGCCTCACTAGCGTTAAATTTACTCCTGCGGTACTCTAGCCATTCAGGCGTGTTTTGCTCGATACTAATAAACATTACTTGCTCCTTTATTTATTGTTTTTTACAAAATAATCGTCTCCGTCAGCATACGCCATAACTGCACCTATGGCTGTATAGCTTTTTTCTAACTCTTTTTGTATCTTTGCTAAATTTAATATGATCGTTTCGTCTTTGCTTTGCGAAAGCTTTTTGTATCTCTCTTTGTAGTAGTCACGCTCTGCCTTTATCTGTGCATATATAGGATCGCTTGGGCGTGGGTTACTCGCCTTTTCTAGCTCGTGCTTTAGAACAACTATCTTGTCATTATGCTGTTTTAGCTGGCTTTTGTAGCCGTTTATCTCTCTTTTGTGGCGTTTTGCGTTGTCGATCAAGACGGCGTTAAGGTCGGCAATTCTATTTACATAGTGGCTAAATTTAGTTGCATTAAAATAGTCAAACAAAACCTTAAAGCACTCATTTTTATAGATAAGTAATTTTGATTTTATTTTAGGGCTTACCTTGTTTGGGTTGATTGAAAATAGCCAACCGTTAATCTTTTCAACTGGAATACATAAGGCAACTTGAACACCGCCATTTGTTTCAATTTTAAAAGATTTTGAGCAAAAACTTTCATCGCCTAAAATTTTCTCATATTGTGTTTTAAAATCTATTCCAATATTTTTGCATAGATTTTTTACACTAACATATTGACCTTGCTCGTCAAAAACTTGTATAACATCTGTATTAAAAGAAAAATTTGTAAGTTCCATGATAAAAACCTTTTGATTTTTGTAATTTGCAAATTATTGATGAAATAATATTGTATTTTACAAAATAAGTCAAGAGATTTTTATGTAATTTAATAAAGAAATAGATTTTATATATTGTTAATTACAAAAAATAAAAGGGGTGGGGTTATCCCCATACCTATTGTTGGATAGCCTTTCGTATTGCATCTCTCAAAGATTGATAATCTGACAATTCATCCCGCAGGCACTCTATCTCATATAGCATTTTAATCGAATTAATTACTTGCTGTGTTACTTTACCTGTCGATGAGGCGGATCTTAAACTACTCTCAGCTACTCCTATTTTTTCGGCTAGCGTTTTAAAAGAGTAGCCTAAAATTTGGCAGGCGTTTTTTATGACTTCCTTACTGTCATCATTATCTGGCACCCAACTCTTATCAATATCAACAAGGCTTTCTCGCGAATGGAGAAGAGTTACTAAAACTCCCCACAAATGAATATCTACTTCAAATATTTCATCTTGATACTTTTCCAATATAGACATATTGTCGCTATTCCCTAAGGATAGCTCATTGCTTAGTTTTTCAAAAACACTCATTTCTTTTTCTTCTGCCATTATAAGTCCTTATTTTTGATACATGTTTTAAATAAAATCATTTTAACCTATCCTCTACCTCTTTTATAAAATTTTTAGCGTCCAAAAAGTAGTTTGGGTATGCTTTACGTAGCTTATTTATACTATCTACACTTACTAAAACACTTTCTTTATTTTCGTCCGTCTCTAGTGCTTGGTACATATCTTTAGCTTGATTAAGCCCGCTTTGCAAAAATGGGATAATTTTTAGTAGCCTTGAATTGTAATCAAGAGAGATAAGGTATAGAGTATCTCGTTTATCGTCTTTCAACTTGTCGGCTACTACATTAAGCCCCGCCAGTAAAGCTAAGATATTATGCTGTGCGTCAAGTTCTTTTATCTCTTTTACGTATTCGCTTTTTGGCTCGTTGTTTAAAATTTCGCCGCAAAGCCAAAAGAAGCGTTTAAAATGCTCGTCGCCATAGCCAGCCTTAATGTTGGTAGAGCTTTTTAGCGCTAATATCTCAACCGCGGTAGCCCAGTAGTGATGTAAAAGAGTTCTAAGCTGTAGTTCAACTTTATAGCCAACTATCCCCTCAATACTACCTTGGTACTCAAAAACTAAATGATAGCTGCGGTATCCATCAGCCTTAGGCTCGTTAATATAGTCAAATTCTTTGTCTTTTATTTTTAACACGCATCTTTTACTAGTATAAACTTTTTTAATATTTTTTAAAAAGTCAAAAACTTCTGCGTTGGTCTTAAAAACCGCCCTAACACCTGCAATATCTTGCATTCTATCAAGCTTAGTCTGATTTCCACTTCTTCTTAGCTTGCCCCTTATTGAGCTTAGCCTTTTAAGACGCCTAGCGATAAATAAAGGCTTTGGCATTTTTTTAGAGATAGTATTTACTAGTGTGGTCATTATCGGCACATGATTGGCTC
Source organism: Campylobacter concisus (assembly GCF_002913865.1). Lineage (GTDB taxonomy): Bacteria > Campylobacterota > Campylobacteria > Campylobacterales > Campylobacteraceae > Campylobacter_A > Campylobacter_A concisus_AM. The sequence continues at coordinate 8,890 of NZ_POYX01000152.1, forward strand.
TAAACGTAGAGATAATATTTAGGTCATCTCTTGTCTGGGTATTTTCTCGAAGCTTATCGCCAGCAGTTCTAATGCTATTTTTTGATAATGCTTTAACTTCCGCCATAATGTCTCCTTTAAAAGCTAGATTATACAAAATTTACGCCGTTTTCTTGCTTTCGGCTTTTATCTTTTCAAGCTTAGCTAGTAGCGCCGCTTTAGCCTTATTGTAAGGCACTTGCGAAAAAGATTTAACCTTATAATATGCCGTTAGCTTCTCTATATCTGAGTTTGTTACCTCGCAAAGTTGCGTTAGATCGCTTAATTGTTCTGGCGTCATATATGCACTTTTGCCTTTTTGCTCGATTTTTGGCTCGTCTGCATGTGTATTTGTAGCGTCGGCGTCTTTTGTGTCATCAATCGCAAATAAGCCGTTTAGCGCGTATTTTCTAGCGTAGCTTGATGTAGCGCCAGTTATTTGCGCTTCGTCCATACCTTTTTTTGTCAAAGGCTCTCTTGCATAGGCGCTTACACTTATTTCGCCCTTGTCACACACAAATTTAGCCGTAGCTTTTACGTATATGCGGTCAGCTACAATGGTTATCTCGTCGCTTAGTAGCGTGCAAAAATTATGCTTTGCCTCAAGCTCTTTTAGCGCCTCTAGTATATCCTCGCAAGAGCGGTATTTATACCCGCCAAACTTATTTTCTTGCGTTTTAGGGGCTTTTAACTCCGTTTGCACCTTATTTAATAGCTCTATCACTTCCTTATCCATTTTTTAACCTTTTTTAACGTATTTATCTTTTATGTTAAAAATTTCTCAATTTTTTAACAATTTCTAAAAACTCGCCTATTGTCATATTTGGCTTGCCGTAGAACTCAACAAGCCTCTTTAGTGTTGAGTAACGCATCTCTTTGGGCCTCCTCTCGTAGTTTTTTGAGTGTTTGTTTGTAAGTATTTGTGTAGCTCATAAAGCTATCTTTGCTAAATCCTGCTTCAATGCAATACACATAAATAAGCGCCGAATACGCAAAAATATCATCTTTGCAATGCTCGATAAGCAGATCAACTATTTCGCCGCTGTTTTCGCCAAGGGCATTTTTAAAGGTGTAGTGGTGGAGGTTATACACCGCCAAAATATCACTTATTAGCTCGTCGTATTCTTGCTCGAAATTTATATTTTCTACGTCGTTTTCGGCACATGCTAAGTCATAGCTCAAGCTCATTTTTAACTCCTTTTGATGTTTAAATAGGCGATATTTTTTATCTCGCCGCCATTGCTGAAAACTATGCGAAAAAATCTAATTATCTTTCTCATTTTTAAGCTCATTAAACTATCTCATAAACATACTCAGCTTTAAAGCTGGCTAGTTGTTTTTTACTTAGTTTTACTGGGTTTAGTTTTTTATCTTTTACCGCTAACAGCATAAGCGCATATTTGTGGATATAAAGCACTAGCCCCAATGTGTCAAAATAAACCTCGTAGGTGTAAAAATTTGGCTCTCTTGTAGAGTATCTAGTGCATCCGTCAAACGTTACTTTTAAATATTTTTGTCTGTTTCTCATCTCTAGCTCCTTTTTCTAATAGAAACCTTGCTCGCCACCGCCGACTGATGTTAAAAATTAATTTAGCTTGCAAAAGCAACTTTTAAAGGAAAAATTTTTATATGAAAAATTGTTGGCAGACTTTCGCCTACCCTAAGCAAGCAAGGTTTTTATTAGAAAAAGTGGTGTTTTTCGTTTTATTGATAACCCTGTGAAAAACTATCCTAAATCAGGGCTAATACCGAATAGCGACGTTTCGGCTCGCTATATCCGCTTCAGATTGAAACGTGATTAACCTGCAACTCGCAGGAGGCTCACTCTGTCAGCTTACGCTTGAAGCCTATCTTTTGTTTTGATGAGAGAATATTACCAAAGGTTATATTAAATATAACTTAATGTTATTTAAAATATTACTTAAAGTTATGTAATTTAATTATAATTATTTTTTTGAAAAGAAATAGTTGTTTTAAAAAGTAGACTGGAGAGCAAATATAAATTTGTGTGAATAGTCAGGGGGGGGGTAGTAGCGTTAGTATGGTATGGGTGCTATCTTATATCATATAGCTCGCCATCAATATACATTTTATATAAAAATGTTCCATTATATTTGGTGCCAAAGATTATAGCTTCTGGCATATAAGAGTATGTATACCCATAGTCTAAGCAAGTAACATAAGTGCCGTCTGTAAAAACTATTTTTCTATCATAATCGCAGCCTTCAAAGTTACCATTGACTGTTTTTATATCAACAATAGTATAACCTACTAATTTATGCGCAAAATCTTCAAAATCTCGCCCAATAGCAAAACAAGATATAAGTAGAACCAAAAGAAAGACTTTTTTCATTTTCAACTCCTTTTTAAAAATTATTACATTGTAATTATGGCAAATTTTAAAATAAAAGTGTGTAAAAATTAACGTTTTCTCAACTGCCATGGCGGGGTAGGGTCATTACTCTGCCAAAGCCCTCGCTTGTTTTTACGTGCTGCACTTTCGTGATCTACATACATTCTTGAGTATTTTACATAAGCCCAAGCGTAGCCATTTAGCACCATTTGAGCGTTTATATCTTGTCCTTTGAAATGGATAATGCCTAGCGTGCGTTTATATCTATCTTTGCCTTTTGGCTCTACTTCTACCACTTGTCCTGCGATCAGGCTGGCTAAAAATTGTTTTGATTTTTGTCCGTAGTCTTGCTTTTTCTCTGGAGCGTCAATGCCATATAGTCTGACCTTTGTTTGCTCTTTGCCACTTAGCACAGCTATCGTGTCGCCGTCAGATATTTTTACGACTTTGGCTGAAAAGGCAAAGAGAGGGCAGGCTATAATAAAGACAGCCAAAAATTTAGTTATTGGTGACAGAGATTTATCCCTAAATTTCTCAACATAGAAAAAGGGGTAATATATGGGATATTATAATGGTTACAAACATTAGGAATTTTTATTTTTGTTGAATTTTGCCCAGACAATGTTTCGTTGGTTACTATTGTCATCCCATGGGTTAATGCTGTTGAAATTATCCAAGAGTCCGCCACACTGGCAAAGTTGTTAATATTTTCTTGACTAAATCTATTAGGGAAATTTTGTGTATTAATATCGGTCAATATTTGCCCAAAATTCTCTTGTATTTCTCTACTATTTTCAACTATTTTGATGTTGCTTATATTATTATGAAGCCATTGTTTTAATGGATCGTCATCAGAAACCCCACTTGTTATTTCATCTACAATGCTACGTGCTACACATATACTATTATCTAAACTTTTTGTTATTAAAAATTCCCAAAAGCCTGGGCAAAAATCAAGTGGATAGTAATTTTTTGCCGCGGTTATAAAAACATTAGTGTCTAATATATACATCTTGTTTTTCTCATCTTAATATCCCAAATTCTTTGCCAACTTTTTCTATAATATCAAACTTTTTATAATCAAATAACCTCACGGCATTTGTATAACTTTCTTTATTATTTAACACCGCATCGACAACAGCAAAAGCAAAAAGATCACCATTTCTAGATCTAACCAGCTTTTGAGGTGGAGCAAACCCCTTTTCTTTATTAGAGTATATACTTATTTCATCAAATTTATTTATTTCCTCGCTGTAGAGATTAGTATAAACATCATAGGGTATTAACCCTAGTGCTCGTATTCTATTGAGGATAGCTAGGGTGCTTACTGAAAAAAAATCTGCCATATTACTTAACCCATCAATGTCACTTTTTTTAAACATACTTCTTATTTCTGGCTCAGGCATCAATACTTTTGCAGCTACCTCATTGCACTTTAATTCAACCATGGTTGCATTTTCTTGTTTTAAATCAGATATTCCGCTTTGCCCTATCCACAAATGAGCTAGTTCATGTATAAGAGTAAAAATTTGAGCCGCTTTGCTATCATTGGAGTTTATAAAAACCAGAGGGGCAATATCATCATATATAGCAAACCCCCTAAATTCAGATAAATTAAGAGATTTTTTTGTTGCCCCTAGACTTTTATTTTTCATTACAAGAATATTTAGTTTTTCAGCTTTTTTTATAAAATGTTTTAATACATCTTCTTTCTTTCTATTTTTAGCTATTACAGTATCAGCTTCTAATTTTTTTATAATGTCGAGAGCTATATCATCCGAGCTACTATCTATTGAAAACTTGCCAACGACACGATCAATATGGATGCTATTTTCTATGACATATTCTTTAAACCACTCTTGTTTAAATTTAGTGTTGCTTATAAGTGTTTTTAATTCTAAAGAATGTTCAGGGTTTGAAGTATTGCCGATTGTTCTTAAATCTGGGATTATTTCTTTCTCTTTAGGTGGTTCTTTGAGCCATAAATAGCCAAAAGGAATTTGTAGCGTTTTAGCAATATCGACAGCTTGCTTAAACGTCGGTCTTGCCTCGCCACTTATCCATTTTGCCGCTTTTTCATGTACGTTTTCTACACTAACGCCAGCTCTATTAATAGCCCATTCTAATATACTAGGAGTTATAAATGCTTCTTGTTTTCCCATTTTTCTATTCTTGCCACCAAAATATCCTAATTTCTTATTTTAGCAGAAAATAACTTTTTTTTATAATTAAAAAAAGCGCACCATTTTACTATTTGATCCCATAATCCTCAAACGTTAGACTTTTATTATATTCTCTTAGAGTTTATGGCGTAACAACCAACAACACGCCCTAAAATTTCGACGTTTAACTCTTCCTCGATAATTATTGGCTCGTAGTCCTTATTATCACTTATTAACGCCAATGTAGGACGTTTTTTTATTCTTTTTATAAAAATTTCGTTTTCATATTTACAAACATAAATAGCGCCCTCTATTTGGTTTATGTCATCACAAAAAACAACCAAGTCACTTTCTTTAATAGTCGGCTCCATTGAGTTACCGAAACAAGGAACAATGCCTAGTTTTGCGTGCGGACTAACATTAAACATAATTTTTAAATCGTTTGGATTAAAAGGCAGCAATTCAGGTTCGCCAAAATCGTCGTTTTCAGCGCCACGACCTGCAGAAACTACGCCGTCTTTATAAAAAGGGATATACACAGTTTTGGCACTGCTAGAAGAGATATTATCTGTATATTTATGGGCTTCTGTTGGTTTTTCTATGGTGTCGTCTAGCCAATAAGCGATCGGATAGCCTGAAAATTTAGCCAGTGGCAATAAATGTTTTTTTGTCCTCTTTTCTCCAGCTAACCACTGGCTAACTAAAGGCTGTGAAATGCCTAAAATATCGGCAAATTGTATAGTATTTATACCTTTTTCTTTTAGTAAATCTGACAATTTATCTTTAAATTCTTTCATTTTTTACCCCTTCGCAAGATATAACTTTGCGTAATATTTTATAACTAAAATCATTAAAAATCAAATAACCTTAAGTTATATTTTATATAACAGATAGTAATATAAGGTTATGAAACAGACAGAATATAGAAAAAAGATTAGAAAATGGCTTGGTAAATTTTACAAGTCAGCTGGGACTTGCAATACATACGCGTGTGGATCAAACAACAAAAAACCTAATGGGGATGTGAGATACGCAGCTTTGCAAGAGTTGGGACACCCCTTTTATGCTTGGGGCGACAAGCTAAATGCATACATTTTAGAGGTAGAAAAAAATGGCTAACTACAATCTTTTTTCTAACATTAAGCACTTATGGTCGCCCTTGCATTTGCTTTTTTTGAAAAAAGGACAATCAATGCGAGCTATCTTTGCATTTTTAAAAAGAACATTTACATCGACTTTAAATTTAGTGTCGTTTTCGTCTTCTAGGACACAAACAAATTCTTTTTCAGTCCAAAAAGGTTTAGTGCCAAAATGTCTATTTATCAAAACGCCACAAACAACACCTGATAAAAAAATAGAGCCAATAATAAGAACAATGGATAAGAGAGTAAAGCCATTAAGGATAAGCACTTTAAGGAGTGTATCTAGTGTTTCAAACATCAATAGTCCTTTTGGGGATTATAGCACAAACAAAGAAGCAAACGAGAAAGGATGTTGAATGGTCGCGAATAACAGCCTAGAGGCATATAACAAACTAAAACCAGAGCTAAGTGGCAAACGTAGAGCCGTATATGAAATGTTTTGTGAGCATAAAGAGGGTGCGACAAGGCAAGAAATTTCACGCTGGTATAACGTAGCGATTAATAGCGTTTGCGGCCGTGTTAATGAGTTAATAGAGCGCGGCTACCTGATAGAGGTTGGATCAAAAAAAGATGTGATAAGCGGATGTAGCACTTCAATATTAAAACCCACAGAAAGGATAGCGTGATGAGCAATCAAACGTGCCTTATACTTATTATTTTTGCGTTACTAGTGCTTGATGCATTTATCGAAACGTGGAGGGGGTTTAAATGAGTGATAATTTACAAAATGGATATGCGATTTGCTTTAACTCTTGGCTATTTGATGAAAGAATACAAAACGAGCTTAGGCTCTTGCTTTTAATCTCTTCATTATCGGCGAAAGAGGGGTACTGCTACGCCAATAATGACTACTTAGCAGGCAAACTAAATAAAACATCGGTTTGGATTTCAAGTGCTATTTCTAAATTAAAAAAATATGGCTACATTGAAGTTGAGTTACAGAAATTTGGAGCAGTGGTAACAAACAGAAAAATTAAACTACTTGCCCTAAATAACGAGGAACAACCGCCGTTAAAAAATCCTTTAACCGCCGATAAAGAAAATCTAAACGCCGTTAAAGAAAATTTTAACGGCGATGCAGAAAATTTTGAACCGCCATATAATGTTTGCGCGCGTAATAATAATACAAGCCAAGAAAATTACAAGCTATTAAAATTACAAGCTAATAATAACCCCCTACCCCCTAAGGACATTTTGCTACCTGATTTCATTGATCCAAACCTATGGCAAAAATATCTAGCCTACAAGAAAGAGCGACGAGAGAAACTAAGCACTAAGGGTATCGAGATGAAATTTAGCGAGTGGGCTAAATGGGCAAGCGAGGGCATAGACGTTAATGCCTGCATACGAGAAGCAATGGCGAACGAGTGGCAAGGGGTTTTTAAGCCAAAGCCTAGCTACAAGACACAAAACGGCTTAAGCCTAAGCGTGGAGGACGTAAGACGCTTTGGTGGCGATGTGAGCTACTACTTAGAGAGCACAAGAGAAACGAACGCCATAGCAAATCAAAACAAGGAGCCGTTTTAATGAACCGCATACAAACGATCAAAGAAGCGCTTGGCGTAAATGAAACCCAAGCACTAATTACAGCAGAGCTACTTAAACCACTAAAAGATGAGGATATTATCCCATTTTTTGCGTATAGGACAAATTTTATCCAACCGAAGCAGTCAAGCGAGCTAATCACAAAAAACGCCGTAGCAGCTTTTAGAAAACAAAGGGCACTAGAGGCGATCAGAGATGACAAATTTAGCTTTAAAAATATCGAGCAGTTGGTAGAGTTTGTAAAAACTTTTTTTCGCAATGAGAGGCTTTGCTATGGAGCAACCTACAAAGATTTTGTGATCATCGGCGTAGATGAATATGGCAACCTAATCAACCACTACCACATTAACCAAGCAGGCAAGCCAGTACAGCTAAGCAGTGATGACGAGGCAGAGGTTTATGCGTGGCTCTTTAAAAATCAAAAGCGCATCGGCGTAATCAAATACATAAGCGAAAGAGAAATAAAAGAGAAAGAGCAGGCAAAAATAGAGGCGGCGAATAATGCAAATTTACTCCCAGCTGACCCAGACGCGCCGATAAAAATGAGCGATGAGGCAAGAGCAAGGCTAAGGCTTGGACTATCTGCCATTGTGGTAAATATCGCAAAGAGAGCGTGAAATGAAAGCCGTATATATCACGATAACCGAAAGCGGAGTGTTTGAAGTAATGAGAAAGTGGAATGAGAAGCATAAGGGCGACGAAACAAGGGAGCTATTTTGAGATTAACTAAAAGCAAAAATAGAGCCTACCAACTAAGACTACTTGAAGCATACCCACTTTGTCAAATATGTGAGGAGCAACAAAGCATAGAGTGCCACCACGTAAGATATGGCAGGTTTGGAGCAGATAAGGACGACAGCAAACAAATAGCCGTTTGTAGAGAGTGTCATCAATGGTGCCACGCACACAAACACGAGAGTATAGAAAAATACGAGGAGGTAGCTGATGAGAATTGGCAACGTTTTGGTGAACGTTAGGAACAAATATGGCAACAAAAAAACCAAGGGCTTTGATAGTGCTAAGGAATGGCGCAGAAACCAAGAGCTAGAAGCCTTACAAAGAGCTGGAGAGATAAGCGAATTAAATCGCCAAGTGCCGTTTGTGCTAATGCCTAGCTACACCATAGCAGACGAAACAACAAGACAAGGTTTTAGAACCGTGCGTGAGATCAGATACATAGCAGATTTTACATACCGCTTAAAAAATGGCAAGAGGATAATAGAGGACGTAAAGGGAATGCAGACGGAAGTTTTTAAGATAAAGCGAAAACTGCTAGAGAGAAAAATAGCCCTTGGAGTAATAGAGGGCGAGTTTAGGATTTATTAATGGCAAAGATAAGCGACAAGACAAAAGAAGCGATCATAGCCGAGTATCAATTAGGGGCTAGCAAGAAAAGTTTAGCCTTCAAATATGACGTAAGTATAGGTGCAGTTTTTAAAATTTGCAACGGCATAAGCCAGGCAGATGCTGAATTAGTGAAACAACAAGTGGCGATAAATACGGCTTTAGCCAACGAAAATGAAACAAAAGTGAAAGCGTTTCACGAAATAGTAGATGAAAAGACTAAACACCTGATCTATTTTCAAAACGCAGCGCTCAGAAATCAAAAGAAAGCTGATGAGATGCTAGAGATGAGCGATAGGATAGCAGACGTTGAAGCCCATAGCAGGATCACGGCTAGAAACAAAGAGACTGTGTTAGGGCGTGAGGCTGATACGGTGATAAACAATGCAAACGTGCAAAGCGAGCAAAAGATAATCATTGAGCGAAAGGAACTAAAAGGCGATGAGTGAAACTGCGCTTTGCCTAACCTATACGCCGTGGCAAAAGGAAGTCTTTTTTGAGAATACCGCACGCTTTACTACAATAGAAAAAGGTCGGCGTGTAGGATTTACCAAGGGGATAGCAAACGCCACAATCGAGTGGCTTTTAGAGGGTAAAAAAGTGCTTTGGGTAGATACTATCACATCAAACCTACAAAGATATTATGAACGCTATTTTTTGCCTGAATTAAAAGCTCTACCAAAAGAGCTGTATAAATTTCACGCACAAGATAAAAAGCTAAGTATTGGCGAGGGCTACCTTGATATGAGAAGCGCAGAACGCCCAGAAAATATCGAGGGCTTTGGCTACGACATAGTGATCCTAAACGAAGCTGGCATTATCTTAAAAGATGCCTATCTTTGGGATAACGCCATAAGGGCAATGTTGCTAGATAACCCAAAATCAAGAGCGTTTATAGGCGGCGTGCCAAAAGGGAAAAACCGCTTTTATGACCTTGCCAAACGTGGAATGAGTGGCGAGAAAGACTGGGTAAATTTTCAAATATCAAGTTTTAATAATCCGCTACTAAAAAAAGAGCAGATAGATGAAATGGTGGCGGAGCTTGGCGGTATAGATAGCGACGTAGTACGCCAAGAGATATACGGCGAGTTTTTAGATACTACCTCAAACGTGCTTTTTAATCTTGCCCTAATTGAAAACGCATTTAGCACGCAGATGCCAAATGAAAAAGTCAGCATTGTTTGGGGGCTAGACGTGGCACGTGAGGGTGACGATGAAAGCGTGCTTTGTATTAGACAAGGATATGGTGTTACAAACTTTTACACATTTAGGCTTGATAGCGTGACGGCTTTAGCAAGAGAGATTTTTGGCATTTATGAGAGAAGTGAAGAGAAGCCAGACGCTATTTTTATTGATAGTGTTGGTGTGGGTGCTGGGGTATTTGATACCTTAGTGGATTTTGGCTTGCGTGGGATAGTCAGAGAGGCAAAATTTTCATACAAGGCAACAAATGAGAAGCTTTACGCCAACAAGAGAGCGGAAGCATATTTTACACTCAAAGAGAAATTTAGGCTACTTAGCATCGTGCCAAACGACAAGCTAAAAAAACAGCTTAGTACCATTAGTTTTTACTATGACAAGAAAGAGCGCTATTTGCTCTTGCCAAAAGAGAATATCAAAAAAGAGTTTGGCTTTAGCCCTGACTTGGCGGATGCTTTAGCATTGACCTTTTTTGATCCACTACCGGCAAAGACTAACACAATCAACTACGATGACGGAGGCGTTTGGTGAAAGAGTGTCAAAATTGGGTAGATTTGAGAAAACAAATCGAGTATATTTCAGAAAATATCGACGTAAGTTTAATTAGAAAGGTGGCAACACTTGATGATGAGGCTTTGCGTCTTTGTTTTTGTGTGATGATTTGTGAGTGGCTTAAGGGGGTAAAATTTATCCCTACAAAACAAGCTAGAGTAAAACTTGCAACGGCTCTAAAAGAAAAAGGGGTTGATAAAAAACGAGTGAAAGAGCTAACAAATGTCAGCAGAAGCACAATTTACAGAGTAGGACACGAAAATGACGAACGATGAGAGAATAAGCTACCTCGAGGAGTTAGTGCAAACAGCATACAATGGCTATGCGGAATATAAGCCGTTTTTTGACAAGCTAAATGATGCGTATTTGCTTGTGTTAGAAAGCGAGCAGTATAACAGCCTCAAAGAGAGAAATAAAAGCAAAAACTACATACCAAAGCTCAACTCAAAAGCAAAAAGGATATATGACGGCCTAACCGAAACATATTTCAACAATGACACATTTGCAAAGCTAGAGCCATACATAAACTCAACGCATGATGTGATCGACAAGTGGCAAGAGGCGCTAAATTTCTATTGCGACAAGATAAATTTGTATAAGATTTTTTCGCCTATCTTTTTAAAAGCTGCTTTCTCGGCAAGCTCGGTAGTAAAAGTGTTTTGGGCAAAAGATGAAGCAAAGATAGAGGAAGTGGATATAAACGACATCTATTTTGACCCTGATGCCAAAAATACAGATGACATCCGCTATATCGTGCATAGAATTTACCTCACGACAAACGACATCAAAAAGTTAATCAAGAATAAAACTTTTAAACAAATTGATCTAAGCGAGAACAGACCTTATGAGAGAATTTGCCTAAATGAAATTTATGAACTAAATGATGAGAAATGGAGCGTTAGCACGCTTTACAATAGCGAACTACTAAGAGATAAAGTAGAACTAAAAGACGGACAGCCATTTATTTTTGGCTATATGCTGCCACAAACAAAACGCAATACTGATCAAACTTTTGTTTGTGCTTATGGTGAGCCAGCTCTTGCCTCGCTTTTGCCTTTGCAAGATGAACTAAATGCGATCAGAAATTCAATCACAGATGTAACAAGAAACCAAGCAACACCAAAGATCATTTTTGACCGAAGTGCGAGCATATCAAGAGCTGATTTAGAGCGCCCAAGCGGTGCGATTTTCGCTGATAGACCAGCAGACATCAAGATAGTACCGCCTGGCGACATCAACGCTTCAATGGCTACACTTCAAGTGATCGAGCAAGAGATGAGCGAAGTAAGCGGAGTAAGCCCACAACAAAACGGAGCACCAACAACTAGGCAGGAAACAGCGACAATGGCGTCAATTATGGCAAATGAAGGTAGCGTAAGGCTTCAAGGGTATATAAGAACCTACAATGAGACCTTTTTTGAGCCTATATTTGAGCGCCTTGCATTTCTTGTTTGGAAATATGGTGATCCAGTATTTTTTGCAGGGTTTAATCGTGGTGAAATACCGAGCTTTAACATCAATCTAAACACTGGCATAGGCGCACTAAACAAAGAGGTGCAGAAAAAAAGCCTAATGGACGCTAGCCAAGTAATAGCAGCTCAATTTGGTATGTGCTTACAACTTCAAGACGGCGAGGGTGCAAATAGAATGAAAGAAGCAAACGAGAAAATCCTATTAGAGTTATTGCCACTATATGGCATAAAAGACCCAGAGAATTTTATCGGAAAGGAGAGTGAGCTTGCTAAACAACTTAAGCCACAGGCTATTTTGCCAAGCGTGGCAAGCCTTGACGCAGAAGCAGGAGCTTTACCAGCTGACGCAATGCCAAGCGTTTAGGGGTTTTTCAGAATATCTATTAGGGCTTTATGCGGCAAGTGTGACCGCTAGCCAAAATGAAAAGAACAGCGATGAAATGAGGTTAAGGGCGATCGAGAGCATAAAAACACTTGAAAGTCTTTTAAGTTTTTTTGAAAATTACAAAGAGGAGTAATAAATGACAGAGCAAGAAGCACTAAATGAATTAGTAAGTATCGTAAATGGTGACGAGCAGGTAGAGCCTGAAACAAACGAAGTGGCGCAAGAACCACAAGAACAGCCAGCAGAGCAACCAATAGTAGCAGAAGAGCCAAAAAAAGAGGAGCTTAATATCGAGGCTATCAAGCAAGCAATGGCTGAAGCGCTAGCAGCAAAAGAGCAACCGCAAGAGCCATCACAACCACAGCTTGCCCCTGAAAAACAAGCACTACTTGACAGTTTAGGTCTTGGAAATCTTGACGCCTTAAAAGCTCAAATGGATCAAATCTCGCAAGCTCAAGCAGCGCAAGCTGAGGAAGCTAGAAGGCAAGCAGTCTTTGACAAAAACCTAGCAGAGTTTAAAAAAGACTACCCAACAATACGTCCTGATGATCTAGCCCAGTTTGCAAAAGCTCACGGCATGAGTGATCTACTTGGTGAAAATTATGTTGGCTGGAAAGCAGTCGCAATGGGAATGATCAATGTGGCAAAAAGCAAAGAAAAGCCAGACGAAATTTTAAGTGGCTCAAATGCGAGCAGTGAGCTATCGGCGTTTGATAGAGCAAAAAAAGGCGAGAACGTGAGCGATGTGGAATATGGCGCAGAACTTTTGAAGCTAGCAGGACTATAAGGAGGAAAAAATGGCAGGACTTTTTGACGACTGGGGTGGAAGCAATATAACACAAGCAATTGGGGGCGTGGCTAGCGGAAAAAATAATGGTGGCGGTAGTAGCGGTGGCTTTTTAAGTTGGCTTGGTGGTGACGCAGGTGGCACACCTAACTGGCTAACAGCATTAGGAACTGGTGGCGCGCTATGGAGCGCTTATAATCAAAACAAAGCAGCGAAACAAGCGTTTAAACTAAATAAAGATGCTTACGACTTTAACAAAATGCTTTCACAAAGGCAATTACAAAGAGAAAATCAGGCAAATCAAAATTTAGTCAATGCTTGGAACGCATCAAACTTTCATAAACAACAAGAGGATGAGGCTTATTAATTTAAGCCTCACAAAAAGGAGCAAAAATGCCATATTTTAACCCAAATAAAGTAGATTTTAACTACAACACCAACACAATAGACGCAGTGGGTGCAACTGGTAGAGCGTTATGGGATATTTACCAAGATAGCGTAAGAAACAACTTCACAAAACAAAGGCTAGCGGAAGAGAATAGATCAAATTTAGCACAAGAGAGCTACAACAATAAACTTTTTGACGCAAACGAAGCGTGGAGGCAAAATCAAATAGAGAACCAAGAGAAAGATAGAGCGTGGAAAATGAACACTGACGCCAGAGATTTTGCGCTCAAAGAAAAACAAATTAACGCTCAAATAGACGCAAACAATGAAAGTAGAGCCTTTAACCAATGGTATAAAAACCAAATGCTACTAGATAGACAAGCAGCAAGGCAGGCGTCGCAGGAGCAAAAAGATATAGACCTAAAAATAAAAATGCAAGCAAACGAAGATGAAGTTGTCGCACTTGCAGAGGCAAATTCAGATAACGCCTATTTGGCAGGACAATATGGGGCTCTAAACCCAGACGGAACGATAGATAAAGATAAATTTGTAAAAACAATGGTGGCTCAATATAAGACAAACCCAAAAGCCGCTGTTACAGCGGTAAATAAAGCACTGGCTGAGAAAAAAGCACTAGATGCGAACCTCGCACAAAGCAACACCATAAAAACAATAGCAGCACTAAAAGAACAACTAAATCAAATCCCAGAGGATAAAAAACTAGATGACTATGATGGCTGGTTTGATAGAGTTGGCGACAATATAAATGCGTTAATGGGAAGAGGAACAGATAAGAAGGCAGCCGAAGCTATCTTAGCAACATTAAACAACTTAGGGTTTCAAAACATGAGGGTTGGTAGAGCTGACGCTGAAAGAAAAGATTTTGACAAGAAATTTAAAGTAGAGCTTGATAGTGTCATTGCCGATAACGACAAGTTTTCTCAAGCTAAAAAACTACAAGGGATAACAATACCTGCTGGCATAAAAGAGCTGGAGCTAAAAAGGGATAGTGTAAGCAACCAATATGCAAAACAGCAGTGGCAAAAAGAAATAGATGAGGCTAATAAAGTAAATAAGAGATTAGACAAGTTTTTTAGTAAAAGTGCTAACGCAAGCACTAAAAATTATAACAATGTGACTGAATATTAAAAGGACAAAAAATGCAATTTAATCAACCAAAAAACTATGATACTTTTACAAATGATAAAAAGGCGCTAGGGATAAACGCTAAGGCGAATGAGCTAAAGCGCTCTATGACAAACTATTTTAGCGACCCAGACGATCGCTATGACAACCGCATAAGGGAAGCCAACGCTGATAATAACGCAGAAATGGTGGATGCAATAAATAGTATCAGGGCGCAATTTGACGCACAAGTGCCACTTACACAAAAGGTTTTTGGCGACAAAGAAGTAGTAGAGCAAAAAGGGGTTGATGCATTAAAACAAATATCAGCTGAGTTAAAAAGACAAGGCAAAGGCAGTCTTGTCAATGCTGACGGCAATGTCCTTTTTAAAAACAAAGCTGGTGAGCTTGTAGATTTAGACCAAGGAATATTAAAAGACCTTTGGCATAGCACAAAAGCCAATAAAGGAGCTATTGTGGCAGGCGTAGGTGGAGCGCTTTTAGCTCCATTAACTGGCGGAACAAGCCTATTACCAGTAATAGCAGGTGGGGCAGTTGGCTCTGCGCTTGGTGCAGCAGGAGACTATATATACAACGCAAATGATACTGGGCAAAACGTAGATACTGGAACACTAGCAAATTTGGCACTAGAAAACGCAGGGCTTAGTGTGTTAGGCGATGGCGTAGGTTATGCAGTGGCTAAAGGCGGTAAAGCACTAATAAATAAAGCAGGCGATGTAATTAACAAGAGCAAAACATTAAAAGATAGCTTTGGCAATGAGATAAAAGACGTAGATATAAAACAAAAAATTACAAATGCAATAAATAATACCCCGCTAGTAGGTGATGTGACAAGCTCAAATCACGCACCAGCAATGGGAGATATAACAAGGAGTATTAAAGCAGCAGATGCAGTCTTGTCGCCTGAAGAGCTGGCTGAAAAAGAGGCTTATTTAGCCAACAATAAAATAGAGCTAAATGATATAAACACTTTAGGGCTGAAAGCAAAGGCTTATGCAGATGATTATGCTAATAGAACAAGTAGCCCTTGGGTAAAAGATAAAGTCACAAAGGCTGGCGAATACGTAGAGAATAAAGCCAAAGGCACACTTGACCCACAAATCACAAAAGAGCAAGAGATCGCACTAAATAATGCCTTTGCTGACCCTAGCGAAATGAAAACTATTGCTGATGTAATAGGTAGCGATGACTTGGTGCGAAATAAAGCTATAAAAATAATTGATGACCAAGCACAAAAGAGATTAGAAGCAGCTGGAATTGATAAAAACTTTAGGATCAACCCAGAGAGTTTTAGAAAACTAGATGATACCGATAAAGCATTTGTTAGTGATATTTTGGGTAGTTATGTAAACGCCACAAAAAGCGACTATAACCAAGTAGTAGATGCCTTCAAGCAAGTGGCAGGCAATAGCCCACTACAAATAGATAAAAAAGGGCTAGACGATGCGATAAATAGCATTGTGGCTAATTATGCAAAAGTAGAAGATAGAGATAAAATGCGTATAGCCTTAGATCAAATGGCGCAAGAGGGCTTTAATATTAATAAGGCGTTTGATGTTAGGCGTTATCTAAATAAAGCAATAAGAAACTCAGACTACACTGGCGAGCAACAAGCTAGAGCCTTAAAAGAAGTGTTAGATGATAGCATGTTTAAGTCTCTTGGTGATGACAGGGGCGAGCTTAGGGCATTACTAAAAGAGCAGGACGAAAAATATGCTCAAATGAAAGCCTTAAAAGATACAAAGATTTTCAATAAGGGCAATGATCTATTGAGCGACGATTTTAACTTTGATAAAGTCGGTGATTTGATCAATAAAAATAATGACGTTTGGGCTAAAACAACCAAAGGGCTCAATAAAGAGCAAATAGCAGAAGTAGAAAAAGCCTACATAAGGAGTGCAATAAAAGACGAGCTAGTTGATCTTGGCATGAATAGAAAAGGGTTTAATCCTATTGCGGTAGCAGAAAAACTAAGCGACGCTAAATTTGTAAGTGACGAAGCGAAAACTTTACAAAAAGCACTATTTGATGACGCAAAATTTCGCCCAAACACAAAAGGCATAATTGACGCAATAGATGCAGGGCTAAAGACAAAAAGCCAAGGTGGAAGTATAGCCACAAGCTTTAGTGGCAAAGTAGCTATGGCATTTGTAGCAAGAAGTTTTGAACGCTTGGCAAAACATATCCCACTAATAGGCAAACAAGCAGGTAAAAAGAATTTATATGCTGAAGCATTTTTAAAAGCAAAAACTACGTCTGACGCCTTAACCGATATAATGAAAAACGAAGCTATACCAATAAAAGATAGGTTTGATTTACTTACTCAGGCACAAAGTAAAGAGATAAGGAGTTTAATTGATGATTTTATGGCTAAAAAAGAGCAGGCTAAAAGTGATCTAATAAAAATGGACACCGCAGAAGGCAACTCTAAAAACACAGAGATAAAAGGCGATGGCTTCATCGCCAAAGAAAGCCCAGCGCCAAAGAGTGATTTAAATGTAAAAATGGACTTAGCCCCAAATGTAAGAGATTTATCAAAGATAACAACTGAAGAAATAAGCGCTGATTTAGATTATCTAGCTAGCAAGCACCCAGAAATGTTTAGTAAGCCAAGCGATGTTTTTAGGCTGATTAGAGAGATCAAAAATGAACCAACGCATTTTTTTAATAATAACAGACTTGATTATGCGTTAATAGTCAAAAGGGTTGGCGACAATAAAATAGGCAAGTTGGCAGTTGATAAAGAAAGTGGAGAAGTAAAACATGCGACAAAAGTAAAAGAAAAAGATATAAAACGCCTTGATAGGATTAGCAGAGAAAATTCTAAAGATGCTGGCATTATCCAAACTTTCATCCAGCCAGGCAGCAAATCAAATAGCGAGCTTGGGCTGCCAAATGAGATTATACCAAAACAAACACAAGAATTAGATAAAACTTTTAAAAACCAAAAAGACAAAAATACTAAAACTATCAATGCAAGCCCACATATCGCAAGTGGCTTTCTTGGCGGCACAGCAAACGGCACAGCAAACGGCACAGATGAAAACGGCAATGTAATAAGACCTGAAGAGTTTGCAAAAGGCTTTATTTATGCATTGTTTGGGTCAAAATTTAGTGCTTCAGCGGTTAAACGCATAAGCCCAGAGCTTTATAATTCTATTGTTGGGCTTGGCAAAAAGATGCCACAAATGGCAAAAGATAATCCAAAATTATTAACTAAAATTTATGGATCAGCGAAGAACAATAGTATAAATTCTTTTGCAGGAGAAAAAGCACTTAATGCTAGTGCTAATAAACTCTCAAAAGCCAAAGCTATGCTAGAAAAAGGCGAAGATGAAGTTAAAATTTGGCAAAGCACTGGGTGGTATAAAGACAAGGACGGAGCGTGGAAGTTTGAGATAGATGATAACCCAGCTAAAATCAAAAATCAAAACGCAGATAAGTTAGGCGACCTGCTAGAGCATAAAGAACTATTTAAGGCATATCCTGAGTTAAAGGATATAAACGTAGTAAAAATAAAAGATGAACTTTATAATAAAAACTTAAAGGATTGGCACAAAGAGAGCTCCCCACTAACTAAAAACACAGATGGAACGCCAAAAATTTTTTATCATGGGACTAAAAAATCAAATATAAGCGAGTTTGACCAAAAGTTTGATAAAAGTAAGTGGGGGTTTTTCTTTACAACTGATAAAGGGTTGAGCGAGGAATATTCAAAAGGGCGATATGGGCTAAAAGAACCAAATAGCGGAGTTATGGAGGTATATATAAATGCCAAAAAGCCTTTTGATTTAAGGGAAGAAATTACAAAGGATACTGCTAATAAATATCAAGCATTGCTTGGGAATTTAGCAAAAAGAGACGACTTAAAAAACGGTGTTGGGAAAAGTCTTTATGAATATATAAAAAATACCAGCCTAAAACAATATGATACAAAGGCAAAAGCATTTAAAGATAAATTGCAAAATGCAGGATATGATAGCATTATATTAGACGATAACGTAATAGTTGCATTTAACCCAAACCAAATAAAACATGTAAAAAACAATGGAAATTTTAATAAAGAAAATGACATTTATTCATTAGGGGATAAAGGCTATTACGACCCAGTTAAAAAAGAAATTGGTCTTAGAGAAGTAGCAGATAAATCTACCTTAATGCACGAAATCCAACACGCCATACAAGATATTGAAGGGTTTGCAAAAGGAAGCAATGCAAATGATAAAAAATATGCTCTATATCATGGTGAAGCTGAAGCGAGGAATGTACAAAATAGGCTCGACTTAAATAAAAAAGGCAGAGCTCATCCGCATGAGACTTTTGACGTAAATCCAAACGAGACATTTGTAAGTAGAGAAGACGGCGTAAATTTTAGTCAAAAATTGCCTGAGTTAAAAGAAAAACGAGGCATCTATAATGTCACATATAATGGCAAATTTTCAACTCCAGTTTATAAGGATTTAGAGGATGTAGAGGGAGCGGTAAGATATGCGATAGGAAATAAAAACAAAGGGGCTAAACATATCGAGATAAAGCATTTAGAAGACACAACAAAGGAAGGTTATGTTACGAAGCAAGAACTATTAAATATGGGCGAGAATATGCGTAAATTTATAAAAGAATATAAAGAACCATTTATAAATGATCGCAAAGCAAGGCTTTATGAATGGGAAGATAAAGACGGCGTGAGATTTAGACTTGTCATAAATGACATAAAGGATAAAAACGGAGGAAGCGGGATACACTCCGCAATTACTTCAACCTCCGCTAATGACGATATTATAACCTTTTATTCTGATAGAAATCTAAAAGAGCCGATGAAGTTTGAGAACCCAAAACTTAAACTACTTGATGCGATAGACAATAGTAGCGACAAAGTTGGTGCAGTTAAAAAAATATTGCTCAATAAACATATAAGCGACGGCGTAAAAGCTAAAGCGGTAAATAGACTAACTAAAAATAAAATTAGTCAAGGTGTAAAAACTAACTACATTTCTACTAAAAACTCCAAGAATAATTAAAAAGCCCTATCTTTTAGGGCTCACTCTTTTTAAAAACACTAAATTTTCTCTTTGATTTTCTCAAAATTGGGTAGATTTGACACAGCTACAAATGATAAATTGCCATTAAATTGCATAAAAGGAGCAAAGAAATGGCAATAACAACTACTGGGTTTCAAGCCCCAGCAACAAAAAGAGAAGGGCTAAAGCCTTCGGTATATGACAAAATAATTTTAATAGGTGCTGACGAGACGCCTATACTTAAACTAATTGGCACTTCAAGTGTTAAAGGTATAGAGCACTCTTGGCTAACTGACAGCTTAGCTGCCCCAAAGAAAAACGCACAGCTAGAGATTTCTGACTTTGACGATCAGATCAAATCAAGCGTGCAAAAGACTTCAAACGCAGTGCAAATTTTCACTTCAAACGTTAGTGTTTCAAGAAGTATGCAAGCAGTGGCAACTTATGGCGGTAAAGAGCTAGAGCGCGAGACGGCTAAAAGAGCAAAAGAGCATAAGCTAGATATGGAGTATGCTATCTTTGGTTTAGGCCGTGATGCTGATGTTAAAAAGAGCGTGTTTAAAGCACCGACTGTTAGAACGGATGCAACAGCTGGCGAAATGGCAGGCTTATTTTACTTCTTGGCTAAGGGTGCGGCTGCATTTGCAAGTGGTAAGCGTGGCAATGTTGTAGCATTTGATAGCTCAGGCGATTGGAAAGGTACTCCATCAGCACTAACTGAAACTGTGCTATCACAACTACTTCAAAACATTTGGGATGCAGGCACAACTCCAAAAGATGTATTCATTGGCGCTGATCTAAAGCCAGCTATTAACAAAATAGCTACTAGACAATTTGGTAACGAGAAAAACATCAACTCTAGCGTTGTTAGCCTTGACACTGATTTTGGTAGGGTAAATTTTAGACTTCACCGCTTCTTAAGCCCTAAATACGGCTTAGGTGATTGTATCATTGCGGGCGACTTTGACTACATGAAAAATGGACTACTTGTACCAACCGAGCTAAAAGACGTGACTACTTCAAAAACAGCTATCCAAAAGAGATACTACACAGAAAGTTGTATCGAAGTAAGAAACGCAGACGCATTTGCAATAGGCGTTGGTTTAAAGGCCTAGTAATGCTTTGCGCTGAAGCCAAAAAACATTTGAGCTTTAAAACGACAG
The DNA here is from genome assembly GCF_002913865.1 of Campylobacter concisus. Taxonomy (GTDB): domain Bacteria; phylum Campylobacterota; class Campylobacteria; order Campylobacterales; family Campylobacteraceae; genus Campylobacter_A; species Campylobacter_A concisus_AM. The sequence continues at coordinate 29,567 of NZ_POYX01000152.1, forward strand.
CAGGGGTTAAGCTCCCTGCTGATGATATGCTTGGCTCACTATTTTTAGAAGCTATGCTTTTTTGCTGTGATAAGTGCGTGCCTAACGTCCTTATTAGGCGAGTGGGTAGTGAAGAGACGCCATATAGAAATTTAAAAGAAGATACTTTTATTTGCGTGCCAGATATACCAAATTTTAGCAATCCAAAAGAGCACCTACAAATAGATGAAGCTTTGAGCTATGCAGTGATTAACTACGTAGCCTTTTTAATAAACAAAGACACTTATTATCGCACATTAGCACTTGAAGCGATAGCAGACTACAATGCAAACGAAATGAGCGACTATGACCGAATATGATCTCTATAAGGTTTTAAAAAACGCAAAAGATTTAAGCAAAATAGATCTCTTGCGTTTTTTTAAAGAATTTGCAGAAAGAATAAAAAAGATAAAAGACACAGCAAAGGCTAAAAAATGGTAACAATAGAAGAATTGAAGCTTGGGAATAAGACATTAGAAGCACTTAAATTTTTGCTTTTGCAGATCAATGAGCTTGATGTGATCCTCAATGAACTTAATTTTGAAGAGCTAAGAGAGGCTAATAACCAAGCCAAAACGCAGATAGAAGTATTAAATAACATAAAAACAGTAGTGTTAAACACCGAAAAATCAATAGAGCAGGTAAAAGCCTCAATCGATAGTAGAAGCGAGGAAATAAATACTACCAAACGAGAAATAGAAGATGCAAAAACAAACATTATAAAAGCCAAAGATGATACCATTCTAATATATGAAAATATTTCAAGTAAAAGCGAAAGAATAGAGCAAAAATATAATGAGATTGGTGAGATAAAAAAAGGGGTCGATAGGAAGTTTGATGATATAAAAACCATAGAAGAACAAAGCCGAGATATGGCTAACGAAATAACTAATAATAAAAATATTATACTGAAAAAAATAGATGAAAATATAAATACTTTAAATAATACTATTTCTAAGATCAATATTTTAAAAAATGAGACTTTACAAGAGATAGCTACAACAAAAGCTGGTATAGATACAAAAGCCAATGAAGCCCTTAATACAGCTACATCATCTCTAAATGAGATTAAGACTATCCTTAATGACTTTAAAGGCAAACAAACGGAGCTAAATGCTCTTAAGGCAAGCCTAGAGACCCTAAAAAGTAGCCTAGAGAACCTAAACAAATCAGGGCTTATTAATGACACCCAAGCAGGTATAGCTCAAACTTACTCTAGCAATAAGATTAATAACCTATTGCAAGGGGTGCTAAGAGAGAGCGACGCAGCTGAGAGTAATGCTAATGGTAAGCTTGTAAAAAGAAACGCTCAAGGCAACATCTATGCTACTAACATCTATCTCAATGCAACAACAAAAGCTGAAGTGAGCGATATAAAGAACTCTTTATCTACTGACAAGTGGAGATTTATTGTAAGAGATACAGAAGAAGGTTTGCTTAGGTCGATGTCCATTAAAGACTTTATGAGCTCCCAACTTGCTGATATGAATACAGCCTTAGGAAGTAAGGTAGATTACAGCAAAGCCAATCAGCCTAATGGCTATCCACAGCTTGACGCTAATAGCAGGATAAGCACAGCCCAACTACCAACAGAGATAAATGCTACAACTCTTAATGGGCAACCTGACACTTACTATGCATCTTCTCGTTATGTTGCTAATATAGAGCAGTCTTTACGCACTCTCATAGGACAGACAGCTGGGAGGATAGACAATAAGTTAGATACTTCAAAGGTAATGGAAGGCAATACAGGGGTAATAAAAACAAGTGCTTTACCTGATACCCTTGTATATGTATCCCCTTCAACAAGGGAAATACCTCTGTCTGTTATGCCTCTAAAAGATACTATGTCAAGGGTCAATGGGAGCAACCTTAACCTTAACAATGAGTGGAGCAAGCACTATGTAATGAATTTTACTACTAGAAATACCTTTCAGATATATGGGCTTGATAAACATATAGGGCAAACAGGAGTTATTGTGATGAAAGGTGCTAAAAACATAACAGGATGGGGGAGTAATATGGTTTGGCGAGAAGTGCCAACTGATTTAAAAGACACCGAAGTATTTGCCTACTTTGTGGCTTCAGCAACTGAAGTATATATGGGGAGGGCATAATGAGCTTTATGATAGGTTGTGGGAGTACTTCTAAAAAATACTTAGAGGTAAAAAGCTTTGATGAAGAGACTACCTTTAGAGGTATTGATTTTGAGAAGGCTATCACAAATGATACATTAATAATAAAGACCCCTCCGTTGTTAGTGGAACAAGAACAAGAGGGAATTCTTATAGGGGTAATGGAAATTAGCTTAATAAGCGAGCAAGTATTCTTTATAGAGTTCTACTCTAAAGCGAGAGGGGATAGGTATGGGAGATGTGTATTTAAATATAATATAGGGGGCAGTGGCAGGCAAATGCAGTACGTAGCTAAGCCTGATAGTTATGATTATCCTAACCCTGCTTTTACTTCAAATATAAAGCAGTTTGATATAGGCATATCAATAGAGCCTATGCCATCTCTTGGTAATAATAGTGGGGGGATAAAACTTACACTCCCTTATGGCTTCATACAGCAATACGCTGACACTATTATTCGCTTTGGTAAAACTAGAATAATGCGTGCAAGGAACATCTATGTAGATTTGAGGCAGGATAGTTATAGCGATGTTACCTTTTCTTACTCTAAAGAAGATTTGATACAGCTTTGTGGAGATAGCACTTCATATGAGTTTCAGTTACCTTATACCTTGTTAAAAGATGGTAATGGCTTGGTGTTTGGAGAGGGCGTTCTGTATTATAATCGACGCATACTATATGGAGATAATCCTAAAGCTATATCTTTATTACCAACAATAGATAGCACAAAGCACACTGCGAAGTATCTGTGTCCGTCAGGAATGACTATGTTGGAGGCTTCTTCAAGGAAGGCAGTGCCAGCAGGGACAGAGCTAAGCCCTACAAAAAGTTATGATATGTCAAAGAGAGTGCCTAATGGGGACACCTTAACCATAAACTATGTTTATACAGGTTCAGGTATAACCAAGGTATTTATGCAGTTTAGTTCCCCACTTAGTAAGTGGATTGGCAAAGATATAACCTTTGTATTTGTAAAAAGAGTTGTTTAAAGGAGAAAGCTAATGAAGCTATATAACTTAAAAGATGAGCTTGTAGAAGACGTACCATATATAGTATCAGATAAAGGCACATTCTATACAAAGTTTCTAACTGAAGAAGAACTCAAAGAGCTAGGGTATCTAAAAGTAATCTATGAGGACTACCCTACAAACACAGATGAGTTTAAAAAGGTGGTGCAGATTAGTGAAGTCAAAGGAGACGCTTACGTAATATCTTATGAGATAGTAAGCAAGAACCTAGAGGAACTTACAGCACTTTTTAAAGAAAAAACCCAGCAACTCCTAGACGCTAAGGCAAGAGAGAAAGGCTATGACGACATCCTCTCTGCTTGCTCTTATGCAGGCTATGACAATGACTTTAGAGCAGAAGGAGAAGCCTTTGGTATTTGGAGAGCTAAGGTGTGGAAGTACGGCTATGGCTTACTAAATGCTATTGCTGAGGGTAAGCATAAGATGCCTAAGAGTTTTGATGAGATTTTAGCAGAGATGCCAACATTTGAGGAGGTGCATAATGGCTGAGAAGTTACAAAGAATAGTAGTTAAGCCCTTTGGTAAGGATAACTTTGAGACAGCTAGTCCGTTTAAGTATAAAGACATAGACATACCTGTGGGCTACATAACAGACGGAGCAAGTATCCCTAGAATATTTTGGTGGATGTTTGAGCCTTATAGTCCTGAGTATCTAACGGCTTCTGTGATACACGATTACTTAACAGATGATGCGTTAAGACTTTATATAAAGCTAGGTAACAATAGTGATTTTAAAGTAGCTGATGATACCTTTAGGGAACTCTTGGAGCTCTTAGGCGTATCTAAATGGAAGATACTGCTTTTCTATTACAGCGTAAGAGCCTATCACATAATCAAATATGGGAGAGATACAAGTGCTAAGTCCTAGTTTATATTTAAGTGGCTTTTTGCTGCTTATTACTTTGTTTCTAGGGTATAGGTATCAAAGCTTGGATAATGAACTTAGCGTTACAAGAGCTAATCTAAAGGCTAGCGATGATATGAATTTAAAGCTAAAGGATGAGATAAACGAGCAAGATAGGCTTATCTCTCTAAAGCTCGACACCATTGAGAAGGTTAGTAGGCAAAAACAAATAATAGAAATAAAGGCTAGTAAAGTCAAAGAAAGGGTGCAAAATGAGGACAAAAAGGATATGTCTAATGCTCTTGACATCAGTGTTTCTTATGTGCTTGATGGGCTGCGAAAGCAAGCAGGTAGTGCTAAATAAGTATGACAAGATACCAAGCTACCTTCTTGAAGCTCCTATGATAGCAGATAGAAATGTAACAAACCAAAGCGAAGCAGGAGTGCTGCTAATAGATGTTTATAGTGGTTATGAGAAGTGTATAGGACAGCTAGAGGACATAAAAAAGTATGAAGCAAAAAGAGATAAACAATAAAAACATAAGGGTGTGTAAATGGAACGAATAATAAAGAGAACAAAAGCCTTTTGGCTAAATAAAATGGTTGTAGTAGAAATAATATTATCCGTCCTAATAATGTATGTTTTTACCTATAAATTTTAAAAAAAAGGGGCTAGGTAATGGATGATCTTATGGATAGGCTAGGCTTTTATTTTTGGGTGATAATAGTTGGCTTCGTAGGCGGTGTGTTAAGCATTGCAGGGGGTAACGCCAAGGTTGCAAGCGATGGTAAGGCTATCATAAATTTTTTCGTTGGCACTATTAGCTCGACTTTTATATGCTGGGTAGCTTACGAGACGGCATTTTATTTCACAGAAAAAGGGAGCTTTAGTCTCGCAGTCGGTGGCTTTTTTGCATGGAGAGGCACAGCTTGGGTTAGTGCCGTGATCGACAAAGCAATAGACAAAAAGATAGACCACTTAAGTGATAACAACTATGACTATACGCCAAGACCGCCTCGCGACTACGATATAGGAGATGAAAAATGAACTACACAAACTACACACAAGCTTTTAATCTTTTAATGAGCTTAGAATTTAGTCGCCCTGAAAATGCCTTGCATAAAAATCCAACGGAAAATGGGCTAACTTTTATGGGTGTTTATGAAACAGCTAACCCAAACTGGCAAGGCTGGGGGCAAGTTAGGGCGGCAATCAACGCATACGGCGATCTTAAAAAGGCTAGCATTGCTTTATATAACGATGATGCGCTCGTAAATTTAGTGGCAAGTTTTTACAAGAAAACATACTGGGACGCTCTATGCCTAGATGATGCCAATAGCCAGCTAAAAGCAAATGAGCTTTTTTGCTTTGCGGTCAATGTCGGAGTAAAAAGTGCCGTGCGTGTGCTTCAAAATATGCTAGGGCTTACAATCGACGGCATAATGGGGGCAAATACACTAAAAGCGCTAAATGCTTATGATACGGTGGCATTTGATAGTGATTTTGATAGGGCAGAGATCGCCTATTATCGAAATTTAATAAGAAAAAACCCACGCCTTGGTGTATATGAGCAAGGTTGGGAGAATAGAGCGAGGAGCGTATAATGGCTGAAAGAAATTTAGGCGACGAGATCGACGAAATAAAAACACAACTACAAACAATTATGAATAAGATCAGTAGCTTTGAAGATGAAACTAGATCGTTACGAAGTTTTACAAACGACCTAAACAACACAATCAACAGCTTTTCATCAAGGATTAAACGAATAGAGACAAATGGATTAAAAAGTGCCGTAAGCGACTTGCGCGATGATCTTGATTTGCAAAGAATAAAAGTAACTAGACTGGAGAGAAAAGACAATGGATTTTAAAAACGCATATTTAGAAAGAACAAGAGAGCTATTAAAACTAAGCATCGGAGCGGACACACCATATCAAGAAACACTAAAATATCTTGATGATTGTTTTGAGAAATACGAGATACCAAATCAACACAGAATAAACGTGCTTTCTCAAATGTTGCCGCTAATCACGACGCAATTTACTATTACGGCTATGCAAACTGGGCTTGAGCTAACACAACAAGACCTAAGCTTTGAGTTGTCACTAAAAAACCTTGAAAAACAAGCAGCTGCAATGGATGCAAACATTGAGGGTATAAAAGAACAAACAAGAAACACTAAACTAAAAAATGATGAGCTAGAGGCTCAAGCAGCGGACAAACTAGAAAATTTAAAGGAGCAAAACAATCTTTTACGCGCTCAAATAGCAAAACTTGCAAAAGAGCAAGCGCTAGCAGAAAGCCAACAACGAGCAGTAGATAGGCAAGTAATCGACAATAGGATTATTAAATCAATGTCAGTGCTTGGCAACTTCATCGCAGAAAATCAAGCTGGCGGTATGATAGTGCCGTCTGATATGACAAAGTATTTGTTTAATATGGTGCATGCGCTAATTAAAAACGATATAACGATCGATGAAAACAAAAACTTCACGATGACAAAGAAATGATCGGCTTAAGCGATATATTAAATTTAACAAACTCAGATACTGGCGATGACTATGAGTTTATGGCTGGCGGGCAGTTTGATTTTTACCAGGCAGGCAGCCTTGGCTACTCTGCTTTTAACACACCTTCGCCTGATCTAAGGAGCTTTTTTATCGCACAAGCTGGCAATTTAAGTGGCGCACTAATTGGGCTAAATGAGGATTTTGCCGAATACGTGCTAATGCCGATGATAGTCGCTATAAACCAGCCTGATTATGATACGAGCATAAATTTACTTATTGATAGCGTGGAAGCGGTAACAAAAATAAAATTTTCTACTCCTAAAAGCTCAAATAGGGATAACCGCTTTGGCAGGATAGACGGCAACGGCTTTGCTAGTTTGCAAAGAGGCGACTACGCAAGCCTAAAAGAATTCGTAAGTGAGCTAAGAAACGACAGCTATGCCGAAAATCTAGCTGAGGACGTTGGCAGAATGTATGGTGGTGTAGTAGGTCAAGCTTTGGCTGGCATGCTATATGATGGCATTGTGAATGGACGCTTCAACGCGATGAATGTAGCCGAGGCGATGTACCAAAATATGAAAAGTACGCTAACCTCAGTTGCTATCCAGAACACACTTTCAGCACTTGGCACGACCATATCCCCGCTTGGTATAGCTCCGATAGCTGGGCTAATCAACGCCCTTGTAACAGAAGTTTTTGAGATGGCGGTAGGGCTTGATAATAGTTTTGGTTTTGGTGGTGATCTTAATGCAGTAGTAGGCAATACAGCATTTTATGATCGCCCTATGAGTTTTGGTGAGTTTATGCAAGATACGTTTAGCGGGTGGTTTGGTATCCCTGACGCAGTGATAGGTCAAACTGACTACAACGGCAACATAACTGGCGTAAGAGTTGGCAAACAATTATATGGGTATAAAATGGAACAAACATTTAATGATGCACTACACGGCAGACCTGGCACTAAAATGCTAACTAGCCTTGACCCAGCAAGAGCAGCGATGCAAAATTTCGCACGTAATAAACTAGACAGCATAAGATCGCAAAGCTCACTAATGACAAATATGCGCATGGATAGTCTAGGCAGGCTAAACTACGAGATAAACACTCGCACATCGCTACAAAATGCAGGGTTTGACACAACATTATCAGATGTGGCATTTAGTGCGACACAGCAGATAACAAAATCACTGCTTGATAAAGTAGTAGCTTTTGATTTGAATGCTTTTAATATCGCACCAGCTGGAGCGTCTGAAAGTGGTCATGCTAACGCTAGCACAACAGCAGAAAATACATATAGCGGCTCAGATGCTTGGGCTGCAACGGCAACAAAGTTGGCTTCAATAATGAAGAGTGGCCGTGAGGGGCTGGGGGTGTCGGTTGATAAACACGGCAATTTTAGCTTTTCAAATACCCCAGCAGGCAATATGGTAGAAGCAATGGGTCTAGTCGGTTTTGGTGGGGCAAAAATAGACTATGGGCTAGCGATGAGAGTAGCGGCTGAACTCGCAAAACAAAAAACAGCTATTGAAGCCAAAAAGGCGGAGGTAGCAAGGCAAAAAGAGCATAATGGCGGAGGTGGTGGCGTAGGTAGCGCTAGCCATACTGCTTTTGATGATAGAGATTTTGGCGACAAATTTTCTGGTAGAGATTGGGGCGGATCAAATAAACAAGCAGGCGGACGCAGTGCCGCTAGTAGAGAAAGACAAGCCAATAAAAATGGGGGCGGTCACAGCAGAGGGTCGAGAGATTATAGCGGTAGCAGAGCTGGGGGCAGAAGTGCAAGAAGTAGAGAAAGGCAGGCCAACAAAAACGGACGAAGATAATTTTTTGTAAAATAAAAAGCGTGTTTAAAACCAAAAATGTATAAAAAAATGTATAACTAAAAAATCTAAAGTATTTATTTATAGGGCTATATAAAGATTTTTTTGGCGTCATTCGGGGCCACCATTTCTATATCAAATTTCCCAAAACGTAAAATCAAATAAATAAAATTTAGAAACATTTTTTGTAATTCTACTGTTTTTAAATTTTAAATTAAATCCCTAAAATACGGCAAGCTATTACTAAATTTAACTCTAAAATTTATAACTTCACATTTCTAAAATGTCACAACTGTACCAAAGTACAATAGCTATAAAATAAATTTTTTACTTATAATTGACAACATAAAATACGCAAAGGGGAAAAAATATGAGTAAAGTTAAAGGACTAATAAAATCAATAATCGGCACAGATGCCATCGTCGCAGTTGATGCTAATGGAAATCAAAGGTCTCTAAAGGCTGGTGACGTGATCTATGACAACGAGGTCATAAAAGAGCAAGATGGCGTAAAGGTTGAGTTGCAACCTCTTAATAGTGAAAATGAAAAAGCTGGCGATGAGACCAGTAAAGAGATCGCCTCACTTCAGGAGCAACTATTGAATGGTAAGAACATCACTGATCTTGAAGAGACTGCAGCTGGTGGTAACGCCTCAGCAGGTGGTAGCAATAGTGGAGATGGTGTTAGTCTCGGTGCTGCTAGCTTTGCAAATGGCGGTCACTACTCAAACATCAATGCAAATTTTGAAAACCTAAGCTCTCAAGCAAACGCTAGTGCAGAGGCTTTTGCAAATGTAAGCGGTGGCGCAAGCGAGGAGGACTTTAGTCTTGATACACTTGCAGCTGCGATAGATAATGCATATAACAATATATTGCCACAGACACTAGAAGTATCTGTTACGGCAGTGGATGATAACGTAGTTACTGGAAATACAGACGAATCAGTAAGCAGCCATATCGATGTTGGGGATAATATCCTAGAACACAGCGTATCTGAAAGAACAGGTCTGCATATCACAAACGACAACACTCCAACACTTAGTGGCAAAGCTACTGCTAATGCAACTATTAGCGTATTTGACGGCGAGGGCGAGAGCGCACCACTACTTGGCACAACAACTACCGATGCAGACGGAAACTGGTCATATACTCCAACTTCGCCTTTAGCTGACGGCGATCATAAATTTACTATCGAAGCTAGCAAAGTAGCTGCAAATGGCGAAGAGCTAAAAGCTACAAGCACACAAGATTTAACTATTGATACAGTAAATAATCAACTAAGTATTGATAGTATCAAGGTTGATCACTTTGACGATTTAAGAGACTTCCACATGTTTAGATATCCTGATAGTATAACTACTCATATAGATGATAGCACTCTTATCAATAGCCCAAATGACCTTGACTGGACACCAACTATAACTGGTAAGGCTGAAGCCTTTGCTGATGTTAATCTTGAAATCTGGATGAAGCCAGGTATTTGGGAATGGAATACTGCTCCTGATAGATTGATTACTACGATATCAGCTAAGGCCGATGCAAATGGTAACTGGAAAGCTGAGGATATAGACTTTAAAGGCAAGGCATATTTTGACCATGCTTATGAAATCAAAGCTGTTTCTAGCGTTGATGAGGCAGGAAATGTTGCTGATTTAAGCACTCCTACCACATTTTATTTTCCAGTACCAACACCACCAGAAGATCACCTATAATATTAAATTTAATGTGGAGAGAGCTCTCTCCACGTACTCTTAAATTTACTTCAAATACTCTTTTACGTCGTACTCTTTGCCAGCGTTGTGATCTTTTAAAAGTTTAGCCACAACTGGGCTTAGAAGGATAATGGCGATCAAATTTGGCACAACCATAAGACCGTTAAACATATCGGCTAAACTCCAGACAAAATCAACCTTTTGCAAGCTGCCTAAAAAGACAAAAACAACAACTAAAATTTTAAAAATTTTAACCGCCCTTGCGCCAAAAAGGTAGCGCACATTGATCTCAGCAAAGTAGTACCATCCAATGATCGTCGTAAATGCGAAGAAAAATAGGCAGATCGCCACAAAGCTATAACCGCCAGTTTTGCCAAAGATGTGCGACGAAAACGCCTCTTGCACCAAGGTGATGCCAGTAAAGACTGCCTTGCCGTTTTCAAAGCTGATGACGTTTGCGGTTAGCACCACAAAAACGGTTATATTTAAGATGACAAAGGTGTCTATAAAGACGCTCATTATGCCAAGGACGGCTTGATCGACTGGGTGTTTGACGTTTGCAGCAGCGTGTGCGTGTGGAGTTGAGCCCATGCCAGCTTCGTTGCTAAAAAGACCCCTTGCGATGCCGTATCTCATAGCAGCTGCGATGCTAGCTCCAGTGGCCCCACCCCAGGCAGCCGAAGGATCAAACGCAGCTTTAAATATTAGCGAGATCGCTTCTGGGATTTGGTGAAAATTTAAAGCGATGATAACCACGCCAACGATGATGTAAAGTAGCGCCATTAGCGGCACGATCTTTTCAGCGACCCTTGCTATTGCCTTTACGCCGCCTATGAAAATTAGCGCGCAAATGAGAGCCAAAAACGCCCCCGTTAGCCACTGCGGTATGCCAAAAGCGCCGCTAAAGCCGTCTGATATGGAGTTTGCTTGAACCATGTTGCCGATAAAGCCAAGTGCGATGATGATAGCGATAGCGAAAAATCCAGCTAGAAATTTCGCCCACTTTCCATTTAAGCCGCGGCTTATGTAAAAGGCTGGACCGCCTATTGTGTGGCCGCTGTCGTCCTTCGTGCGGTAAATTTGAGCGAGGCAAATTTCAGCGAAATTTGTAGCCATGCCCAAAAAGGCTGCGCACCACATCCAAAAAATGGCTCCAGGACCGCCCATGATAAGAGCTGTCGTCGCACCCACGAGGTTTCCAGTGCCAACTTGCGCGGCGATAGCGGTTGCTACTGCTTGAAACGAGCTCATACCAGCCTTGCCAGCAGCCTCGCCGTGAAGCGAGAAATTTCCAAAAAGCTTGCCTAAACCCATTTTAAATTTAAAAATTTGAACAAAGCCAAGTCTAATGGTGAAAAATAGTCCAGTACCGCAAAGTAGGGCGATAAGGAAGTATGGGCCCCAAAGAAATGAATTTATACTTTCAACGCAGTTATTTAAAATTTCAGCAAAATTCGTAGGCATTTTTTAACTTTCGTGATTGATTTGGATTTGAGAAGTATATTTGAATAAATATAAAATTTAAATTAATAGCTAAAAAATCATAGCCTAGCTAAATTTTTACAAGAGAGCCCTGCAAAACCATGCTTGAGTAGTAGTAAAAGCTGTAAAATAGCCTATCGTCATAGCTTAGCTCGTCTTGATCCACGATCTCAAGATACTTTGGCTCTAGCATTTGCTCCATCTTTACAAGCGGCTTTGCATGATCTATTTGCTCCACTTTCTCGCAAATTTCAAGCATAAATTTAAAAAAGACTTCAAGCTTACGTGAGATAAATTTAGCTGCTTCGCCTTTTTCGCCTAGCGCACTTTTGTAAATTCTCACCAAAAAAACGAGCGCAAAGGGCGTTGCGTGCCAAAATGTCTCTTGATATTCACACTCACCAAAGATTTCATCAAGTAGCTCGCTAAGCTCTTTTTCATCAAATTTAGACTTTTTCACAGCCTTTGTAAGTGTGTTTAAAATTTGTGCAAAAAGCTCCGCCGTGCCGTAACTACAGCTTAGCCTATCCCACGGCACGTCTTTTATCTTTAAATTTGCGATATATGTTAAATTTTGCTCGACCATGCGCGTACCTTTTTAAATTTCGAAAGAGTAAAGCCTAAATTTAGCCCTTTGACCTAATTTTTTCTAACCACTCATTTAGCGTTTTTTCAAAGCCTATGCCCTTACTTTTGTAAAAAACGAGCGGTTTTTCTAGGTATTTTTGCTCGACCCAGCCGCCAAAATCATGCGGATAAAGGTAGTCTTTGCTCTCTTTTGTGTGGTTTTTAAGATATGGCGGGATCTTTAAAATTTCTTCGCTTTGCACGTATCTTAGAGCGGCATTTATCGCGTTGTAGCTGGAGTTTGACTTTGGCGAGCTAGCTAGATAGACGGCGCACTGAACCAGTATGATCCTAGCCTCTGGAAAGCCTATCTCTTTTACGATGCTTAGCGTGCTGGCAGCTAAATTTAGCGCATTTGGGTTTGCATTGCCGATGTCTTCGCTGGCAAATATCGCCATCCTTCTAGCGATGAAATCAGCGCTCTCGCCAGAGTCTATGAGCCTTGCGAGATAGTATATGACGGCGTTTTCGTCGCTTCCGCGCAGACTTTTTATAAAAGCGCTTGCTAGCTCGTAGTGCGTGTCGTCCTCTTTTGCTCCCTCTTTTAGGGCGTTTTGGCGAAGTGTTTTTAAATTTTCTAGGCTCACATTTTTATCAAGCGTGACGGCAAATTCGAGTAAATTTAGCATAGCTCTTGCGTCGCCGCCGCTACTTTTAAAAAGATACTCCTTCGCCTCCTCGTCAATGCTAAATGAAATTTGCTCCCTGATCTTGCCAAGAAGCTCCTCAAAATCGCCACTGCTAAGCGGTCTAAACTCAAAGAGCATCGAGCGGCTCCTGATGCCTGAGCTTAGCGTGAAAAAGGGATTCTCCGTGCTAGCGCCGATAACTAGGGCTTTGTAGTTTTCCATGGGAATGAGCAGTGCTTCTTGCTGGGTTTTGCTAAGCCTGTGGATCTCGTCTATGAAAAAGAGTGGCTTATTTAGGGCGTTTTCGTAGTTTTTTAAAATTTTGCGAAAGTCATCTATCTTTAAATTTCCGCCGTCAAACTCGTAAAAGTCGTAGTTTGCCCCGCTTGCGACTGCCCTTGCAAAGCTCGTCTTGCCACAGCCTGCTGGACCATAAAATATGGAGTGCGGTATCTTGCTTGTGGCTATAAATTTTAAAAAAGCCGCTTTAACCGCCTTTTGACCGCAAATTTCATCTAAATTTTTTGGTCTAAACATCAGTGCAAGTGAGCTCAAATTTACCCCTTTACCGCTTTTGGCAAAATTTTGGCCTTCGCGCTAAGGCTATCTATCTTTAGCTCGTAAATTTTCATGTTTTTTAGCCCATACTCGGCCGCCACGTCAAAGGTGCTCATCGCGTAGGCGGTGTATTTTTGGCTGAGAATTTTTAAAATTTCATATCTTTTGGCCTCGTCTGTCACTTCGTAGGCTCTCGTTTTTGCGATGGCGCTTTTGTACTCAGTCGTAAAGACCTTGCCGCCAAGCGCCTTGCCATCGTCTTTTATCATTTCTAGCTCGCTATCATTTAGGTGCGGGACTTTATTAAAGCTAACGCAGACAAACTCCACTTTTCGCCCATTTTGAAGCAGCTTTGCCTTGCTACCAGCGCTCGCTCCATGCACAAAAATGCTCTCACCAACTCTAACTGGCGAGATAGGCACGCTAAAAATTTCTCCCTCATCATCCACGCATGAGATCACGCTGTATTCGCAGTTATCGATGATCTCAAGCGCCTCGTCAGGACTTAGTTCTCTATCTTTTCGTCTCATTTTTCATCCTTTTTTTGCAAAATATTTTAAAATTTAAGTGCTTAAAGGCTAGTATAACGCAAAAATTTTAAGGAAAAGTATGAAAAAATTTGCCATTTTTGCCCTTTTACTGGGTGTAAATTTATTTGGTGCAAGCGAGGTTTGCAAGGAGTATGTCAAGCAAAGCAGGCTCTATCTTGACGAGCTTTATGCCAAAGAGAGCAAGAAGCTTGCGGGTGATGAGAAGGCGCTAAGGCTTTTTGAGCTTAAATTTGATGAGTTTAAGCAAAGACAAAGCGGTCAAGAGGCGATGATAATGCAAAATAACGATGAGAAATTTTGCAAAAGCGAGCTTGAAAAGGTAAATAAGCTTCTTAGTGAGCTTAAAAAATAGCTCAAATTTTAGCGTTTAAGTCCCATTCGATGGGCGTTTTGCCGTGGTTTGCTAGGTAGATATTTGCCTTTGAAAAGTGCCTGCAGCCAAAAAACGCCCCACGAGCTAGCGGACTTGGGTGGGCTGCCTCTAAAATGAGGTGCTTGCTAGCGTCTATTAGCGGCGCTTTTGCCTTGGCTGGGTTGCCCCAGAGCATAAAAACTACGTTTTGTAAATTTTCACTTATCTTTCTTATGACGGCGTCTGTAAAGCCCTGCCAGCCAAAGCTAGCGTGAGAATTTGCCGCTCCAGCACTTACGCTAAGGGTAGAGTTTAGAAGCAGCACGCCTTGCTTTGCCCACTTTGTAAGATCACCGCTATTTGGCTCTTTTATGCCAAGATCGGCGTAAATTTCTTTGTAGATATTCACAAGGCTTGGCGGCACGCGCACACCACTTGGCACTGAAAAGCTTAGCCCCATGGCTTGATTTGCGCCGTGATATGGGTCTTGGCCAAGGATGACGACCTTTACGGCGTGAAATGGTGTTAGGTTAAATGCGTTAAATATAAGCCCGCTTGGTGGATAGACGACGCCAGCGCTCTTTGCTTTTAAGAAATTCTCTTTGATGCGAGCGAAATTTTCGCTCAAAAACTCATCTTTTAGCACCTCTTTCCAGCTTGGCTCGATCTTTACATCGTCTAAATTTATCTGCATTTTCCTGCCCTTTTTTGGTTTTAGCGCTATAATTTTAACTAAATTTATCCAAAGGAAAGAGCTGTGTCAGAGCAAATTTTTAATAAAATCCACGATCTACTTAGCAAAAATGGGGCTAAATTTAGAGTGATAGAGCATGAGAGCGCTAGGACTTCAGAGGAGGTCGCTAAGATAAGAGGCACGAAGATGAGTCAGGGCGCAAAGGCGCTGGTCTGCTCTATAAAAGGCGTTGATGAAGCTAAATTTAGAGAAATTTTTAAAGATGAAAATGTGCTAGATGGCTACTTGCTAGATGATGAAAAGCCAGCGATGAAGGCTGGTAAAATTTACTTGCTCGCGGTCTTGCCAGCTGACGAGCAGGCTGATCTTGACGCGCTTACGCAAAAATTTGACGGTAAAAGAGCAAGCCTTGCTAGTCCAGAGGAGGTCACAGTGCTGGCTGATTGCGTATTTGGCTCGGTTCCGCCATTTAGCTTTCATAAAAATTTGCACCTTGTTGTGGATGAGAGTTTGCTAGAGCGAAACGAGGAGATCGCCTTTAATGCTGGGCTTCTTGATAGATCTATCGTTTTAAACGCAAAAGACTACGCTAGGATAGTAAAGCCGGTGTTTGTTAAATTTGCAAAAGAAAAGTGCTAGGCTAACCACTTCCTAGCACTAAATTTGTCGGGAGAAAAATGAATTTAAGTAATGCAAAGACGAGAAATTGCTAAATTCATTTCAAGAGCAAATATTATCAGGGATAATCTTAAAATATAATAAATTATATTGATAAAATATGAATATTTTAGGGCTTCTTACATTTATATATAAAAATATATATTTTAAAAGTCAAAAATTTTGGCTCAAATTTTACTAAATTTAAAAAGAATTTATAAAAATTTGCTTAGCAATTATTAAGTTTAGCTTAAAGCCCATTTCGATAAAATCCTTAATCGTTCTTTTATCGTAAAAAAGACAATTTGATATAAGGAAAAACAATGAGCGATATCATCGCATACAAACTAAATGGCGAAATAGTCGATACTCAAAGTATCGCAGGGCGTGAGAGTAGTGCTGAGCCTATCTATTTTGACAACTCAAAAGAGGCACTACACGTTATCAGACACTCCTGTGCGCACCTAATGGCACAAGCTATCAAATCACTCTATCCAAAGGCGAAATTCTTTGTCGGACCAAACGTAGAAGATGGATTTTATTATGATTTTAGAGTTGATGATGAGGGCACGAAACTAGGCGAGAGCGATCTAGCAGCGATCGAAGATAAGATGAAAGAGCTTGCTGAGAAGAAATTTGACATAGTTAAAACCTGCTCAACCAAAGCTAATATGAGTGAGAAATTTAAAAACGACGACCTAAAACAAGAGGTCTTAAAAAGAATTCCAGATGGCGAAGTGAGTAGCTACGCACAAGGCGATTTTGAAGATCTTTGCCGCGGACCACATGTGCCAAATACTAAATTTTTAAAATTCTTCAAGCTTACACGCGTGGCTGGTGCGTATCTTGGCGGCGATGAGAGCCGTGAGATGCTAACTAGAATTTACGGCACAGCTTACGCAGACAAAGAGAGCCTAAAAGAGCACATCCGCATCATCGAAGAGGCTAAAAAGCGCGATCACAGAAAGCTTGGCGTCGAGATGAAGTTATTTACATTTGATGACGAAGTGGGCGGTGGTTTGCCGATATGGCTACCAAATGGCGGACGCTTAAGATCAAAACTAGAGCAGCTATTATACAAAGCTCACCGCGACCGCGGCTACGAGCCAGTGCGAGGTCCTGAGCTTTTAAAGGCTGATGTGTGGAGAAGAAGCGGCCACTACGCAAACTACAAAGAAAATATGTACTTTACAACGATCGATGAGACAGAGTATGGCATCAAGCCGATGAACTGCGTTGGCCACATCAAAGTCTATCAAAGCGATATCCGCTCTTACCGCGACTTGCCGCTTAAATTTTTCGAGTATGGCGTCGTTCACCGCCATGAGAAAAGCGGCGTACTTCACGGACTTTTCAGAGTTCGCGAATTTGCACAAGATGACTCACATATCTTTTGTATGCCAAGCCAGATCAAAGAAAATATCTTAGAAATTTTAAAATTTGCTGGCACGATAATGGAAAATTTTGGCTTTCATTACGAGATGGAGATTTCAACCAAGCCAGCCAAAGCTATCGGCGGCGATGAAATTTGGGATACAGCTACAAAAGCGCTAAAAGAAGCTCTTGATGAAAATGGCTTTAAATACGGCATCGACGAGGGCGGCGGCGCATTTTATGGACCAAAGATCGACATTAAGATCACCGACGCACTTAAGAGAAAGTGGCAGTGTGGCACGATACAAGTCGATTTTAACTTGCCAGAGCGCTTTGATCTAGGCTACATCGACGCAAATAACGAAAGACAGCGCCCTGTAATGCTTCACAGAGCATTGCTTGGCAGTTTTGAGAGATTTATAGGAATTTTACTTGAGCACACTGCTGGCGAGCTACCATTTTTCATAGCTCCTACGCAAGTCGTCATCGTGCCTATTAGCGACGCGCATTTAGACTATGCAAAAGAAATTTCACGCGAGCTAAGAAAGATCAACGTCGATAGCGAGATCGCAAGTAAAAATGAGAGTTTAAATAAGAGAATAAGAACGGCAGAAAAACAAAGGGTGCCTATGATAGTCGTGCTAGGAGATAACGAAGTAGCGAACAAAAGCGTTGCGCTGCGCGACAGACAGGCTAGGACGCAGAGCGATATGAGCTTGGCGGAATTTATAAATTTAACGAAGGAGAAACTTAGTGAGGTACATTTTTGAGTAAGGAAAATGAAGTATTGCTCAATGAGGACATAAGGGCGAGAGAGGTAAGATGTGTAGGGGATGATGGCACGGCATATGGTGTCATCTCAAGAGATGAGGCTTTAGAGATCTCAAATAAGCTTGGGCTTGATCTAGTGCTTATAGCGCCAGATGCGAAGCCGCCAGTTTGCAAGATAATGGACTATGGTAAATTCCGCTATCAGCAAGAGAAAAAGCAAAAAGAGGCCAAGAAAAAGCAAAAAACCATCGAGATAAAAGAGATAAAACTCTCTGTCAAGATCGCCCAAAACGATATAAACTATAAGGTTAAACACGCAAGCGAGTTTTTGCAAGATGGCAAACACGTTAAATTTCGTGTATTTTTAAAGGGTCGCGAGATGAGTACTCCAGAGGCTGGCGTAGCCATGCTTGAGAAGGTCTGGGAGATGATCAAAGATGAAGCTGACCGCGACAAAGAGCCTATAATAGAAGGTCGTTATGTAAATATGCTTGTAACTCCAAAAAAGGGTTAAAATCTCACAAAGAGCAGGCTAGGGCTTGCTCTTTTTCACTAAATTTTTAATACAAAAACTTACAAATAACTATTTCTCAAAAATTCTATCATTTTTATATCTGCTAAATTTACGCAAGGGCGTTTGCGGTTGATGTGGCTTGTGGTTAAATTTTGTAGGATGAATTTAGACGCGGCTTAAATTTAGTAAATTTTGATTTTTGCTTACTGGAATTTATTCACTTTGTTATCGCTCGTATGTGTGCTGTGCTAAAACTTCGTGTGAGTTTGTAAATTTAAATTGCTTGTGCGAGTGTTTTAAACTAAATTTTGCCTAATATCTAGCTAAATTTGGCAAGAAACTTGATTATTTGTAGCTTAAATTTATCAAATTCTAAATTCCCTTGTTTGAGTTTGATTATCTTGCTGTCACTCACAAAAGCGCTGTGCTAAAAACTTCTTGCGACTTTTAAATTTTGTTTTATATATGCTTGAGTGAGAGTTTTTAAGCTAAATTTTGCCTATGAGCTAGCTAAATTTGGCAAAGAAAGTATCGCTTTAATAAATGCTTTTTACAAAAGAATTTTGACCACTATTTGGTTTTATGTGGTAGCCAAATTTGGCAAGAGATTCGCTTCTTTGTAGCTTAAATTTAGTAAATTTTAACTTTAACTTATCAGGATTTGCCACCGCCATTTTTATATCCTTTAAATTGGTGCTGTGCTGAAATTTGACAGGGTAAAGCTACCTTGTTGGAGTGAATTTGATAACCATATTGTGAGTTTATAAATTTATGGTGCGTGTGCGAATGTCGTGAGCTAAATTTCATCTGATAGGTTGCTAAACTTGACGAGAGAAATATAACTTTAATAAAGTGCCCTTTGCAAATCTTTTGACCGCTTTTATTTTATTTGGAGCTAAATTTGGCAAGAAATTTCTTTGTTTATAGCTTAAATTTATAAAATTTTAATTTTTGCTTACTGGAATTTACTCTATTTTTTTTACTGCCATTTAAGTAGGTAATTTACTGAAATTTGGCTGGGTGAGAGCCGCATACTAGAGTAAAAATGAAAGCTTCTTTTGAGTAAATTCGATATTTGTAGTGTTTATGCGAGCGTTTTGAGCCAATTTTTGCTAAATTTATAAGTTAAATTTGGTTTTCTTGTAAAAATGCGAGCAGTTTTTATCGCTTTAAAATGCTTTTTGCAAAGGATTTGACTGCTTTTGTTTTATGCGGTAGTAAAATTTGATAAGAGAAATTTAGGTATGGCTTAAATTTATAAAATTTAATTATCTCTTGCCAAAAATGAAACTCTTTGTCGTCTGGTTGGTTAAAATTTAGGATTTGCTCGGTTGGTAGTAGGACTTCATTGTTTAGCCTTACTATGTCGAAGTTGCAAGTGCCATGAAATTTTTGCTCGTAACGCATTTGCTGCAAATTTCTTCATCGCCAAGTAGCCACGCATAGACAGCACAACTCTATGTAATCAAGCAAAAACATCAACGGATCATCCGCAGTAAAAACCATCGAATTTAAAGGACAAACCTCGCCATACCAACATTTGCCACTATATTAGCTTTTTTAACAAAATTTATACCAAAAGCTCTAAAAAAGTGGTCTGCTCGCCACCCTAATGAAATTTAGCCAAGCTTCAAATTCGCATCTGCCACGCCAGCAAAAATTTTTTAAAACGAACGCTAAATATACGCCGCATAAAATGCTTCAAACTAGCGTAAATTTGATAGCTTGCTAGTAAAATTTGCCATATAAAAGGCAAAACCCTTTTTTGGCTAAAAACCATAGCCTGCCTCGTATCGATTTACGCCCAAATTTAACTTGGACGTAAATTTACAAAGCAAAATTGGCCTACACATATCCTTGATCTATCATCGCGTCAGCCACTTTTCTAAAGCCAGCGATATTTGAGCCAAGCACTAGGTTGCCCTCATCGCCAAACTCTTTACTTGTTTCGTAGCTTAGTTCAAAGATGTGGTTCATGATGCCATGAAGTCTGCGATCGACCTCCTCAAAGCTCCACGAAGTCATGCCAGCATTTTGCATCATCTCAAGACCACTTGTTCCCACGCCACCCGCGTTTGCTGCTTTTGCTGGAGCAAAGTGAAAGTCTTTTTGTGCAAGCATGAAATTTATCGCATCAAGCGTGCTTGGCATGTTCGCGCCCTCAGCCACGAAGCGGCAGCCATTTGTGTAAAGCACTTTTATATCGGCTAGGTGAAGCTCATTTTGTGTCGCACACGGGAAGGCTCCGTCGCATGGCACGTCCCAGACACCGTTTCTGCCCTCTTTGTATTCGCTCACGCTTACGTATTTTGCATTTGGTCTAAATTTGGTGTATTCGCTAAGGCGAGCGCGTTTTACTTCTTTTAGCTCTTTAAGTACCGCTAGATCGATGCCTTCAGCGTCATAGACATATCCGTTTGAGTCAGATACTGTGATAGGCAGTGCGCCTGCTTGATAGAGCTTTTCGACTGTGTAGATGGCGACATTTCCGCTACCGCTGATGCTGCATTTTTTGCCCTCTAGATCAAGTCCAGCTTTTTTTAGCATGTTTTGAGTGAAATATACTAGTCCGTATCCAGTGGCCTCTGTGCGCGCTAGGCTGCCGCCCCAGTTTAGCCCTTTGCCAGTTAGGATGCCATCAAACCTGCCAGTTAGCTTTTTATACTGGCCAAACATATAGCCGATCTCTCTAGCGCCCACGCCGATGTCGCCTGCTGGCACATCCACGGTGTTGCCGATGTGGCGATATAGCTCGCTCATAAATGCTTGACAAAAGCGCATTATCTCGCCCTCGCTCTTGCCCTTTGGATCAAAGGTGCTACCGCCTTTTGCGCCGCCGATATTTACGCCAGTGAGCGAGTTTTTGAAAATTTGCTCAAATCCAAGAAATTTTAGCACGCCAAGATCGACGCTTGGGTGGAGCCTTAGACCGCCCTTGTATGGGCCAACGGCTGAGTTAAACTGCACGCGGTAGCCGTTATTTACCTTTGGTCTGCCATCGTCGCCTGTGTATGTCACGCGAAAGATCACCGTGCGCTCAGGGATGACGATGCGCTCTAGGATCGCGTGTTTTTGGTATTTGCTCTCTCTTTTGATAAGCGGCTCTAGGCTGTTTAAAACCTCAGTCGCAGCTTGGACAAAGACGCCTTGACCTGGGTTGGTCTTCTTTATCCACTCCATCGTTTGTTCGATGTACTCGCTCATTTTTGCTCCTTTTTCTTTTTTTTGTAGTTAAATATTAACTCGGCTAGAAAAAATTTTTATTTAAAGATATTTTAATATTTTTATTTTGGGCAATGAGTGTTACATATTGAAACTAAATTTATAAAAAGTGGTTTTTGCTTTGGTTGCTAGGATAAATTTACAAAAGAGAATTTAGGCTAAGTGGAGCCCAAATTTACTAAATTTGCGCCATCTCTTGCCAAAAATCAAGTGCTACGTCGTCTGCTTGGACAAAATTTAGGAAATGCTCGGCTGATGGCATGGCTTCGTCATTTAGCCTTGCTATATAGGTGCTGGCAAGCGCTATGAAAAATTTTTCAAAGTCATTCGCAACGCGTCTGCTGCAAAGCTTTTTATCTCCAAGTAGCCACGCATAGACCGCACCACTCGTGCAATCAAGCAAAAATATCCACGGATCTCCCACGGCAAAAACTATCAAATTTGCTGGGCGAGCTTCACCTTGCCACCATTTGCCACCAAACTTATCTACGCTATTTAGCCGCACTAGCTCGCTCGCGTAGTCGCCTCTGGAGCCAAAACTGACATTGCAAATTTCAAACTCTCCAAGCTTAAATTTGCTTAAAAGCTCTGTAAATTTGGCTGGGAAATTTACACTAAGGCTCTTTTGTGCTTGCATAAATGCCAAAGCATCCTTTTGTGGCAAAAGTCTCATACCACTCATGCCATCTTGCTCTAGCGGCAAGAAAATTTGATCTAGTTTTCTAGCGATCTCATCTAGTTTTAAAAACATATCGCTCCTTAAATTTGCTAAATTTGGCAAATTTTATCAAATTTAGCCTAGTGCGCTTTTAAATTTGGGTTATAATCGCCATAAATTTAAGGAGCTAGCGTGGTTAGATCATATCCTCTTGATATGCCTGGCGTGGAGTTTCGCGGACACGGCGTAACCGGCATTTACGAGATGAATGGGCGCATTGCATTTGTGCATTTTGCTTTTGGGGCGCCTAGCGAGCTAGAGATAGCTCAAAAACTAACGCCAAACTACGTGCTACTAGATACATTTTCACGCGACTTTAGCGAGCATAAAAGATCAACGCTTACCTACAAACAAAGCGAAATTTTTATAGCCAGCAATGCGCGTTGCTACCCAGAAAATGGCTACTTCGTGCTAAATACTAGATACTACAAGGGCTACATAAACTCCCCGGCAAAGCTTATAAAGATAAGTGATGGGCTGATGAGCGAGCTCGGCGTTGCTAAGGAGCCTGTAAAAGAGATATATAACGACGCTAAAACGTATGAATTTGATGGTTTTTGCGTGCGAATGAGCTCGCCATTTATGATGGAGTGTAAAGAAATTTTGGGCGGCATGGCAATCAACATCGAAGCAAAAGATGAAAATTTAGACGCAAGCGTGCCGCCCAAAGAGCAGGGCGCAAGGATAGGCAAGAGCATCTGGCGGCTAAAGCTTGGCGCATATCTCTACACGCCAGTTTGCCTGCGTGATGGGGTGCTTTACTTTGGCACTGCTGGCAAGGGCGGAGATCTATACGCCGTGGATGCAAAAAGTGGCGAAGTGATGTTTAAGTTTAAAACCAGCGGCACGGAGCATTTTGTTTGGGTCGAGAGTCAAATTTTGCTCGCAAACCGTAAAAATAAGCCAGTTTTGATAAGCGCTAAAGATGGCTTGCTATTAAAAGAGATAGAGTTTGAGAAATTTAGCCTTGGCGCAGATCAGCTCATGCTAGTAAGTGGTGGCAGGCTCTACGCTGTGGCAAATGACGGAGCTAAAATTTACGCAGTTTGCGCGGAAATTTAGCCTTGGCGAAATTTATCGCCAAAGCCATAATGAGATAAATTTATCTCTTCTTTTTATATCTTTTTATCGCCTCTACGATGACCTCTTCTAGGTCGTCATTTGGCTCTTTGTTCATATCATCATAGGTGTTTTCAAGGATAGTTTTTAAGTTTTTCTCAACGTAGCTAGTATCGAAAAATCCCCTTCTAAATTCCTTGCTCTTGCTGATCGTTAGCAAAAATGGGATGATCGTTCGCACGCCCTCGATGGTAAATTCTTCAAGTGCTCTTTCAAGCTTATTTACCGCTAGATCATAATCAGTCGCCTTGACGATCAGCTTTGCGATAAGTGAGTCGTAAAATGGCGGTATGGTGTAGTCCTTATAGACGTGGCTATCGACGCGTACAGATGGGCCAAGAGCTGGGTAGTAGCCCTCGATCGTGCCTGGTGCTGGGATGAAATTTTCCCAGACATTTTCAGCCGTGATCCTTGCTTCTATCGCGTAGCCGCGCGGTTTGATGTCGCTTTGCTCGATCTCTAAAATTTCACCCGCTGCGATCCTTATCTGCCTAACGACAAGATCATGTCCTGTGATCTCTTCAGTGATGCCGTGCTCCACTTGGATACGGGTGTTCATCTCCATGAAGTAAAAGTTATTGTAGTCATCTAGCAAAAACTCGATCGTTCCGACGTTTGAATAGCCCACAGCCTTTGCAGCAGCCACTGCGGTCACACCCATGATCTTTCTTAAATTTTCGCTAATCGATGGACAAGGTGCGATCTCGATGATCTTTTGGTGACGCCTTTGGATAGAGCAGTCACGCTCGCAAAGGTGGATGATGTTGCCGTAGTTATCGCCTAAAATTTGAAACTCGATGTGGCGAGGATTGACGACAAGCTTCTCCATAAAAACTTCGTCGTTGTTAAAGTATGCTTTTGCCTCTCTGGTGCACGACTCAAAGGCATCTTGCATATCTTCTTCTTGCCAGACCTCTCTGATGCCACGGCCGCCACCGCCACCGCTTGCTTTTAAGATGACAGGGTAGCCGATGCGTCTGGCGTGCTCTTTTATGGCGTCCATGCTCTCATCATTTAGCTTTTCGGTACCTGGCACTATCGGTATGCCGTTTTTCTTCATCAGATATCTAGCGATGTTTTTATCGCCCATTTTCTTGATGACTTCAGCTTTTGGACCGATGAAGATGAGCCCAGCGTCCTCAACCGCCTTTGCAAATTCGTAGTTTTCGCTCAAAAAGCCGTATCCTGGGTGAATGGCGTCAGCCCCGCACTCTTTAGCAAGCTTTACGATCGCTTTGGCGTCAAGATAGCCTTTGATCGGATCTTCGCCCACTTGATAGGCCTCATCAGCGATCCTGACGTGTAAGCACTCGCTGTCTGGTGCTGTGTAAATTCCTACGCTTTGGATGTGTAAATCCCTACAAGCTCTGACTATCCTAACTGCGATCTCACCACGATTTGCGATAAGAATTTTATGTATCATAGGCTATCCTTTTTGAGTTTTTCTTATCATATAACTATTCGTTTTATTTTTAGATAAATTTGTTAAGTCTGGTTTTAAAATTTGAGTGCAAAGGCTAAATTTACACTCAAATTTCTTTATTTGCTGATGATTTGGGGGAAAGGTGTGGCTAGGGCTTTTTTGCTAAAATCTTGCGACTCGATCGTGAAATTTGTAGCAAATCTTTGAATGCCCTCTTTTTTATAAGCACGCCTTTGGATGGTAAAAAGGACTAAATTTCCGCCTTGTTTGGTGTAGCGATATATCGAGTGCTCGGCTGTTGGCACGCCATTTAGGTTTGAAAATATCGTGATATCAAGATAAATTTCATTTGCCAGCGAGCCCTTTTTATAAGCCACTTTTAGTCCTTTTGCTTTTAGCTCTTTTAGATCATTTATCTTTTGCTCGACCGCTTGCTCTGGCGTAGCGTCAAATTTAAGGGTATTTAGCGAGAGCATGTAGCTAAAACTATCTATCTTCTCGCCAGGGAGCAAGTACTCCTGCGTGAATAAATTTGGCACAGGTTTGGCTGAGCCTGCTAGCGAGTAGAGTCTGTTGTCAAATTTTATCTGCATCGGCTCAAAATACTGAGTAGCTGCGAGCAAGAGCGCTGGCAAAGCGATAAATGCTAAAAATTTCTTCATCAAATTCCTTTAAAATGGATTTACTATCATGACCCAGATGATGATGAGCATCGCGATAGTTGGCACTTCGTTGTAAGCTCTAAAGAAGATGCCACTTTTGTTACAGCGTTTCTCTTTAAGCTGCTTCATGTAGCGTCCAAGATCTAGGTGATAGATAGCCATTAAGATGACAACTAAAATTTTGACGTGGATGTGACCAGTTTTTATAAGATCAGGCATCGCGATAAGTATCAAAATACCAGTAACAAATGAGCCAATAAGTGCTACCCAGCCGATGTAGTGATACATCTTATACTCCATCACCTCAACCACTTTTACAAAGTCTGGCTTGTCCATGTTTTCTACGTGATAAACGTAGAGCCTTGGCTGATAAAACAGCACTGCCATCCACGAGATGAAAAACAAATAGTGGAGGTATTTTAAGTAAAGATAATATTCTGCCATAACGTCTCCTTATCTAAAAAGTATCTCTTTTCTAGCTTCAAATTCAGCCTTGCTGATCGCACCACTCTCAAAAAGCTCGTAAAGCCTTTTTAAGTCATCCTCTTTATCTTTTAGTTTTAGTCTCTCTTTTAGCTCGACTTTTTGTAAATTTTTCTCGACATAAGCACCAACCAAAAATGCGTCGATGATCCACCAAATGCCCCAAATAGCTAAGAATGGTATGCCTATAATGAAATAAAACGTAGAGTAGCCAACGAAAAATAGTCCCATCATCAAAAAGCCAGTGATAAATTTACCAAGGTAAATTCTATGCGCTCCAAGCCAGCCAGTAAGTAGCCAAAGCGCGTATGCGACGTAGATATTATTTCCCACTCTCTCTCCTTTTTCTAAAACTTTGCCAAAGTATCATCACAACGCAAAGATCGATCATCACATCAGCGAAGTTAAAGACCGCAAAGTTAAACCACTTGTGCCAAAAGACGTAATCCACGACGCCGCCATGGATAAATCTATCTGTGATGTTTGAGCTGCCAGCTCCTAGCAAAGCTCCAAGCCAAATGGCATGCGAGCAAAGCAGTTTTTTTTCAATGACTAGATAGACAAAAACGCCTAAAATGAGAGCTATCTGGATAAATTTAAGCCACTCATCTAAAAAGGCAAACATCGAAAATGCAACGCCCTTATTATATGTAAGAACTAGCGAGAAAAACTCGCCCTCCCACGAAAAACCATCTATAAATATCATCTTTATCGCTTGATCAACGATAAAAATGAGAAAAAACGCAATGAAAAATTTAACCAAGCTTTTACGCATTTAGGGCTTTTACGAAAAATTTCTCAACTTCATCCATGCGTTTTTCAACTAAAGTTTGATTTTTGCCCTCAAGCAAAAGTCTGATCAAATTCTCAGTGCCAGAGTATCTAAAGAGCGATCTTATGCCCTCTTTTGCAAGGCTAGCTTCAAGCTCTTTTAGCCCCTCTATCTTATCAAGCGGCTTTTTCTCTGTGATCTTTAAATTTAGCAAAATTTGAGGATACGGCTTTAGCTCGCCAAAAATTTCACTAGCTTTTTTGCCTTTTTTAAGCATCATCGCAACAACTTGCATTGAAGTAACAAGGCCGTCGCCAGTCTTGGCGTAGTCGTTAAAAATGACGTGGCCGCTTTGCTCGCCGCCAAAATTTATGCCATTTTCTTTCATCATCTCAAGCACGTATTTGTCGCCTACGTTTGAGCGAAGCAGCTTGATCTTGTGAGCTTTTAGATAGTCATCAAGTGCGGCATTACTCATCACTGTAGCCACGATGGCACCGCCTTTTAGAGTCTTTTGCTCGTGTAAAAATGCTGCAAGTGAGCCAAGTATCGCATCTCCATGCACTACTTCTCCGTTTTCATCGACAACTACTAGCCTATCAGCATCGCCGTCAAATGCAAAACCGATGTCAGCACGAAGCCTTTTTACCTCGCTTGCTAGATCTTCTGGGTGAAGCGCGCCGCAGTTTTGGTTGATATTGCTACCATTTGGCTCGTTGTTTATGACGATGACGTCGGCTCCAAGCTCGCTAAATACAGTTGGTGCGACCTTGTAAGCAGCTCCGTTTGCTACGTCTAAAACCACTCGTAAATTCTTTAAATTTAACTCTTTTGGGAATGAATTTTTGATCTGCACGATATATCTACCGATAACATCATCGATCCTCTTGTTTGCGCCGATCTCTGTCATCGTCTTTTGGGCGTTTGCGATGAGCTCGTCGTCGTAGAAGATTTTTTCTATCTCGGCTTCTATCTTTTCATCTAGTTTGTTGCCAAAGCTATCAAAAAATTTGATGCCGTTATCGTAGTATGGATTGTGTGAGGCGCTTATCATTATGCCAGCGTCGCAGCGCATATTTTCTGTTAAAAATGCGATCGCAGGTGTTGGCATAGGGCCTATTTGAAGAACGTTGTAGCCAACTGCAGTTAGCCCAGCAACGATGGCAGTTTCGATCATATAGCCGCTTTTTCTAGTATCTTTTCCAACTAAAATCACATTTGTCGCTGAGGTCTTTCTAAAGTAAATTCCAGCAGCCATTGCAAGGCGCATAGATGTTTGAGCTGAAAGCTTTTCGCCAGCCTTACCACGAACTCCGTCTGTTCCAAAAAGTTTCATAAATTTATCCTTTTTATTATAAAATGGTGCTATTTTATCAGAAATTATCAAATTTAAAATCTAAAATTTTATTTGTTTTAAAGCAGACTTAAATTCAGTTACAATTAAATATATTTTTCATATAATCACGGACTAAAATTATCAAAAAAGGTATATTATGGCAAACCATAAATCTGCTGAAAAAAGAGCTAGACAAACTATAAAAAGAACAGAAAGAAATAGATTTTACCGCACTAGACTTAAAAACATCACAAAAGCAGTGCGCGTAGCTGTAGAAGCTAAAGATCTAAATGCTGCAAATGAAGCTTTAAAAGTTGCTAACAAAAGTATTCACAGTTTTGTAAGTAGAGGCTTTTTGAAGAAACAAACTGCTGCTCGTCGCGTTAGTCGCCTTGCTCAATTAGTAAATACTCTAAAAGCTGCTTAATCTATTAAATTTTAATGTTTGCTGATAAACTTCATCCATTTTTGGATCGCTATGATGAAATTTCTACGCTTCTAAGCGATCCAAATATAGCAAACGATATCGAAAAGATGACAAAGCTTTCAAAAGAGCAATCATCTATCGAACCAGTCGCAACTGCTGCAAAAAAATATCTACAAATTCTAAATGATATCGACGAGAACAAAGCCCTACTTGAGGACTCTGAGCTTGGCGAGCTTGCAAAAGAAGAGTTAAAAAGTTTAGAAATTTCAAGAGAGAAGCTTGAAGAAGAGATCAAAATTTTACTTCTTCCAAAAGATCCAAACGATGATAAAAATATATTTTTAGAAATTCGCGCAGGCACTGGTGGCGATGAGGCTGCACTATTTGTTGGAGATCTTTTTAACGCTTACATTAGATACGCAGAGCTTCGTGGATATAAATTTGAGATCGTTAGCCAAAGTGAGGGCAACACTGGTGGTTTTAAAGAGATCATCGTGCTTATAAAAGGCAAAGGCGCTTACTCTAGGCTAAAATTTGAAGGTGGCACACATAGAGTTCAGCGTGTGCCAGAGACTGAGAGTCAGGGCAGGGTGCATACCTCGGCTGTAACTGTGGCTATCATGCCAGAGGTCGAAGATAGCGAGATCGAGATCAATCCAAATGATATAAGAGTTGATGTTATGAGAAGCTCAGGCCACGGCGGCCAGTCGGTCAATACAACTGATAGTGCCGTTAGGATCACGCATATACCAACAGGGCTTGTTGTGACAAACCAAGATGGCAAGAGCCAGCACAAAAACAAAGAAGCTGCAATGAAGGTGCTAAAAGCTAGACTTTATGAAATGCAAGAGCAAGAGAGGCTTGCAAAAGAGACTAGCGAGCGCAAGAGTCAGGTCGGCACTGGAGACCGCTCTGGCAGGATAAGAACATATAACTTCCCACAAAACCGCATAAGTGATCACCGCATAAATTTAACTCTTTACCGCCTTGATGCTATCATGGCTGCGGGATTATTTGACGAGATCATCGAGCCGCTTATCACGCACTATCAAGCTGAAGCGATGCTTGAAGCTGGCATTTAAAACACTGCTAATTTTATTTTGTTTTCTACAATCAAATTTTAACATTTCATCTAGTCTAAAATTGTGCTGAAATTTTATAGAAAATAAGACTAAAATAATATCTTGTAATATTTATTTGAAAAATTATCAAAATTAAATTTTTAAATTTAGCCTTATAAATAGCGTTATTTAGGAGCTTACAAAGTTATAAAATTTTATTTTTGATATTACGA
>NZ_POYX01000153.1:0-16127 GCF_002913865.1 Campylobacter concisus
AAAACTAGCTGAAAGAACTCAAAAATCTCTAGGAGAGATAGAAGCAAATACAAATGTATTAGCTCAATCAATAAATGAGATGAGTGAATCAATCAAAGAGCAAAGTGAAGGAATAAACATGATAAATGAATCAGTTGCTCAAATAGATCACCTAACAAAAGAAAACGTAGCAATTGCTAATGAAGCAAACGAAGTAACATCTGAAGTAGATGAGATGGCTAAAGCTATAGTTGAGGATGTTAGGAAGAAGAGGTTTTAAAAAAACAAACTACTACAATTAAATACAAAACATAGCTCTCTGAAGCATTAGAGGGCTATGTAAATTTAGACTAGATAAAATTTACATAGCAATCTAATCAAATTTATAAATTTGCTTTATCCAAAAGGGAGACAAGGGGACTTGAATTACGAAGCCGTCCCCTTATCTCCATTTAGATCCCACAATACCCTCGCACGTTCAAGGTGCATGCTTCAGTGCTTCGCACTGCATGCGTTTTAAAAGCTCTAATAAATTTTAGATACACTCGCTCATGAAATTTTAAAATTTGCTAGACTTCTTTTGGCGCACATACCTATACGCCTTACAAGCTTATGTAAATTTCTGTCATTGCGCTAAATTTAAACAAATTTTAATAGATAAATGCCGATAATTAGGGCTTTAAATCACCTTAAAGGATAGACATGAAAAAGATCTTTGCTCTTTTACTGACAGCTTTTGTTGCTCTTTGTGCAAACGAGCTAAAATTTGGTACAGCGGCAAACTACCCGCCATTTGAATACATCGATGAAAACAACAAAATAACAGGCTTTGACATCGACCTTATAGATGAAATTTCAAAGCGTGCTGGCTTTTCATATAAGATAGTAAATATGAGCTTCGATGGCCTCATCCCAGCGCTTAAAGCTGGCAAGATAAATGGCATCATAAGTGCGATGAGTGCGACTCCAGACAGACTAAAGTCGATTGATTTTACAAAGCCATACTACCTAACTGAAAACATCTACCTAAAGAAAAAAGGCAACGATGCGTTAAAAGCTAAAGAGGAGCTAGCTGGCAAAAAAGTAGGCGTGCAACAAGGCACCATTCAAGAGCTAGCTGCAAATGCGATAAATGGCGCAAAAGTAGTGCCTTCAGAAGATACTGTGCCACTCATAATGGGGCTAAAAGTTGGCAAATTTGACGCGGTTATCCTTGATAGCTCGATCGGCTATGGCTTTATAAAGAAAAACCCTGAAGTAGAGGCGTTTTTCAAAGAGGTTGATGGCAGCGAAGGCTTTTCAATAGCTTTTGACAAAAACAAAGAGAGTGAGCTTATCGCTAAGATAAATCAAATTTTAGATGAGATGAAAAAAGACGGCAGCTACGACGCACTGCTTAAAAAATACGAACTAAAATAACACCTCCCAACTAGCCTGCAAATTTAGTAGGCTAGCTTTATCTTGCATTTTAAAATTTATACTAAAATCCGCTTTTACATAGAAATTTAAAGGACGGATTATGAGAAAAATTCTGCTACTTTTATGCCTAGCACTTAGCCTAAATGCATTGCAAAATGACAAAGATATGCTAAGTGGTGAGCTTGAAAATGGGTTAAAATACTATATAAAAGAGAATAAATTTCCACAAAAAACGGCCATCTTTTACCTAGTCGTAAACTCAGGCTCGACTGATGAGAGAGAGGGCGAGCAGGGGCTTGCGCACTTTTTGGAGCACATGGCGTTTAATGGCAGCCGTGACTTTAGCAAAAATGAGCTCATCAAACAGCTTGAGAGCCTTGGGGTCAAATTTGGCGCTGATCTAAACGCGCAAACCAGCTACGATCAGACGAGCTACACGCTAAGCATAAATGTAAATGAGAAGAATTTAAAGGATGTTTTTAAGGTCTTTTCAAACTGGATCGATGGTGTAAAGATCGATGCAGGCGAGCTTGATAAGGAGCGTGGCGTCATAATGGAAGAGGAGCGCCAGCGAAACACGCCAGCATATAGGCTCTATCTTGCCCAAAGTAAGGACATCTTTGCAGGCAGCATCTATCAAAAAAGAGTGCCTATTGGCGACATGAAAGTGATAAAAAGCGTGGATGCTAAGCACATGCAAGAGTTTTACGAGAGGCTTTATCAGCCAAGGTTTATGAGCTTTGTGGCAGTTGGCGACTTTGATAAAAATGAGATAAAAGCTCTGATAGAAAAAACTTTAGCGCAGCAAAAAATAGCAACTCATACGTTCATCCAAACAAAAGCATCGCTTTTAAAGATGGGCTAAATGTCTTTAACTACGACGCAAACGAGACGGCAGCTCAGTTTGTAAGACTTAGCTTTTTTGATAAATTTAAGCCAGTCTTGGATGAGGCTGATGTGAAGCGAAATTTAAAAGATGCGCTAATAGCTAGCCTTATAAATATGCTTTATGAGCAAAAAAATGCAAATAATTCATCAAATTTAAGTGTTGATTTTATGGCGCAAACGCTTCAAGCAAAGCAAAAAATTTATAGCTTTGAGGAAAATGTGATCGGAGATGATTTTAACGCTAGCCTTAAAGATATGTTAAGTGTTTTAAAGGGCATTGAGAAATTTGGCTTTAACAAAGGCGATTTTAGCGATGTGAAAAAGGCGTTTGTGGCAAACGTAGAGGCTAAATTTAAACGCTCAAAAACTAAAAAATCAAGCGTTTATGCAAGTGAAATTTTAAATATGATCGAAAATGGAGGCTTTGTGCTAAGCGATGAAGATAGCAAAAACCTTAGCCTAAAGCTCTTAAACGAGACCACGCTAGAGGATGTTAATGCGAGATTTAGGCAAATTTTAGCCATACCTGATGAGCGCGTGAGGGTCTTTAGCAAAGATGGTTTTAAACTTAGCAAAGATGCCTTTTTGAAGCTAAAAGATGAGGCAAAACCTTACGATACAAATTTGGCTAGCCAGAGCCTAAATAAGAGCCTTGGCAATGAAAATTTAGAGCCAAAAGATATCCTTTCTAGCAAATTTGACCAAAAGCATGGCATCTATACTTATAAGCTGCCAAATGGCTCGCAAGTCATCTTTAAGCCACTAGCCACCAAAAAAGATAGCATCTTGTTTGCGGCCATTAGCAAGGGTGGCACTTCAGATCTTGCTGATCCTAAGCTTGGCGGCTTTGCGGTTGCGCTTACAAATGAAAGTGGCGTTGGCAAATTTAACAACTACGAGCTTTCAAAGGTGCTAAACGACAAGATAGTAAGCTACGAAAAGAGCATAGAGGCGCTTACACAGGGCATTTACGGCTCTTCAAGCAGTGGCGATCTTGGCTCGTTGCTAGCTGTTATAAATTTAGAGTTTAGCTCGCCAAGAGCCGATGCAAACGTGCTTGAGAGGATAAAGCAAAGAGCAAAAGATGAGCTAGCTAAAGAGCAAAATTTACCTGAATATAAATTTAGCACCGAATTTAGCAAGTTTTTTTACGAAAACAACAAGCGTGTAGCGCCCATTGAGATGGCGCAGATCGACGCGCTAAAGCTAAATGAGCTAAAAGAGATTATCAAAGATAAATTTACAAACGCAGCCTCATACACCTTCGTAATCATCGGCGACACCGACGAGGAGAGGCTTTTGCCACTTGTTAAAAAGTATATCGCCACGCTGCCTAAGCTTGGCGAGGCTGAAAATTTTAAAGATGACGGCGTGCGAAGCATCAAAGGGCAGCACACCTTTAAAAGAGAGTATCAAAGCACAAAAAGAAGCGATGTGAGCGTGGATATAATAAATTTAGATACAAAATACAGCTTCAAAGAGGTGGTCAAGCTAAGAGCGCTAAGCTCGGTCCTAAAAACGGCGCTTCGTGAAAAGATCAGAGAAGACAAAGGTCAAACATACGGCTTTAGCCTAAACGCTAGGCTCGCTCGCTATCCGTATGAGCACTCAAAGGCGGTGATCGGCTTTACTTGCGACCCTGCAAACACGGACAAGATCATCGCCGAGATAAAGGAGATAATGGCTAGTATCAAGCGTGATGGCGCACTTTTGCCAAAACATTTGGAGGATTTTAAGGCGCAGAGTGAAATTTCTATAAGAAAAGACTACGAAAAGCCTGAGTTTTGGCAAAATCTCATCATCTCAAATAAAATTTTTAACACGCCACTTTACACGGCTGATGAGTATATAGATGCGGTCAAAGCGCTCACAAATGACGATATCAAAGAGGCTGCTAGGCTATATCTTGATGAGAAAAATATGGTGATAAGTATAAATAATCCGAAGTAGAAATTTTTTGAGGGCTAGGCTGGCTCTTTAAATTCAGTCTGAGCTAAAATCTAGAGAGCTAAGCTGGCTTCAAGAAATTTAAATCTAAATAGAAATTTGATCGGTTAAGCAGGCGTTTTAAATTTAAGCCCTAATATAAATTTATGGAGCAAAGCTTGCTCTTTAAAATTTAAGATTAAGCAGAAATTTGAGAAGTCAAGCTAGCTCTTCAAATTTAAACTTGAGTAGAAAATTTGGAGCTAAACTAACTCTTTAATTCAAATTTAAATAGAAATTTAGAGAACTAAGCCAGCTTCAAAAATTTAAGCAAAATAAATTTAGTGTGCCAAGTCAGCCCCATAAATTTAAAACCTAAAGCTAAGCCAGCACATCCTTTGGCTTTAGCTTGTTTAGCTTTTGCACTAGATCATCAAAGCTTGCGCCATTTTCGACCTCGCGCCTGATAAATTCCTCAAAAAACTCACGTTTTATATCCTTGTCCGTGTAGGTCACGCTCTTTTTGATAACTTGCATAGGCTTAAATTTCTCTTCTTCTATCTCTTCACCGCCATCTTCTCTAACTGGCGTAAGAGCGATATTTTGCAGCACATCAGCGATATTTTCGCCCTTTTCATAGCTTGTTTTTAGAAATTTCAAAAACTCATCTTTGCTATTTTTATCAGCGTAGCTTACACGATGCGGCATCGCTTGACCTAGGACTTCTATGCGTTTTTTAGCCGATGTTTGCTCGTAGTGTAAAGCCCCGTCTTTAAAAGAAATTTTCACATTTGCATGCTCGCCAAGTATCCTTTCGGCGGTAAATTCCAGCCATTTGTCTTTAAATTTATCGACGCTTAGATCAGAGTCTAGTAAATTTGTAGCCTCACGGTTTAGATAAAGTATGCCATTGGCGTGGTTGATTAGAAGTTTCAGGTTGTCGGTGGCAATAGCATATATATTGTAAGTTTTGTTAAACTCATCTACGCTAAAGCCGTTTTTCTCGCTGGTTAGAATGGAGCTTGCTCGCCAAAGCTTCGTGCTATCAACGAAATTTTTAAGGCTAGCAACTTCATCTTTACCCATAGAGCTATCAAGCCCGTTCATCTTGCCCCAGATAGAAATTTTATCATTTGACGAGTAGCCAGAAAGTGATAGATGCTTGAAGTCTAGGGCATTGGGAGAAATTTTTACTTTGCCTAAATTTGCGATAGTCGTTGGCTGCTTATTAAAAGCGTCTTGATAGTTAAAGCTTTGATTAAGTCCATTTAGTGCGTTTATCATGTCAAATCCTTTAACACTATATCGGCAAATAAATTTAAATTTTAAGTTGGATTATTTTTTATTGCGGTATTTTTCAAAAATGGCGATCATCTGGTGCGAGTCTTGCGCGACTTTGAGCTTGTTTGGGTTTTTGCTAAGCAGCTCTTCTCTTAAAGCATCGATGAACTCCTTGTCCTTTTTGCAGGCTTCAAGGCTCACACGTCCTCTAAGTATAGCCATAAACATAATATCGGCAGTCGCGTTTATCATCTCAAGCATCTTTTCTTCGCTCATTTTTTTAAATTTTGCCCTTTTTTAAGCAAATATTATTCCTTTACGCTTACAAAATTTATTATTTTTACCTCTTGGCTCTCTTTGCAAGCCTCCAGCGCAGCCGCATTTTTCACCATATGAGCGCTCTTCATATGCTCTTTTTGGCTCTCTAAATTTTCCCAGCTCTCCATAAAGCAGTATTCGCTTTTAGTGCCTGCAACTACGCCACACTCGTAGCTTATGCAGCCTTTATCTTTTCTTGAAGCTGGCACGATCTCTTTTAAAATCTCTTCAAATTTCGCCTCGCATCCAGCTTTTAACTTTACATTTACATAAAATCCTACCATTTGTCTATCCTTTAATATTTTTGGCTAAAATAACGCAATTTAGACGCAAGTTTGCGTATCACATTACAAGGCCTTTTCATGACAAGATGATACAAAATAGTAAATTTATAACTCATAAAACCAAACAAATTTAACCAAATATCGGAGAAAAAATGAAAAGACGAGACTTTTTGAGACTTGGCGCCTTAAGCGCAGCAAGCCTTCAAGCAAAGGAGCTTGACGGAGCAGCTCAGGCGCTCTTTGACAAGCAAAGTGGCCTAAGTGCGAACAAATTTGGCCCATTTTATGTAAAAACTATCGCAGGGCGCGTGGTTGAGACTGAGCCATTTGAGGGCGATGCGTGCCCAAATGAGCTAAACAACGCACTTCTTGATCATATCCAAAACGAAAGCCGTGTAAAATATCCATTTGTTAGAAAGAGCTTTTTGGCTGACCCAAACAACCCAAAGCCAGAGCTTCGTGGCAAAGAGGAGTTTGTGCGCGTGAGCTGGGATGAGGCGATAAAGCTAAGTGCGAAAATTTTAAAAGAAAATTTTGATAAATACGGCGCTGAAGCGATCTACGGACAGGTTTATCAGTGGGGTAGCCTTGGTAAAGTCGGTCACAGCCAAAAGACCGCAAAGAGGCTACTTAACGTGCTTGGCGGATATGTAAATGAGCTTGGTGGCTACTCTTACGGCGCAGCGACTGTCATCTTGCCTCACATCACTGGCTTTATCGACCCAACACTAGCGCCAACAAAGTGGGAGGCTATCTTAAAAAATGCCAAAACGATCGTATTTTGGGGCACAAACCCAGTCGTTTCAAACAAGATCGCCATTGGCGTGCCGCTTCACAACTCATATAAATACTACGATGAGATCAGAAAAAAAGGCGAGAGCGGCGAGATGAAAATTTATAGCGTCGATGTTTATCACAACGAAAGCGCAAGATATTTTGGTGCAAAGCACCTTGAAGTCGTGCCTTGCACCGATACGGCGATGATGATAGGTATGTGCAACTACCTTTTTGAAAAGGGGCTTTACAGCAAAGAATTTATAGAAAAATACACCGTTGGCTTTGATAAATTTAAAGAGTATATGCTCGGCACAAAAGACGGGGTCAATAAAAACCTAGCTTGGGCAAGCAAAATTTGTGGCGTGAGCGAGCAAGAGCTGGCGAAATTTAGCGAGGATCTAGCCAAAAACGACTCAGTTATAGTTAGTGGCTACGCGATTCAGCGGCAAGATCACGGCGAGATGGCCTACTGGGCGCTTGTGACGCTAAATGCGATGCTTGGACACATCGGCAAAGAGGGTTGTGGCTTTGTCACAAATGACGGCATGCACAAAAATGCTGACGAGAGCTTCATAGCGCCTAAACTAGCGGCTTTTGAGACGAAAGTGCCACAAAAATTTATTGATAGCGGGCTGGTGCCAAAGACTAAGGGCTACGAGCTGCCAAACTCAAGGCTCATAGACGCGCTTTTAAGCCCTGGCAAAGAGATAACTAGAAATGGCAAGAGCTACAAGCTACCAAAGATCAGAGTGATGTTTAACGCCAATGGCTCGACATTTACAAGGCATCCAGAGACAAATAGGGCGATAAAAGCTATGCAAAAAGTGCAAGCGATCATCACTTGCGAGCCATTTTGGACGAGCACAGCAAAACTAAGCGACATTGTCCTGCCAGCCGCGCTTGAGTGCGAGCGAACAGACATCGAGTTGGCAAACTCAACTAGCGAATATCTCTTTGCCATTAAGCCACTTGTTACGCCATTTGGCGAGAGTAAAAGCGACTTTGAGATCGCAAGGCTCATCGCAAAAGAGTGGGGCAGAGAAGAGGCATTTAGCGAGGGCAAAACTGAGCTAGAGTGGGTCAAGGAAATTTACGAAGATGCCGTTAAAAAGGCTGCTGGGCTTGGATATGAGAGCATGCCAAGCTTTGATGAGTTTTGGGAAAAGGGATATTTTAGATTTGACAAGGTCGATGAGAAAAAACGCTACTTTACAAACTACAAGAAATTCCGTGACGACCCAGAGGCAAATCCGCTAAAAACGCCATCTGGCAAGATAGAAATTTACTCTGAAACGGTCGCTGGCTTTGGCTACGACGACTGCCCACCGCATGCGACGTGGCTTGAGCCGTTTGAGTGGCTGGGCGCAAAAAATAAAAAATACCCTATCGCCATCAGCGGCGCGCACTCTAAATTTAGGCTTCACTCGCAGCTAAACAACTCTGTGCTTCGCCATTTTAACGAGATCGCAGAGCGCGAGCCAGTGCTCATAAACCCAAAAACAGCCGAAGCTAGAGGGATAAAAATGGGCGATGTGGTAAAAATTTACAACGACAGGGGCGAAATTTTGTGCGGTGCATTTGTGACCGAGGATGTGCCACAAAACGTCGTCATCGTGAGTGAGGGCGCTTGGTACGACCCAGATGTGCCAGGCGAGAAGAGCCTTTGCTTGCACGGAAATTTAAACGTGCTCACAAAAGACGTGCCATCAAGCAAGATGAGCCAGAGCAACACCGCCCACACGAGCCTTGTCGAAGTTGAGAAATTTAAGGGCACGCCAAAACGTGTCAGGGCGTTTGACGCACCAAAGATCGGCGCAAGAAAGGCCTAAAAGTAACACTTTGAAAATTTAAAGTGCTAAAAGCTATCCTTTTTAAATAATTAGAGTTAAAATCTAAGAAAAAAGAAAGGATAGCTCATGAAAATCACTGAAATAGACACTCCAGCACTGCTCATAGACAGGGAGATAGTGCTAAAAAACTTAGAAAAAATGCAAAAATATGCTGATAAATTTAATGTAAGCTTAAGACCACATACCAAAACGCACAAGATGCCATACTTTGCGAAAATGCAAGTGGCTCACGGCGCAAAGGGCATCACAGTAGCAAAGGTGGGCGAGGCTGAAGTGATGGCAAAAGAGGGGCTAAACGACATTTTCATCGCAAATGAGATCGTCACAAGGCAGAAATTTGCTCGCATTATAGCCATGCAAAAAGCTGGCGTTAAAGTGAGCTTTGGCGTCGATAACGTGGGCATTTTAAGGCTCATTGACGAGGTATTTGGCGAGGCTGGCGAGATAGCTAGGCTGCTTGTCGAGATAGAAGTCGGCGAAAACCGCTCGGGTGTCATAGAAGAGGCTGAGTTTAGAGCTTTGATGAGCGCTTTTGGGGAGTGTAAAAACGTGAAATTTTGCGGTGTTTTCTCGCATGATGGCCACTCATACAAGGCAAAAGATAAGCGTGAGTGCGAGCAAATTTTTAAAGTAGCAACCAAGAGAACGCTAAAATTTGCTGATATCGCGCGTGAGTTTGGTTATGAAAATTTCACCGTTAGCATCGGCTCTACGCCCTCGCTGATAAATGACTTTGAGATACCAAAAGGCGTTACAGAGCTTCGCCCTGGCACATATATATTTATGGATGCGTCGCAGGCAAATGCCTATGGTAGCTTTGATATGAACGCTGCTAGCGTGCTTAGCGTTGTGATCTCAAGGCCGACTGCGACCCGCACTATCCTTGATGCTGGGGCAAAGGCGCTAACTAAAGAGAGGCGCACTGAGGGCTTTTGCACGACGCCTGGCATGGGATTCATCGCAGAGCATGAAGTGTGGATAGATAGCCTATTTGACGAGCATGCGATCATCTTAAACGAGAAATTTGCTAACAGCGTGCGTGTGGGTGATCTCGTGCGCATCTATCCAAATCACATCTGCCCGGTGGTAAATTTATATGACTACGCCTATCTCGTAAGCGGCGATGAGGTCTGCGAAAAGGTGCCAGTTTTGGCAAGGGGTAAGATAGAGTAGGGATTTGCTTGGGTTTTATGTAAAAATTCAAATTTTAAAATTCAATAAAGCTTTTTTACAAATTTTAAAATTCCATTCGCTCGCAAGAATTGACTACTGATTTTAGGTCTCGTACAGCTTGCCACTAAAATCAGAGCCGAAATTACTCGTTCATGAAATTTTAAAATTAAATGTAAGCTTTTTAGGATAAACCGCATGCAGTGCGTTAGCGCTGAAGCATGCTACCTCTAACGTCGTCGGGCTTTACTTCGACTTCGTCTCGTAACTGCAAAGCAGACAGGGGATTGTTAAAAAAAAGATGGGGGGGGGGAGAGCTCTTTTGCTTCGCAAGCTCGCAACTGCAAGCAGGACCGTAATTCAAGCCTCTTCCCCCTTAACAAAGAAGCAAAACTTTAAATTTATAAAAACTATTTTTGCGAATTTTAAAATTCCATTCACTCGTAAGAATTGACTACTAAAATTTGGCTTCGCTTGCAGCTTAGCTCAAATTTTAGAGCCGAAATTACTCGCTCATGAAATTTTAAAATTTGCCTGACGATCACCTGATATGACAAAGCAAATTTATAAATTTTAAAATCTTACTCACTCGCCTTAGCAGACTACTAAATTTAGAGCCGTGATATGCCAGCTCTAAATTTAAAATTTGCTGGAGTCTCAATAAAACGCATGCAATGTAAGGCTCTATCAAATATCCTTCCATGCTCGTATCAAATTTTCAAACACATTTTAAACCAAATTTCACTCTTATAAACGCCGTCTAACTTTTAAGTGTTATAATTACGGCAAAATAACGATTTTAAGGAGAAAGTATGCGATCACGCATAATTACTGGCGTTTTGATGTTTGTTGCTATTTTGGTAGTTTTTTTTATAGATAATTATATTTTAAATTTTATTTTGCTTGGCGCTGTGCTTTACTTTGCCTTTAATGAGTCGCTCAAGCTTTATGGCATCGATCACAAACAGCTAGTTTATGCAGCGCTCGCATTTTACGTGCTTACATATTTTACAAATCCGATCTTCATCGCGATCCTTGCGATCATGCTAGTGGCATCTATCCTTGCGCACATAAAAAGCGAAAATTTAAAGCTAGTCGCCCCTTTTGTCTATCCGACAACTCCTATCTTTATGATGTGGATGCTCTACTCAGAGTATGGTATGGGCTATCTTGCGTGGCTTATCTTAAGCGTAGTTGCGAGCGATAGTGGCGCATTTTTCGTTGGTAAGATGTTTGGCAAGCATCCATTTAGCCCAAGCTCACCAAACAAGACTATCGAGGGTGCAGTTGGCGGCGTGGTAGTGGGCACCATAGTTGGTTGCGTCGTTGGAAATTTCATAACAGATGGTTTTTTTCAAATTCTATTTTCAAGCTTTTTAGTCTGCGTCTTTGCGGTCTGGGGAGATCTCTTTGAGAGCTATCTAAAGAGACTTTGTGGCGTCAAAGACAGTGGCTCGCTGTTTCCAGGACACGGCGGTATGCTCGATAGGATAGATGGCTATTTATTTGGCGTTGTTGCGCTACTTTGGTCGCTATCGTGGTAATACTTGGCTCAACTGGCTCGATCGGCAAAAATACTCTAGCGCTCTGCGAGAAATTTAATGTAGAGGTTGAGGCGCTAAGCTGCGCTAAAAACGTGGCTTTGCTAAACGAGCAAATTTTAAAATTTAAGCCAAAATTTGTCTGTGTGGGCGACGAAAAGCTAGTTAAAAAAGTAAAAAACATTGAGGCCAAAAACATCTTTTTTGGCGAAGCAGGCCTACTGGAAATGCTTGAAATTTCAAGCTCAAAAAAGGTGATAAATGCCCTTGTTGGCTTTGCTGGGCTTGCTCCTAGTCTAAAGACACAAGCGCTTGGCAAAAGGCTAGCACTTGCAAATAAAGAGAGCCTCGTTGTCGGCGGCAAGTTTTTAAAAACAAGAGAAATTTTGCCAATAGACAGCGAGCATTTTGGGCTTAAATTTCTACTAGAAAACAAAACTCCAGCCAAAAAGCTCATCATCACAGCAAGCGGCGGGGCATTTTATAAAAAACCGATCAAATTTCTAAAAGATGCCACGCCAAACGATGCTTTGAAGCATCCAAACTGGGATATGGGCGCAAAGATCACCATTGATAGCGCGACGATGACAAACAAGCTTTTTGAGGTGATGGAGGCCTACTGGCTTTACGGCATAAAAGATATCGAGGCCGTGATAGAGCCTACCTCAGCCATCCACGCCGTAGTCGAGTTTATCGATGGCTCAAGCACGATGCACCTCTCGCGCACTGATATGAAGCTAGCTATCGCACACGCTATCTTTGAAAAAGTCGAGCAAAACATCGTCTCACACGCAAATTTACTTGATCTAAAAAGTATCAAATTTCACAAGATCAGCCCTAAAAAATATCCAGTCTTTTCGCTAAAAGATGAAGTCTTAGCAAATCCTGATCTAGGCGTAGTGATAAACGCTGCAAACGAGGTTGGAGTATTTAGCTTTTTAGAGAAAAAGTGCTCATTTTTGGATATATCAAGGCTTATTTTAGGTTCAGCTAAAAAATTTAAGAGTCTTAAAATTTCAAGCGTAGATGAAATTTATGAAGTTGATAAAGAGGTTAGAGAATACGCAAAAAGGATGCTAAATGCAAAGGTATGAGGGGTATAAATTTGATCTTAGGCAAAGTCTCATCGGTGTGCAGTTTTTATTTGTCGCCTTTGGCGCGCTCGTGCTCGTGCCTATCCTTACGGGGCTTGATGCAAACGTCGCACTCTTTACAGCAGGTCTTGGAACGCTGCTTTTTCAGATCATCACTAGAAAAAACGTCCCGCCGATCTTTCTAGCAAGCTCGTTTGCTTTCATCGCTCCGCTTCAGTATGGCATCGAAAAATGGGGCATACC
This sequence comes from Campylobacter concisus, assembly GCF_002913865.1. Lineage (GTDB taxonomy): Bacteria > Campylobacterota > Campylobacteria > Campylobacterales > Campylobacteraceae > Campylobacter_A > Campylobacter_A concisus_AM. Next base: position 12,771 of record NZ_POYX01000153.1, read on the forward strand.
AGTGACTATGGGCGGCGTTATATTTGCTGGATTTTTCTACGTCGCGCTAAGTCTTGTCGTTCGCTTTGGCGGAGAGAAAATTTTGCATAAAATTTTGCCTCCAGTTGTCGTTGGTCCTGTCATCATGACCATAGGCCTCATACTTGCTCCAAATGCCGTTAAGATGGCGACTTCAGCTACCGAAATCTACACTCAAAATGTAGCTATGATGGTAGCAGCCACCTCGCTTATAGCTACTATCGTTGTCATGATGCTAGGACGCGGGATGTTTAGGCTTATACCGATCCTACTTGGCATTATCGCTGGCTACATCGTGGCTTACTGCTTTGGCATGGTTGATTTTAGCGCCATTGCAAACGCTCCTTGGTTTAGAGTGCCAAGCTTTAGCGCACCAAAATTTGAACTCGAAGCGATCATCTACATGATACCTATCGCCATCGCCCCAGCGATCGAACACATCGGTGATATGCTCGCTATCTCAAACGTCACAAAAGAGGATTTTTTGAAAAATCCAGGGCTTAAAAATACCCTTTTAGGCGATGGCCTAGCTACCTCGCTAGCTGCTGCCTTTGGTGGTCCGCCAAACACCACCTACTCAGAGGTCACAGGTGCAGTTAGTCTTACAAAAGCGTATAATCCAGCAATCATGACCTTTGCAGCGATCACTGCTATCGTGCTAGCCTTTGTTGGCAAGCTTGGCGCGGTGCTCTCGACCATCCCAGCGCCAGTTATCGGCGGCATCATGCTACTACTTTTTGGCATCATCGCAAGCGTTGGCATGGAGACACTTATAAAAAATAAAGTAGATCTTGCCGATCCTAGAAATATGATAATCGTAGCCCTCATCTTCATCTTTGCCATCGGTGGCATGGTGCTTGACCTTGGAGCGGTTAAATTTTCAGGTATCGGACTTGGCGCGGTTACTGGTATAGTTTTAAATTTGCTTTTGCCAAAAACAAAGCATTACGAAGGATATTAATGCGTAAATTTAGACTTTTTTTAGCAGCTCTTGCGGCTGCAAGCCTTGCAAATGCAAGCGCACTGGACTATGCACTTATCAAAAAAGGTGAGCCAAGTAGCAATACTATGCTCTTAATCGGTGGCATACAAGGCGACGAGCCAGGCGGCTTTTTGGCGGCTTCTATCGTGGCGACTGATTATAACATCACAAAAGGCTCGCTTTGGGTCGTGCCAAATTTAAATTTCCCAAGCATCATCGAGCGAAGTCGCGGCACAAAGGGCGATATGAATAGAAAATTTGCCCACGTCGAAAAGGACGATCCAGACTACAACTCAGTGATGAAGATAAAAGACGTCATCACCGACAAAAACGTCACGCTCATCTTAAATTTACACGATGGTAGCGGATATTATAGAGATACTTTTATAAACAAGGACGAAAACCCAGACAAATGGGGCAACACTTGCATAATCGACCAAAGCACGCTACCAGGCTCAAAGTATCCAGAGCTTGAAAGTATAGCCTCAAGCGTAAAAGACGTGCTAAATAAGCACCTCATAGACCCAAAACATCAGTATCACGTCAAAAATACGCACACCGCGATGGGCGATAAAGAGATGCTAAAAAGCCTCACCTACTATGCTATCACGCAAAACAAGTCAGCCTTTGCAAACGAAGCTAGTAAAAATTTAAATGCCGAGCAAAGGACATATTATCACCTTATAGCGATCGAAGAGTATATGAAAAAGGCTGGTATTAGCTTTACTAGGCCATTTGAGCTCGATGTCAAAAGTGTGAAAAAGGCGATCGAAAAAGAGATCAGACTTGAGCTATTTGACAGCTACGCTCTTAGCCTTAAAAATTTAAAACCAGTGATAAGCTTCGTGCCATTTAAAAAGGGCGAGCTAAACTACCACTCGCCAAATCCGCTAATCGCCGTCATAAAAGATAAAGAGACTTACAAAGTGCAGTATGGTAACCGTTCTGTTACAAAGCTAAAGCCACAATACTTCGAGTTTGCAAAGCCGCTTGATAAAATTTCTCTTTTGAGCGACAGCAACGAGCAGGTGCTAAAAAGTGGCGACAAATTTAGCGTGAAAAAGAGCTTTAAAGTAAAATCGCTCAAAAACGTGCGCGTAAATGTCATAGGATATGGCACTAAAAGCATCGATGAGAGCGAGCAGGACATCGATAAAAACAGCCTAAACAAGAGCTACAGCATAGATAAAGATGGCAAAATTTACAGGGTCGAGTTTTACAAAAGCGAAAATGGCAAAGAGAAATTTGCTGGCATGATACTAGCGGAGTTTAGATGATACTTGGCATAGAAAGTAGCTGCGATGACAGCTCTGTCGCGCTTATAGACGAACGCACGCTAGAGCAAATTTATTATAAAAAGATCTCACAAGAAGAGGAGCACGCTATCTTTGGTGGTGTGGTCCCAGAGCTTGCAGCGAGGCTTCACACAAAGGCACTGCCAGCGCTTTTAAATGATATCTTGCCAAATTTAAAAGATATAAAAGCGATCGCTGTGACAAACGAGCCAGGGCTAAGCGTGAGCCTAATAGGTGGTGTGAGCATGGCAAAAGCGCTAAGCATCGCCCTAAATATACCGCTAATTGCTGTAAATCACCTAGTTGGCCACATCTACTCGCTATTTTTAGATCGTGAGACCACATTTCCGCTTGGCGTTTTGCTAGTAAGTGGCGGACATACGATGATTCTTGAGATTGACGAAAATGGTGAGATTTTAGAGCTTGCAAGCACTGGCGATGATAGCTTTGGCGAGAGCTTTGACAAGGTGGCAAAGATGCTTGATCTTGGCTATCCGGGAGGCGCTGTTGTGCAGCAAAACGCACTTTTGTGTGAGGATAAAGATAGGTTTAAATTTACCGTTCCGCTTCTTCACGACAAGCGCCTTGAGTACAGCTTTTCAGGGCTTAAAAACCAAGTCAGAGTTGAAATTTCAAAACTTGAAACTATCACACAAAAAGATATCACGGATATTTGCTACGCCTTTGAAAACACAGCCTGCGAACACATCTTAAATAAACTTGAAAAGGTTTTTAAGCTAAGAAATTTCAAGCGCTTTGGCGTCGTTGGCGGAGCGAGCGCAAATTTAAATTTACGAAAAAGACTTGAAACTCTTTGTCAAAAAAATGAGTGCGAGCTTTTGCTAGCTCCACTTGCGTTTTGCTCTGACAATGCGCTGATGATAGCAAGAGCTGGTCGAGAAAAATACTTAAAAAAAGAGTTTATCTCACATGATAAGCTAACTATAAATCCAAGGGTTAGCTTTAAGAAGTTTGAGCTAGATATCTAAATTTCTTCAAAATTTTTTTAAAATCCTCTATTTTTAAAATTTTAAAATAATGCTAATTTGCACTATTTCAAGC
>NZ_POYX01000154.1:0-1094 GCF_002913865.1 Campylobacter concisus
CTTTTATTCTATTTGGATATGAGATTTATTGTATTTCTAAAGATTTTCATAGTATTCTATTTTAAATTTTAGTCAGGTTTTGATATTTTTGATACCATTTGTAAAATTTTTTAGAATTTCTCCAAATTTTATGACTTTATATTTATTTTTCATGATTTTCATAGTAGCTACTACTCTTTTATATAAGCTGTAGTATAATTTATTTTTAGTCATAGTTATATTTAAAATCCTAGATAAAACCAATTTTTAATATTTTTGTTTTGCTGTTATATAAGTAATTAAATCCTAATTTATAAGAACTTGTATAGTTTGATTGATCAATCATGGAATTAGAATAAAAAGTTATACTTAACTTATTAGTTTTATAGTCACGAATTTATTTTAATTTATTGTTATTTTTTATACATTTTGCACGAAGTTCGTCACTTAAAAACTCTTGTTTAATCTCACAAAGCTCTATTTCTTGGTAGCTCTCACCAAATGCTTTTGGGTTGACAAGTAAATTCATATAGTACTTTGCAGAATAAAGGCTTTTTAGATTCTGCTGTACAAAGAAATTATCAAGTCCAGCAAATTCATCATCATATTGTCTTATCTTTTCAAGGATACTTACGATCGGATGTTTGTCCATCTTTTCTGATTTAGTCAGCACAGTGTGTAGGCTTTTTCAAAAGTCGTCTTTGGCGATAATATATTGTTTGTATGATTCGTTTCCAAAAAGTGCTATTTTCTCGGCTTTTTTAGTCTCTTCTGGGCTATTATTCTCGATATACCCAAGTTTATTTTGTATTATAAAAAGCTCATTTGTGTGTCCACAAGAAGCATCTTTGCAAACTCTTAAATTCTTGTATCCTTGTAATGTCTTAAGATAATCATTTCCAGACATGGCAAGTTTTAAAAGATAAGACACTCTGTCATTCCATTTTTGTAAGTAGAGTCTGTCTAATGTTTTTTGATTTTTACCATCAGTTTCTATATATGTTGCAGCATATTTTATCCGTTCAGTTGCCAAAAAAAGTATCTAAAAATTCTTTTTGTTTTTCCGAAGACAGACGTTTTAATTCGGTTAAATTTGTAATTTTCTCTTGTAACTC
>NZ_POYX01000155.1:0-3458 GCF_002913865.1 Campylobacter concisus
AAAACGCATGCAGTGCGAAGCACTGAAGCATGCACTTCTAACGTGCGAGGGGATTGGAGGATTTAAAAAGGGGGATAAGGAGACGGCTTTACTTCGCAAGCTTGTAACTGCAAGCAGAACATAATTCAAGTCCCCTTTTCTCCCTTTTGGGTAAAAGTATCACAAATGGAATTTTATATTTTTTCAAATTTTAAAATTTGCTAGAAATTTTCGCAACATATTGTTTAAATTATTAACTGCTTATATGCGCTATGTGGCTTTTTGCTTGGATTTTAGGATGGCCAAAATTTATAAATTTATCTAGCCCTAAAGTGAGATTAGGGCTAGAATAAGGATTATTTTTTAGCTACAAGAGCATTTTTTAGTACATCATCGATCGTATCAACTGCGATGATCTTCATGTCGCCTTTTACTTCAGCTGGTATATCGATAAGGTCGCGGTCATAGTTTTTGCGAGGTATCAGAGCTGTTTTGATGCCAGCTTTGTGAGCGGCGATCAGCTTCTCTTTTAGTCCTCCGATCGGTAGCACTCTACCCGTTAGCGTGATCTCGCCAGTCATTGCGATGTCGTGCTTGACCTTTGTGTCAGTCAGTATCGATGCGATCGCCGTTGTCATCGTGATACCAGCGCTTGGGCCGTCTTTTGGCACAGCACCCTCTGGCACGTGTAAGTGAAGGTCGTAGCGTCTATAAACGTCGCTGGCTTCGAGCTTGTGTTTGTCATCGTCAAATTTTGGCACGATAGCCATCGGCACTTTTAGCTTTTTGTTATCGATCAGTACTTTTACGACGCTAAATGCGATCTGAGCGCTCTCTTTCATTACGTCACCTAGCTGACCAGTGATCTGCATATTGCCTTTGCCTTGGATCCTGATAGCCTCGATCCTTAGCACGTCACCTCCGACACTAGTCCAAGCAAGGCCATTTACTAGGCCTATCTGATCTTTTTTATCCGCTGGCTCGATCTCATAGACCTTTTTCTCTAAAAACTCTTTTAAATTTTTAGCCGTGACGCTAATCTTGCCTTCATTCTTTTTAGTGAGGATATTTTTGGCGACTTTTCTTAGTATGTCAGCGATCCTGCGGCGTAAATTTCGCACGCCACTCTCTCTTGTGTAGTCGCTAATTATTAGCTCAAGTGCCTCTTTGCTGATGCTTACATCACTTGGTTTTAGGCCGTGCTTTTTAAGCTCTTGGGGCAAGAGATATTTTTTAGCTATCTCAAATTTCTCTTGTGGGGTGTATGAGCTAAGCTCGATAAACTCCATCCTGTCGCGAAGTGCAGCTGGTATCATGCTCACGTCATTTGCTGTGGCGATGAAGATGATCTTGCTAAGATCGATGTTAAAATTTAGATAGTAGTCTCTAAATTTATTATTTTGCTCTGGGTCTAAAATTTCAAGTAAAACAGCCGTCGGATCGCCCCTGTAGCTTCTGCCAACCTTGTCGATCTCATCTAGTACAACCACTGGGTTCATCTGCTTGGCTTCTATGAGCCCTTGCACGATGCGGCCTGGCATAGCGCCTATATATGTACGGCGGTGGCCTCTTAGTTCGTTTACGTCTTCAAGTCCGCCAAGTGCGATCCTAACTAGCTCACGTTTTAGCGCCTTTGCGATCGAGTTTGCAAGGCTTGTTTTACCCACACCAGGAGGGCCTGCAAAGCACAAAATGGCGCCATTATTTACCTTCTCACCAACTCCTCTAAGCTCTAAAAGCTCACGCAATGCAAAATACTCCTCTATGCGCTCTTTTGGCTTTTCTAAGCTATAGTGGTCAGCATTTAGGTGCTTGCTCACTTCGGTGATAGATGACTTTTTCTTAGCTACATTTTCAAATGGAATTTCAAGTACCCAGTCAAGGTAGCTTTGCAAGGTGTTTGCGTCGGCTGAGTCTGGGTGCATGCGAGAGAGCTTGTCTATTTGTTTTTTGATCTCTTTATAGGCATCCTCAGCCATAAATTTCTTCTTCGCATCAAGCTTTTTATTATACTCTTCAAGCTCCTCTTCACGGCTCGTATCCGCTCCAAGCTCAGCTTGAATTTGCTTTAGCTGCTCTTTTAAAAAGTACTCTTTATTTGTCTTGTCGATCTTTGAATGGACCTTATTTTTGATCTCTTTTTGAAGCTTGTTTGCCTCGATCTCTTCGATGACGTAGTCGATGAGCTTTAGTAGGCGCTGCTCTAAATTTTCCTCGACAAAAAAGCTATAAGCGATCTGTTTTTTTAGGCGAAGTGCGCTTGAAACTAGGTCACAAACTCTGATCGCTTCAGCACTCTCTTCGATCGTCTTTAAAAGATCAGGTGGGAAAAAGTGACTAAACTGCGAAAGCTCTCTTACTTTTTCTCTTAAAACCACGATGAGAGCGTCAGTTTTGACCTGTGATGGGCGCTTGACGTGGAGCATATCGACGATACCACGGAGTGGGTTTATGCCTGATTGTTTTAAAATTTTACCTTTATCGATGCCCTGAAATAGCACTTTTACGCGCCCGTCAGGTAGCGGCACGCGGCGCATTATCGTGCCGATAACGCCTGCGTCATAGATGCCGTCAAAGTCTCTAGCGCCGTCTTGCTGTGGCTTTGTAGGCACGACAAGGATCGGCGTTTCACCTTGTATGGCAAGTTCAAGTGCTTTTAAATTTTCTTCGTCGCTTAAAAAAAGCGGTGTTATCATAAATGGATATAAAAATAGCTCGTCCTCAACGATGATAGGAATTTCGGTTGGCAAGCTTTTGTTTTCGTTTATTTGCAAAATTTCTCCTATTCAAACAGTTTTCTATACCATGCCACGTCAGGTTTGATAAGGTCTGAGTTTTTAAACGGCGACTCTTCTAGCTTTTGCTCGTAAATTTTAGCCGAAACGTCACGGCCAGTTCTCTTGTAAAGATCTGCTATTTGCATATCTAAGAAGTAAAGCGCTAGTTTAAATTTGATAAGCATGGTCTCGATAAGTGGCTTATACTCGGTATTTGGATACATATAAAGAAATTTCTCGATCTCAGTTACGCTATCTTCCATGAGCTTTTGGTTGCGGTTTGGCTGGGTAAATGAGTCAAAATTTGCCTTTATCTTTAGATACTGAGCAAATTCTGTTTTTGGGCCGTTGTCGCCGTATCTTTTGATGTACTCATCAAGATAGTGATTTGCCATGAGATACTCTTCGTCATTTGCGTGAGCTTGGGCAAGGATGAGTAAAATCTGCTCCAAAAGTGGGCTTGCAACGTGCTCGCTAGCCATTGAAACGTAGTGTTTATCAGCTGACTCCAGATCGCCATCTTTGATATCGGCGATGACCTGAGCGTACCACTCGTCTGGAGTTAGATTGTAAAGTTCGGTGTATTTTTCAGCACAACCACTAAAAAGCCCTAAAAGAGCTACGACTGCTAGAAATTTAGAAAATTTTTTCATACTTTTCCTTAAAAATTTTAAATTCGCTTATTTTACATTTTTTGGCATT
>NZ_POYX01000156.1:0-1128 GCF_002913865.1 Campylobacter concisus
AAGTAGCAAGTCGGATGAATATTATAACCATAAAATACTAAAAAAACCTAAAATTTAACAATCTACAAATAAAGCATAATAAATTAATAATATTATAAATATAATGACAATAAAATACCCAAAATAAATCTTCTAAAAGGATATAGGATGAAATTTATAGGCATTATACTTCTACTACTAACAAGCATATTTTTAATAGCCTGCTCTGCAAATCAAGCAAGCAACAAGATAAGCAACTCTGAACTAGAAAATTTAGCTAGTAAATATGGTGGGGTTTATATATTTAATCAGAAATTTGTTGATGAGATAGAGAAAAGAGAAGCTGAGAGAAAAGCGGTTAATCAACAAATTTTAAGTGAAATAGCCCATATATCAAACAAAAGCGAAAGAAATGCAAAGATGAGAGAGCTACTAAAGGAAAGGTATTATAACAATCCAAAAATAGAGCAAACTCTTTCAAACGGTAAACGATATTATACTAGCTCTATTGATTATGAAAACCAAACAGGTAAAAGAGTTAAAATTCCAAAAGAATTTGCAGATAAAATTATAAATTTCATAGGACTTGAAAACTACAATAAGTTTAAACCATCAATGGGATTGGGATATTTCTATATAGACAATAATGGTGTCGTAATACCTATAGATATATCAGCAACATATAGCTATCAATCAAAAAAATATGGTCTATTTGGAGATGAAGGAGCTGGTATAAAATTTAGCAAGAGCGAAACAAACTATGTCTTAGGTGGAAATAAATTTTACTTTGATAGCTCTAAAAACACTTTCGTTAAGGAAAAATAGTGGAAAACAACAATAATAACCCTAAAAATAAATCTGTAAAACAAATAATCTCTGATATAAAAGATCATGCTGATATGGCGGACGCTTCTTACTCATTTTATGAATTTATAGACAAAAATGAAAAATGGAGCAAGTCGGATGAATTTTATAACCATAAAATACTAAAAAAACCTAAAATTTAACAATCTACAAATAAAGCATAATAAATTAATAATATTATAAATATAATGACAATAAAATACGCAAAATAAATCTTCTAAAAGGATATAGGATGAAATTTATAGGCATTATACTTCTACTACTAACAAGCATATTTTTAATAGC
>NZ_POYX01000157.1:0-1326 GCF_002913865.1 Campylobacter concisus
CGCAAATATTGATCAAGGAGTGATTTATGAAGTCTTTAAGGATTAAAATTTCTGTTATTTTGACAGCTGTGATCGTGCTGCTACTAATCGGCGTTAGCCTCATTAGTTACAACATAGCTCGCAATCTATATACAGAAAAAGTTGTGAAAGATGAGCTACCACTAGCTGTCTCAAACGTTGCAGGTGAGATCGGCTATGCCATAGACAAGATCATCAACACCTCTTATCAGATGACCAAAAATGACTATCTTCTAAAGTGGATCGACGAGGGCGAACCAAAGGACGGATTAGCAACGCTTTTTAACTACAACACCGACCTTATGAAGGCGTTTAATCTCTCAACGGCGATGTTTGTCTCTGATAGAACACTAAATTACTACACAAACGACAAAATTTTAAAGCAGCTTAGCAAGGACAATCCACGTGATAGCTGGTATTTTGACGTTAAAAACGGCAAAGAGATAAATTCTCTAAACATCCAAGTCTCAGAAGCCACTGGCTCGCTAACACTTTATGTAAATAGTAAGGTTGAAAAAGACGGCAAATTTTATGGCGTCAGTGCGATAGGTATGAACCTTGATGACATCGTAAATTTAGTCACTTCAAAAACCATGGGCGAGGGCAGTAAATTCCTAATAGTTGATTCAAGTGGTATCGTAAAGATAGAAAAGAGCGACAGGGTCGGCAAAGTAAATGTAAAAGACGTCCTTGGCAAAGAGAAATTTGATGTTTTGATGAATAAAAATGGCGGCGTCATCCATCACTTTAACGGCACGAGAAATTTGATAATTGGCTCAAAATATATCCCTAGCCTTGATTGGTACCTATTTGGCGAGATGGACGAGGATGTGCTTTTAAAAGATTTGCATACGCTATTTTACTCAGCTATCGGCGTTATCTTAGCAGCGATCATCATCTCTGTGATAGTGTCACTTCTAATGTCTTCTTACCTCCTAAAAATCATCCTCAAACTAAAAACAGGCCTACTATCTTTCTTTGATCTACTAAATCATAAGACAAATAAAGCAGAGCCTATAGAGATAACATCTAAAGATGAATTTGGTCAAATGGCAGAGCTAATAAACAAAAACACAAAGGCCATTGAAGATGGCATGAAAGATCAAAGTATCTTCATCCAAAAAGCCAACACCTTTGTAAATGAGATAAAAGATGGCAACTATGAAGCAAGCCTAGAAGCTGATACTAATAACCCAGCTCTAAATCAACTAAAAAGCACATTTAAAGATCTACAACTTGCTCTTAAAAATGCAATCTCAAGTAATGGTAAAGATGTACTTGATCTACTAAACACTTATAAAAACCAAG